>JANXNW010000118.1 GCA_025353905.1 Hymenobacter sp.
GGCTACCCGTCGCGCCTCGGCATCTACGGTTTCCAGGTCGGCCAGGGTTGGGGCCGCAAGATACGGCACCCGTTCGAGGCACCCGGCCACCACATCGGCCATGCCCAGGAAGCTGATTTGGTCATGTAGAAACGCGGCGACGGCCACCTCGTTGGCCGCGTTGAGCACGCACGGAGCGTTGCCGCCGGCCCGCATCGCCTGGTAGGCCAGCGGCAGGTGCCGAAACGTGGCCTCGTCGGGTGCCTCGAAGCTGAGGGTGGGATAGGCCAGAAACGAAAAGCGCGGGAAATCATTCCGCAGGCGCGTCGGGTAGCCAAGCGCGTACTGAATGGGCAGCTTCATGTCGGGTACCCCCAACTGCGCTTTGAGGGAGCCGTCGCGGAACTGCACCAGCGAATGGACGATGCTCTGTGGGTGCACCACCACCTCAATCTGCTCGTTAGCCAGCCCAAACAGCCATTTGGCTTCCATCACCTCGAGGCCCTTGTTCATGAGCGAGGCCGAGTCGATGGTGATTTTCGCGCCCATCGTCCAGTTGGGGTGCTTGAGCGCCTGGGCTTTGGTGATGTGGGCCAGCTCGGCGGCGGTGCGCCCCCGAAACGGCCCGCCCGAAGCCGTGAGGATGATTTTCTCAATCGGATTGGCTTCTTCGCCGACCAGGCACTGGAAGATGGCCGAGTGCTCGGAGTCCACGGGCAGCAGGCGCACACCGTGCGCGCGGGCCAGGCCGGTTATCAGCTCGCCGGCTACGACGAGCGTTTCCTTGTTGGCCAGGGCGATGTCCTTGCCGGCCCGGATAGCGGCCACCGTGGGCGCGAGGCCCGCGTAGCCAACCAGCGCCGTGAGCACGATGTCCACGTCGGGGCGTTGCACGACCTCGCACAAAGCCGCCGCGCCGGCCAGTACCTGGGTTTCGGGCTGGTCGGCGAGGGCCGTTTTTACCTCGTGGTAAAACTCATCGCCGATGACTACGGCCGCCGGCCGAAACTCGCGGGCCTGGGCCACGAGCAGTTCCCACTGCCGCCCGGCCGTGAGCACGGCCACCCGAAACTGCCCCGGTTGCTCGCGCACCACGGCCAGCGCCTGGGTGCCGATGGAGCCCGTCGAGCCCAGTAGCGCCAGGGATTTAAGTATAATAGCTTCGCTCATTTAATGCACTTCAAATTAACCGGGCAAAGGTAGGTTGGGGCCGGGCGGGCTATCCATTTCGGGGTGGCTGCCGTAGAGGGGGCAGAGTTTTAAGGTCGGAAGCGTCCGTCATGCTGAGCGCAGCGAAGCATCTCGCTCGCTTCGTTGAGCGGCCGTGTGGACGAAGCGAGCGAGATGCTTCGCTGCGCTCAGCATGACAAACGTACTTTCAATACCCAACCCCTGATTTCCATTAATATAACAATCCCTAATCCCTTTTCCATGTCTTCCCTCAAACTCAAACCGCTCGACCAACAAGTTATCGTCATTACCGGGGCCACCAGCGGCATTGGGCTGGCCACGGCGCGCGCCGCCGCCCAGGCCGGCGCGCGCCTCGTGCTGGCCGCCCGCTCCGAAGCCGACCTCGCTACGGTGGCCCGCGAGCTGGGCCACCACGTGGTGACCGTCGCCGCCGATGTGGCCCGGCCCCAGGACGTGGAGCGCATCGCCGAGGCGGCCCGCGCCCACTTCGGCGGCTTTGATACGTGGGTGAACAACGCCGGCGTAGGCATGTGGGGTAAATTGGAGCAGGACAACCTGCGCGACTTCAAGCGCCTCTACGACACCAACTTCTGGGGCGTGGTCAACGGCTCGCTCGAAGCCGTGAAGCACCTCAAGCGCCGGGGCGGCGCCCTCATCAATCTGGGCAGTGTAGTGTCGGACGTGGCCGTGCCCATCCAGGGCATGTATGCGTCGAGCAAGCACGCCGTGAAGGGCTTCACCGACGCGCTGCGCGTGGAGCTGGCCGACGAAAAAGCACCCGTCTCGGTGACGCTCATCAAGCCCGCCGCCATCAACACGCCCTTCCCCGACCATGCCCGCAACTACCTCAGCGAGAAGCCCAAGCTGCCCCAGCCGGTGTACGCGCCCGAGGAAGTCGCGGCCGCCATTCTGAAAGCCGCTACCCAGCCCATGCGCGACGTGTTCGTGGGCGGCGGCGGCAAGCTCATGAGCAGCGTGAACAAGCTTGTGCCCGGCGTCATGGATTGGGTGAATGCCAAGGCCGGCGTGGCCCAGCAGAAGCAGGACGGCACCCGCGCCGAAAATCCCGCCGGCTCGCTGCATCAGCCCGCCGCCCCCCATGTGCAGGTAACCGGCCACAACCCCGGCCACGTCATGCACACCAGCCTCTACACCCGCGCCCGCCTGCACCCGGTAGTGGCCGGCGTAGTGGCCGCCACCACGCTCGGAGCCACCATCGCCTATCTGGCCGGCCGCCGCCAACCTGATGGTCATGCTTACAAGCCAGCTGAGCCGACTTCTAAAGTGGATTAATCAGTAGGTTACGCTGCGCAAAAAGCCCGCCCGGTCGCAACTGACCGGGCGGGCTTTTCAGCAATTTATCCAAAAGGGTTTTCTAGCCCAGCGCGTCCAGCGCAGCCTTCAGGCGCGGCAGCGCCACCTGAATGGCGGCCAGCGACTCGGCCCCGACCGAGAGCCGGAACCACGGCTCCTGGTCCGTTGCGCCGAAGGCGCTGAACGGCACCACGGCCAGCCGCGCCGCTTCAAGCAAGTAGGCGGTGATTTCCCTGGTCGAGTCCAGTACCTGCCCGGCGGGCGTGGTGCGGCCTAGCACGTCGAGCTTGACGGTGAGGTAGATGGCTCCGGCTGGGGCAATGGCGACTACCGGATAGCCCGCTTCGCTCAGGGTGCGCAGGCCATCGTAGGCTGCTTCGAGGCTGGCGCGCAGCTTGGTCCGCATGTCGGTCAGGTAGGCATCCACGGCGGCAGTTTGCGGCAGAAAGGCGGCCGCGGCCACCTGTTCAGCCTTCGGCGCCCAGGCCCCGACGTGGCCCAGCAGAGCTTTCATCTTGTCGATGAGCGCGGCCGGCCCAAATGCGTAGCCCACCCGCACGCCGGTGGCGGCGAAGCTTTTCGAGATGCCGTCGATATACACCACGTATTCGCGCAAGGCCGGCCGCAGACTCACCGGGTCCACGTGGGCGGTCTGGCCCAGGGTGAGCAGCCAGTAAATCTGGTCGTACAGAATGTAGAGCGGCTTTTCGTCGGGGCCGCGGCGCGCGTTTTCGGCCAGCACCAAATCGCAGATTTCCAGCAGGCCTTCGCGGGTGAACATGGTGCCCGTCGGGTTGAGCGGCGAGCACAGGGCCAGCAGCGTGGCCCCGGCCAGGTGCGGGGCCAGCTCGGCGGCGGTGGGCATAAAGTCATGGGCCGCCTGCGTGGGCACGGCTACTGGCTCGGCCCCCGACAAGTGGCAGTAGTGGTTGTTGTTCCACGAGGGCACCGGAAACACTACCCGGTCGCCAGGGTCCACGAGGGCCAGGTAGGCGGCGTAGATGAGGGGCCGCGAGCCGCCGGCCACCAGCACCTCGTCGGCTGGGGCATAGCGCAGGCCCTGGCGGGTTTCGGTAAAATCGGCAGCCGCCCGGCGCAGCTCGGCCAGGCCGGGGGCGGGCGGGTAGTTGGTCTGGCCGGCCGCGTAGGCGGCCGTAATGCCGTCGCGCAGCTCCGTCGGAATCGGGTACAGCGCTGGGTCGAAGTCGCCGATGGTCAGGTTGCAGATGGTCGCGCCCTGGCGCACCTGCTCGCTCACGGCGTTGCCAATGCGGATAATTTCGGAGCCGCTCAGGCCGGCAGCCAGTCGGGAGATGCGCAGCGCGGGCTCCGCGAGAAGGGAAGTTGTCATACGGCTCAAATATACCAGCTCAGCGCGACCTGGACCGGCGGTGCTTCGTGAGAAACACCCGGCTCAATCAGCAGGGTCAAATACACGAAAAAGCCGGCTCCCCGTTGAGGAAAGCCGGCTTCGCAGCTGCTTGTTTCTACTAAAAAATTGGTCTACGCGGTCACTTCCTTCACCACGTCGCGGCGACGCTCCTTGATGCGGGCGGCTTTGCCCGAGAGGCCACGTAGGTAGAACAGACGGGCGCGGCGCACTTTGCCGCGGCGAATCAGCTCAATCTTGTCGATGTTGGGCGAGAGCAGCGGGAAAATCCGCTCGGTGCCAATCTGATTCGAGATTTTGCGCACCGTAAACGTTTCGCCGTTCGAGCTGGGGTTGCGCCGCTGGATGACTACGCCCTGGAATTGCTGAACGCGCTCCTTGTTGCCCTCGCGGATTTTGACGTGGACGTTGATGGTGTCGCCGGCCGAGAATTTGGGAAAGCTGGCGCGGCGCTCCTTGCCTTCCGCGTTAATAAAGTCGAGTAGTACGCTCATGGCGAAAAAGAATTACGAAAGACAGCGCCGCTGCCCGCTGATGGGTGTTTTGCGAAACGGAGTGCAAAGATACGGATTTGTTGGCGTAACACCAAGCTGGGGCTTGGCGTTACGCCAACAAATCCGGCCGGCGCTCTTGGGTCCGCGCCAGCGCCTGCTCGTGGCGCCACTCCTCAATCTTGGGCGTGTTGCCTGAGAGCAGAATTTCTGGTACAATGCGCCCGCGCCATTCAGCGGGCCGGGTGTAGAGCGGCGGAGCCAGCAAATCGTCTTGAAAGGAGTCAGCCAGGGCCGACTCCTCGTTGCCGAGCACGCCCGGCAGCAGCCGCACTACGGCATCGACGAGTACGGCCGCGGCCAGCTCGCCACCGCTGAGCACGTAGTCGCCCACGCTGATTTCGTGGGTCACGTACTCGTCGCGTATGCGCTGGTCCACACCCTTGTAGTGCCCGCAGAGCAGGATGAGGTTGCTCAGCAGCGAGAGCCGGTTGCACAGCGGCTGGCGCAGAGTTCCGCCGTCGGGCGTGAGATACACGATGGCCTCGTAAGGCCGTGCGGCCCGCAGCTCGTCAATCCAGGCCGCGATGGGCTCGGGGCGCAGCACCATGCCGGCCCCACCGCCAAACACGGCGTCGTCAATCTGCCCGTGCTTGTTGAGGGCTTTGTCGCGCAACTGGTGCAAATGGATTTCCACCAGGCCCTTGTCCTGCGCCCGCCGCACGATGGAATGCGCGAACGGGCTGGCAAGCAGCTCCGGCTGACAAGTAATGATGTCAATCCGCATAACGAGTTGGGCAGTAGGCTTCAGCCTGCCGTTGGACGAGTGTAGGGTAAGCTTTAGCTTGCCCGTATTTGCATTTGAACAATTGTGAAACGGGCAAGCTAAAGCTTACCCTACACTCGACAACCGACAGGCTAAAGCCTACCGCACAACTCTATTCCGCGTTCGGGTTCTTGTGCGCCCCCGGATTCAAATAAATATCGAGCAACCCCTCCGGTAAATTCACGAACAGCTGCCGCGTTTCCATATCGGCGTGGCTCACCAGCTCGTCCACCACCGGAATCAGCACCTCCTGGCCCTGGTGGCGCATGGCCAGCACGTCCTGCTGCGGAAACTCGTAAAAGTTCTCGACTACGCCCAGCGGACCGTCCTGCGCATCGATAACCTGAAAGCCAATTACGTCGTGAAAATAAAACTGGTTTTCCGTCAGTGGCGGCAGTTCGCCCAGCGGCAGCCAGAGCTTGGCCCCGCGCAAGGGCTCGGCCTCCTCAATGCGTTCGATGCCGCGCAGCTTGAGCAGCACCCGCCCGCCGCTCTGCGGATTCAGGCGCTCTACTTCGTGGGCCGTCAGGCGCTCGGGCGCGGTTTTCAGGGCCACGTACACGGTTTTGAGCCGGTCGTAGGTCGCGGCATCGTCCACGTCGAGCTCGGCTACAACCTGCCCCTTCAGCGCGTGGGTTTTCACGATGTAGCCCAGTTCAAAGCAGTCGTCGAGCGTCATTCTTTTTGGGTGATTAGGTGAGGAGGTGAGTTGGTGATAAGGTAAAAAAGCAAGGGTGATGAAGCAAAAGACCGGCGAGCTGACTCCCCATCTTTTACCTCATCACCCCATTACTTCATCACCTGATTACCCGAAACTAAGCGGCACCCTCGGCGGCCAGCTCGGCTGTTTCCGTGGTGGCATCGGCTTCGGCGGCGGCCGGAGCAGCCGGGGCGGGTGCCGACGCAGCCAAGGCGGCGGCCTGCTTCTGCTTCTGGGCTTCGGCGCGGGCCTCTTTCACTTTGGTTTCGGCGGCGAGCTGCTGCTTGCGCGTCTCCACTTTGGTGTCGGTGAGGCCGGTTTTCTTAGCTTCGATTTTCGAGTCCTTCTCGGTCAGCCAGTTCTGGAAACGCTCGTCGGCCGCAGCCTGGTCGAACGCACCTTTGGCGACGCCCAACTGCAAGTGGCGGCGGTAGAGCACCCCGCGGTACGAGAGCATGGCCCGCACGGTGTCGGTGGGCTGCGCGCCGGTCATCATCCAGTAGAAAGCGCGCTCGCTATCGAGGTTGATGACGGCCGGGTTGAGATTGGGGTTGTACGTGCCGAGCTTCTCGATGAAGCGGCCATCGCGCGGGGCGCGGGCGTCGGCTACTACGATGTCGTATGTCGCGGCCTTCTTGCGGCCCCGACGGGCGAGGCGGATTTTAACTGCCATAAACCGGGTAGGTTTCTGCGACGCAGCTCGTGCGTCTGGTGGAATGCCCCAAAAATTTGGGACCGCAAAGGTACGGGAAGCCAGGGCAATAAAAAAGCCGAAGCGCAAACTTCGGCTTTTTGAGGAGTAGCGCGGACTCTGCGAGTCCGCGTGTGAGTCGTTGTTTAGCTTAACCCAACAACGACTGTGCGCACGGACTCGCAGAGTCCACGCTACTAGGCGGCCTGAGCCAATTTCCGTTTCTTCACCCGCTGCTTGGGCTGCACGTTCTTGCGCTTAATTTTGATGATGCGCGCTTTGTCCAGCGTCCAGATAGCGACGTAGGTCGGGTCAAACTCCCACCACTTCACGCCGAAATTGACGCGCATCGGCAGCTTGTGATGGTTGTTCTGGAACAATTCGCCAAAAGCCAGAAAGTCCAGCGCGAGCGTGTTTTTGGAGTGGTCGTGGTTGTCGAAGTTCTGATAGCCGTACTTGTGCCCGCCCCAGTTCACGATGGCGCCGTGAATAGGACCCATCAGAAAGTGCAGCGGCAGCAGCAGATACTGCCACCAGGCAGTGGCGAAACTGATGTAGAACATGGTGTAAGCCACGCCCCAGCCCAGACGCGAGTACCATTTGTCGCCGATGGCATCAATCAGGTTCCAGACCGGGTAGTCACCCTCGAAACGCTCGGCCAGCTCGTGCTGGTGGTGCAGCACGTCATTGTAAATCGTTTTCGTCTTCCACATCATGTCGAAGGCATTGTTCGAATACAGCGGCGAGTGCGGGTCAAGCTCGGTATCCGAATACGCGTGGTGCATCCGGTGCAGCAGCGCGTAAGCGCGCGGCGACAAGAACGAGCTACCCTGGCAGACGTAGGTAAAAAGATAGAAGAACCGCTCCCAGAACTTGTTCATGGTAAACATTTTATGTGCCGCGTAGCGGTGCAGATAAAATGTCTGGGTAAAGAGCGACAAATAATAGTGCGCGATGAAGAAAACCAGAATGGCCATCCGAAAAAAGCTAGGCGTGAAGCAAATGCTGTCCGCCTAAAGCCAATTGACCGGGGCGGAGTTCAGCGTAAAGACAAAATTACGGCCGTTGTTCAGGCCCGGATGGACCAGAGCATCATAATGCCATAATGTTACACCGGGCGGTGAATGGGCGACTGAGTGACTGAGCGACCGACGCAAGGGTATTCACTCAGTCACTCATTCACCCTGGCCGCGTCCCAGTGCGGGGCATCGGGTAGCGGGGCGGTTAGCGTGAGCGGCTCTTTTGTGACGGGGTGCTGAAACTGTAATTGCCGGGCGTGCAAGGCGATGCTCACGTCGGGCAGCGGGTTGAGAAAGCCGTACTTCACGTCGCCGACGATGGGCAGACCCAGGCCGGTGCTGAGCTGCACCCGAATCTGGTGGGGGCGGCCGGTTACCGGATTCACTTGCAGCAGGTAGCGGTTGGCGGCGGGACCAAGCAGGCGGTAGCTCAGCTCCGAGCGCTGGCCTTGCGCGTGGCGCTCGGGGTAGGCTTTGGTCACGTTGCGAATCACGTCCTTCACCAGCCAATGCACCAGCGTGCCGGCTTCGGGCACGGGCGGCTTGCCGGTGAGCGCCCAGTACGTTTTCTGAATCTGGTTGTCCCGAAACAGCTCGTTGAGCCGGCTCAGCGCCTTGCTCGTTTTGGCCAGAATAACCAGGCCTGAGACCGGCCGGTCGATGCGGTGCACGACGCCCACAAACGCCTCACCGGGCTTTTTGTACTTGAATTTCAGGTATTCGGCCGCTTTGTTCGACAGCGGCTCGTCGCCGGTTTCGTCGCCCTGCACCAAAATGCCGGCGGGCTTATTTATCACCAGCAAATGGTTGTCTTCCAAGACAATTTCCCGGCCTTCGGCCCACAGATTCGGACGGTTCACGCAGTAGCAGCCGGCCGGCCCAAGCCAGTTACGGGCCGGGGGCGGACTTGATTAGGCTCTCAGAAATGATTTTGGCCAAGCAGGCAGTCGGGCGGGAGAGGGGCCGGTCGGGGCGTGGCCCCAACGGCATTGACATCCCAAAAAACCAGCGGCTCCTGCTTGATGAGACGAAGGTACGCACTATCAGTAAAGACTACCGCCCAGTCATTGCGAGCATGTTGCGCATCAAGCAAGGGACGAAGCAATCGCACCTGTTCAGTACGCTCGATTTTCGCTCGTACACAGCTGGAAAGGTGCGATTGCTTCGTCCCTTGCTTGATGCGCAACATGCTCGTAATGACAGAATCCTCATCCAATCACCTCACCGCCAGAAAGCTCATCCGGTGCATACCAGTTGATGTTGCGCGAGAGAAACATGACCGCCGCCAGCACCACGACCAGCCCCAGGCTGCCCACCAGCAGGGCGTAATCCTGCAATTGCAGCACCACGAACACGAAGCTATAGACCAGCGCCAGCACCCCGCCCGTAGCCAGCGTGGGCCGCCGCTGCCGGAAGCTGGCCGCCGCGTAGGCCGCCACCAGGCCAATAATGGTGAGCGCCGAGAGCCCGTAGGCCGCATCAAAGGGTATCTGCTCGGACAAGGCCAGCAGCAGCACGTAAAAAATGACCAGCGCCAGCCCCACCAGTAAATACTGGAACGGGTGAATGCGGCGCCGGTTGAGAATCTCGACGAAGAAAAACACCAGAAACGTGAGGCCCAGCGGCAGCAGGGCGTATTTGGCGGCCCGCGTCGTTTTCTGGTACTCGTTGACGGGCACCAGCAGCCGCACCCCAAACGTGGAGCCGTCCACATCGGGCCGGGCTTCGCCCGTGCGCCAGTGCTGCGGGTAGTTGCGGTTGAGGTGAAACACGCGCCAGTCGGCCGCGAACTGCCCGCCCGTGAGCGTGCGCTGCGCCGGCAGAAAGGCGCCGATGAAGCTCGGGTCGGCCCAGGGCGCGCTCAGGTGCAGGGTAGTTTGGCGGCCGAGCGGCGCGAGGAGCAGGCCGGTACTGCCGTTCAGGTCGAGGTCGAAAGCGAAGGTGTGACGGCGGCCGAGGGCAGCCGCGTTGGGCACGGGCACGAGCACACTCAGCCCGTTGGCCGCCGCGCCTTGCGTGTCGTTCCCACTCTCGATAGCGGCGCTGGACTTCGAGTAGCGCGACCGCTCCTCGACCACCGCGTTCACTTGCGTACGTACGCTCGGGGCCGAGCCGCGGGGCAGCACGTCACCATCGGGCAGGCCCGGCTCGAACGGTCGCGTCTGGCCGTCCCAGCTCAGGGCCAAACCGTTGCGAATACCTTTCAGGTCAGAAATACCCAGCGCCACGAACGCTTCGGCCCAGCGCACGTCGGCCGCCGCCACGCCCAGGTCGGTGAGCGGCGGAGCCTGAAACACGCCCCGCACCCGCAGCTTCGCCCGGTAGACGACCGCCTCGTAGATGCCCCGGTGCCGCCGCTCGGGCGCGAGCTGCCCGCTGGTGTCGAGCGAGTCGGGCAGCAT
>JANXNW010000140.1 GCA_025353905.1 Hymenobacter sp.
GCAGAAGTCGGTGCAGAGCACCGGCTCGGCCCCGTCGGTCTGGTAGTCCTCGTCGTGGTCGTGGTAGCGGCCGTGGTTCAGGGCCGACACCTGCGTGATGAGGTCGGCGGCGTAGCGGTGGCCGTCGGGGTGCGCCTGGAAATGGCCCTCCGTTTTGATGGGGTCGCCGCGCAGCGCCAGCACGTTGTCGATGCCCAAAAAATGCAGGTCGATGAGCGCGTTCTCGGTTTCCTCTTTCGCAAACCCACCACAAATCAGGTGCGGCACGGTGTCCACGTCGAAGCGGTTTTTGATGGCCGCGCAAATGCCCACCGTGCCCGGCCGCTTGCGCACGGCCTTGCGCTGGAGCAACCCACCCGGCCGCTCGCGCAGCACGAACTCCTCGCGGTGGTAGGTCACGTCGATGAACGGCGGCTTGAATTCGAGCAGCGGCTCGATGTTAGAGAATAGCGTGTGGATGTTCTCGCCCTTGCGCGGCGGCAAAACCTCGAATGAAAAGAGGGTTTTGCCGGCGGCTTTCTGTAAATGTTCGGTTACTTTCATACGTAACGCCAAGCTCCAGCTTGGTGAATGGGTCGCGCCGGTAGGCGGTTAATTAGGTCGGGACATCGCTCAATGGTTCACCAAGCTTGAGCTTGGTGTTACGCTGACCGGCTCATAGTTTAAATTCGGCATCAGCCACCGCTCCAACCCCTCCAGCTCCATCCTTTTACGCGCGGCCATATCCACCACCTGGTCGCGCCCAATCTTGCCCAACCCGAAATACTTCGCCGCCGGGTGGGCGTAGTACAACCCGCTCACGGCCGCCGTGGGGTACATGGCCAGGTTTTCGGTGAGCGTGATGCCGGTCTGATTGGTCGCGTCGAGCAGGCGAAAAAGCGTAATTTTTTCGGTGTGGTCGGGGCAGCCGGGGTAGCCGGGCGCGGGGCGGATGCCGCGGTATTCTTCCTTGATGAGGTCCTCGCCGCTCAGGTGCTCGTCGGGCGAATACCCCCAGAACTCCTCGCGCACCCGCTGATGCAGGCGCTCGGCGAAGGCCTCGGCGAGGCGGTCGGCCAGGGCCTTGACCATGATGATGGAGTAGTCGTCGTGGTCGGCCTCGTATTTTTCAATCAGCTTTTCGATGCCCAACCCGGCCGTCACGGCGAAGCCGCCGAGGTAGTCGGCGCGGCCGGTTTCGCGCGGGGCGAGGTAATCCGAAAACGCCACATTGTGCACGCCAGGGCCTTTCTCGCCTTGCTGGCGCAGGGTGAAGAATTCGTCCACGACCTGCTCCCGCTCGTCGTCGGCGTAAATTTCAATCGTGTCGTGGTCCACGGTATTGGCCGGCCAGAAGCCCAGCACGGCGCGGGCCGTCAGGCTTTTATCCTGAATAATCTCGGCCAGCATCCGCTGCGCGTCGGCAAATAATTTACGCGCTGCGTCGCCCAGCACCTCGTCTTCCAGGATGCGCGGGTAGCGGCCGCGCAGCTCCCAGGTGTGGAAGAACGGGGTCCAGTCAATGTAGCGGGCCAGCTCGTCGAGCGGGTAGTTGTCCAGCACCCGTGTGCCCAGGAAGCTGGGTTTGGTGATGGGCGACGTTTCCCAGTCGGCCCGGAACCCGTTGGCGCGGGCAGCGCTGATGCTCAAGTAGTTTTTGTCGCGCTGGCGGCTGGCGTGGTCCTCGCGCAGGGCGGCGTACTCGGCCGCGATGGTGCTCAGGTACGCGTCCTTGCCCGAGCCGAGCAGGCTCGCCGCCACGCCCACCGAGCGCGACGCGTCGTTTACGTACACGGCCGAGCCGGAATACACCGGCGCGATTTTCACGGCCGTGTGCAGGCGCGACGTCGTGGCCCCACCGATGAGCAGCGGCACCTGCATCCGGCGGCGCTCCATCTCGCGGGCCACGTACACCATCTCGTCCAGGCTGGGCGTAATCAGCCCGCTCAGGCCGATAATGTCAGCCCCCACGCGCTGGGCTTCGTCGAGGATGCGCTCCAGCGGGACCATTACGCCCAGGTCCACGATGTCGAAGTTGTTGCAGGCCAAGACCACGCCCACGATGTTCTTGCCGATGTCGTGCACGTCGCCCTTCACCGTGGCCAGCAGAATCCGGCCGGCCGTCTGCCGCTCGCCGGCCATCTTGTCGGCCAATAAATACGGCTCCAGGTAGGCCACGGCCTTTTTCATGACCCGCGCCGACTTCACCACCTGGGGCAGAAACATTTTGCCCGCCCCAAACAGGTCGCCCACCACGTTCATGCCCGCCATGAGCGGCCCCTCAATCACGTCGAGCGGCCGCGCCACCTGCCGGCGCACTTCCTCGGTGTCCTCGTCAATAAAGTCGGTGATGCCGCGCACCAGCGCGTGCTGCAAGCGCTCGGCCACGGGCAGGGCGCGCCAGTCGAGTTTCTTGTTTCTGGTTTCCTGTTGCTCGTTGCTGAGTTCGGCTTTGTCGTTGCCTTTAACGCTTTCGGCGAAATCGACTAGGCGCTCGGTGGCTTCGGGCTGACGGTCGAGCAGCACGTCCTCGACCAGCACGAGCAGCTCCGGCTCGATTTCAGCGTACACGGCGAGCTGGCCCGCGTTCACAATGCCCATGCTCAGCCCGGCCCGGATGGCGTGGTACAAAAACGCCGCGTGCATGGCCTCGCGCACGACATCGTTGCCCCGGAACGCGAAGCTGATGTTGCTGACCCCGCCGCTGGTGCGCGCGCCCGGCAGGTTAGCTTTAATCCAGCCCACGGCCTGAATGAAGTCGAGCGCGTAGCGGCGGTGCTCCTCAATGCCGGTGCCCACAGTTAAAATGTTAGGGTCGAAGATGATGTCTTCGGCCGGAAAGCCTACTTCCTCGGTCAGGATGCGGTAGCAGCGAGCGCAGATTTCGATGCGCCGCTCGTAGGAGTCCGCTTGCCCGCGCTCGTCAAACGCCATCACGACGACCGCCGCGCCGTACTGGCGCACCAGCCGCGCGTGGCGCCGAAACGCGTCCTCGCCTTCTTTCAGCGAAATCGAATTGACGATGCTCTTGCCCTGCACGCACTTCAGCCCGGCCTCGATGACGCTCCACTTCGAGGAGTCAATCATGAGCGGCACCCGCGCGATGTCCGGCTCGGCGGCAATCAGGTTGAGAAAGGTCGTCATGGCCGCTTCCGAGTCGAGCATGCCCTCGTCCATGTTGATGTCGAGCACCTGGGCGCCGTTCTCCACCTGGTCGCGGGCCACTGCCAGGGCCGCGTCGTAGTCGCCGGCCCGAATCAGGCGCGCGAAGGCCCGCGAGCCGGTCACGTTGCAGCGCTCGCCGATGTTAACGAACAGGTTATTTTCTTCGATAGTAAACGGTTCGAGGCCGGCTAGCTTCGTTGAGTTAAGAGTTGAGAGTTGAGGGTTAAGAGTTGATTCTTCAGCGTCTTCGTTTGCGGTGACTGTCGGACCGTTCGCCTCTTCCTGCAAACTCTTAACTCTTAACTCATAACTCTTAACTGACCGCACCGCGTAGCCGTCCGCCAACCGCCGCAGCTCCGCCACGTGCAGCGGCGTGGTGCCGCAACAGCCGCCCACGATGTTCACCAGCCCTTCCTGCAAGTATTCCTCGACCAGCGCGGCGAATTCCTGAGCCGACTCGTCGTACCCGCCGAACGCGTTTGGCAAGCCGGCATTGGGATAGGCCGAAATAGCCACGTCGGGCGCGATGCGCGCTAATTCCCGCACGTAGGTCTTGAGCTGGTCCGCGCCCAGGGCGCAGTTCAGGCCGACGCTCAGCAGCGGCAAGTGGCGGATGCTGTGCCAGAACGCGGCCACGGTTTGCCCGCTCAGCGTGCGGCCCGAGGCATCGGTGATGGTGCCCGAAATCATGAGGGGCACCACGCGGCCGCCGTCGTCGAAAAATTGCTGGACGGCGAACAGGGCCGCTTTGGCGTTGAGCGTGTCGAAGATGGTTTCGATGAGCAGCGCGTCCACGCCGCCGTCCACGAGGCCGCGCACTTGCTCCAGGTAGGCGGCGGCCAGCTCGTCGAAGGTCACGGCGCGGTAGCCGGGGCGGTTCACGTCGGGCGAGAGCGAGGCCGTGCGGTTGGTGGGGCCGAGTGCGCCGGCCACGAAGCGCGGCTGCTCAGGCGTGAGGGCCGAGTAGCGGTCGGCTTCCTCCCGCGCCAGCCGCGCCGACTCGTAGTTCAGCTCGTACACGACGTGCTCCAGGGCGTAGTCGGCCTGGGCGATGGTCGTGCCGGAGAACGTGTTCGTCTCGACCATGTCGGCCCCGGCGGCGAAATACTGGGCGTGGATTTCCCGAATAATATCGGGCCGCGTCAGGCTCAGCAGGTCGTTGTTACCGCGCAGCGGGTGCGAATGCTGGGCGAAGCGCGCGCCCCGAAAGTCTTCCTCTTCCAGCGGGTAGCGCTGAATCATGGTGCCCATCGCGCCGTCGAGCACCAGCAGGCGCTGGCGCGTGAGGGCGTAGAGGGGCGAAATACAGGCGGGGTCCGGGAGGCGGGGAGCGGCGGCGGTCAGCATTCTTTCGGAGGAAATAATGGGAGCAAGCAGCTCCTATCCAGAAAGAAAGCCGCGCCGGGCGGCGCAGGTTTCAGCTGTCATCTTCTTCGGCCCCGCCTAAGCGAAGTCGAACAGGAGTTGGCACCGGCCTTCCACGTTGCTGTGGGGCGGTTGCCAAGACGTCATCGGGCCTGGTCCCTCGGTCTTTCTGGATAGCAGCGAAGGCGAAGATACAACCGAAAAAAAGCCCCGACAAGTCGGGGCTTTTTTTGGTGAAATAGTGAATCGGTGAGATGGTGAGCTTTCTCGTCCGTCGCTCAGCGATGTCAGCCGAGAAAGCTCATCATCTCCCTAATTCACCACCTCATCGCTAGGGGAAGAGTACTCCGCGATAAAGGTTGGCATTTACAGGCGGCAGGGTAGAGCCGTATTTAGCGTTGGTAACCTTAATTATCTCGTTGGCAATCAGGGCATAGCCACGCGGCGTGGGATGTACGCCGTCGAGTGAAAACAGATTGCCCGAGATGTAGCCGGCCGTGTTGCTCACGCCGTTGGTGGCGAAGCCGTTGTTGGCGATGGTGCGGAAGAATATGTTGGCATCGAAGTAGGCCACGTTCTTGGCGGTAGCCGCGTTGAGCAGCGACGTGTTGAAAGCCGTCGTGGCGTTGAGCACGGCCGTTTGCTCGGTGGCGTCGAGGATAAGCGGGCTCGGGAAAGGGTTGCCAGTAGTTTGGCCGAACGCCTGCGTGGTATCTACAGCCAGCACGGTCAGGAAGGTGCTCAGGTTCGGGATGGTGGCGGGCAGGCTGGGGCGAGCCTGGCGGTAGAAATCGCGCCAGAACTGGCCACCGGGCCGGCCGTAGAGGCCGATATAAGGTGACGAAGTAAGCGTGAGCAGCAGGTTGCCGGTGCCGCTCGCGTCGCGGATGGCGGCCAGCGTCGTCGTCACGCGGACGTTGGGCAGCCCAGGAGCCAGAAAACCAGTCGTATACACGAACGGAGCCACCGCGGGCACACCCGCCGCCGCGAACGAGGCGCGCGCCGACGGACCCACGGTGGTGAAGAACGGGATGCCCGTCACGTCCGGGATGTTGCACACCACACCTTTGGCACCGTTGGCCGTCAGGGCATTGACCACGGCCACGGCTTGCGCGTCGAAGACGGCCGTAGTTGTGATGGGACTGGTGGCGACTCCGCCGCCGGAAGTGGCGTAGCCCAGCACGTCGTTGTTGCCGAGCCAGCAAGTGAAGAACGTCGCCGAGGGCACTTCAGCCTGCACGCGCTGCAAATACGTCTGCAAGGGCGTGGCGTCGGGCGTGATGCGCTCGAAGAAGAGGTTGCCGGCGGGGCTGCCGTAGCCGGGCGTCTGAATGTCAGCCATCCGAATGCCGGGTACGCCCAGGTTGTTGATGGTGCCGGCGAATTTGGTGAGCAGCACCGGCGACAGCGAGCGGATGGCCTGCGGGGCTACCTGGGCCGTGATGGGCGCGCCGGTGGGCGTGAAGCCGGCCAGGCGCAGGTAGCCCGAGCCATTGGCCTGCGCCGTGGTGAAGAGCGGCTGGGGGAATGCCCCGCCGCCCGCCAGCGCAAACTGCCCAGCCAGAATGCTGGGGTACGAGTTGAGCTGCCCGTCGAGGTAGAGCCCGTTGTCGGCGAAGCCGGCGGTGAGCGAGTTGCCCACGGCGATGTAGCGCGTGAAGTTGGCGTCGCCCGGCGTGACCGCGCTCGGCGCCGCGATATCGGGCTGGCAGCCGGCCAAGCCGAGGCTCAGGCTCAAACCCAGGCCCAGCAAAGCGAGCGCGGGCCGGGTAGTCGGAAGTGAAAATAACGAAGTCATCATACAAAAAAAGTACGAGAGAGTAGGAGAAAAGGCAGTATTAAAATTTGACGTACAGCCCCACGCCGGGCACGTGCACCGCCGTTTTGTAGGTGCCGGCCACGCGGTCGGTGGTGCCGTTGGTCACCAGGTCGGCCTGGGTCTGGCTGCGCTGCAGGAAGTTTTCGAACAGGTACGAGCCATCAAGGCCGAAGCGCTCGTTGAGCGCGTAGCTGAAGCCGGCCGTCGCCCCGATGCGGTCGGCATCGGGCGTTTCCGGGGTTACGAAGCCATCGGGCACGCAGGCGAAGTCGTAGAACGTGCCGGCCCGCACCGTAAACTTGTCGGTCACCTTGTACTGGCCGCCCAGCCGGAAGGCGAGCGCATCCTGGTACTGCCGCTTCGAGGTGGAGGAAGCCTGGCCACCGAGTAGTCCGCCGCCGCCGTACGTGAAGTCCAGCGACTGGTAGCGGCTCCAGCCCACGAGGTTGGCGTCGAAGGCGAGGGTGAGCTTTTCACTGGGGTACACGCCGATGCCTATGCTGGTCGTGGAGGGCAGCGGCAGCGTCACGTTAAACGCTTTGGCCGTGAAGCGGCCGGCCACCGAGGCGGGTAGGTTGGTCACCGTCACGTCGCCGCCGGTGACCGTGGCATCGATGGCTGAGCGGTAGCTGATACCCACGCTCAGCTTGGCGCTGGGCTTGAACATAATGCCCAGGTTGTAGCCAAATTTCACGTCCGACTTGCCGCTGAGCTGCACGTGGAGCGGGTCGGCGGCGCCTTGTCCTTGCAGGGGCACGTCGCGCTGCAGGTCCACGTTGCCATAGGCCAGGCTCACCAGGCCCGCGCCCACGGCCAGCTGCGGGGTGATGGCTACCGACACGGTGCCTTGCACGAACACCGACTGCAAGGTAATGTCGGTCAGCGCGTAGCGGCCTTCCCAACCCTTCTGGTAGTGCAGCTCCGAGCCAAAGGGCGTGTAGGCGCCGATGCCGAACTTCACCTTGCCATCCTTGGGCCCGAACGAGGCGTAGCCGCTGAACGGAAACACGTTCTTGTTGTCGAGGATACGCTGGTCGGCTCCGGTGCCATCGGCCCGGTACGCGAGGCGAGGCACGGCCAGGTTGGCCCCAAACACGAGCCCACTGGGCGAAAAGACGAGCGCGCCGGGGTTGAAAAACTGCGAGCCGGCATCGAGATAGAGGCCGGTGCCGGTGTGGCCCATGCCAATATTCTTATGATTGGCCAGGTTGATTTGAAAACCGCTGGCCAGCGCGCCCGTGGTGGCCGCCAGCAGCGCGCCTCCCGCAAGGAGTACAGATTTTGCCTGCATAAACAAAGAATTAAGGGTAGTTGGAGGAGGATGGTGCCGCTAAAGGTACCGCAAGTTTAGGAGATAGGACCTACGCAAAGCGTCGGTCCTTGCGAGCGCAGCGAAGCAATCGCACCCGTTCGGCTCGTTATTCGGCTCGTCAGACGTACTTAACAGGTGCGATTGCTTCGCTGCGCTCGCAAGGACGGACTTTCTGCGTAAGTTTTAGGAGAATAAGCCGGGTGCGGCAACCCTGATGTGCTTCACAACACTACCGTAACCTGGGGCTGACCGGGGGTTGGGCCTGACGCGGTAATTTTGCGCAGGTTCTCAGCCGGCTCATGGGTCGGCTTATCCGGTTCCGCTCTTCCTCATTTCCCACCCCTTTATTCCCGTTTTCTATGCGACACTCTTTCCGCATCCTGGGCCTCTCGCTGAGTATAGGCCTGGCCGCGCTCGGCGGCGCGCGGGCCCAGGCCACGCTCGGCACCAGCCCCTATGTTGAGAATTTTAACAGCCTGAGCACGGGCCTGCCCACCGGCTTCGGCGTGTATACCGCCGCTACGGCTACCAGCCTGGGCACGGTGGCCGCCTTCGTGCCGGCCGCCGCCGGCTGGAAAGACACCGGGGGCGGGTTTAAGAACGTGGCCTCGGCTACCGGCCTGACCGCCGCCACCCCCGTGGCCGACCAGAACGCCGCCACCAACCGCGCCCTGGCTGTGCGCCAGGTGGGGGCCACCGACATCGGGCCGGCCTTCGTGTTTCAGGCCGCCAACACCACGGGGCGCACCGACCTGGCGCTCTCGTTTCAGCTGCAGTCGCTCGACGACTCGTCGCCGCGCACGGCACCCTGGCAGGTGAGCTACGGGCTGGGGCTGAACCCGACCACGTTTACCGTGGTGGGCAGCAGCGCCAACACCGGCGGCAGCACGTTCAGCAACAACACGGTGACGGTGAGTTTCGGCTCGGCGCTGGACAACCAGAGCGGGCCGGTAACTATCCGCATCGCCACGCTGGCCGGCACCACCGGCACGGGCAACCGCCCCACCTCAGCCATCGACGATTTTTCGCTGAGCTGGAACGCGCCCACGCCCACTACGCCCGTTATCACGCTCGCGCCCAACGCGCTGAGCTTCGGCAACCAGAACATCAGCACGACTTCGGCCGCGCAGACCTACGCGCTGACCGCCGTGAACCTGACCGCCGACGTGGTGCTGACTACGGCCGCGCCGTTCAGCATTTCGAAGGACGGGACGACGTTTGCCGCCACGCTGAGCTACACCGTGGCCGAGCTGGCGACGGCCAAAACGGTGTCGGTGCGCTTTCAGCCCACGGCGGCCGGGCCGGCCACGGGCAGCATCACGCACGTGAGCGCCGGGGCCGTGACCCGCAGCGTAGCCTTGACCGGCGCGGGCCTCGACCCTAACCAGACGAGCTTCAACTTCAATACCTGTACCGGCACGGCGGCCATCTCCGACGGCTGGAGCCAGTTCAGCGTGACTGGGGCGCAAACCTGGGCCTGCACCACCTTTGGGCGCGACGCGGCCGATGCTACCGGCGCGGCCAGCCTGCCGAGCGGCGTGCAAATCAACGGCTTTGCCGGCGGGGCCAATATCACGAACGAGGACTGGCTGATTTCGCCGGCTTTCAACCTGAGCGCCAGCACCTTCCCGCTGCTCACGTACTGGAGCCGCAGCGCGTTCAACGGCGCGCCGCTGCGCCTGCTGGTTTCGACTACGTACTCGGGCACCGGCTCGCCCAACGCGGCGGGCGTCACCTGGACCGACCTCAACGGGGCTTTCCCAGCGCAAGGCGTGGACCGCTGGACCCAGACCGCCAACGTGGACCTGAGCGCGTTCAAGGCAGCGGCCGTGTACGTAGCCTTCGTTTATAACTCGACCATCGACTCGGGCGCGCGCTGGACGATTGACGACGTGTCGGTCGTGAACTCGACTACCGCACCGTCGCCCGCCGTGCGCCTCAGCGCCCAGGGGCTGGACTTCGGCTTCCAGGCCGTGAATACGAGCGGGGTCCAGACGCTGTCTTTGACGGCCAGCAACCTCACCGGCGACGTAACGCTGACTTCGAGCAACGCCGCGTTTCAGATTTCGCGCGACGGCGGCACGACGTTCGCCCCCAGCATTACCCTGCCCCAGGCCACGGCCAACGGCACGACTCAGGCCGTGCAGGTACGCTTTTCACCCCCCACCGCCACCACCAACTACACCGCCAACCTGACCGTCGCCTCGCCCGGCCTCACCATCCTAACCGTGCCGCTGAGCGGCAACACCTACGACGCGACCAACACGCTCGAAGTCGTGAACTGGAACATGGAGTGGTTTGGCTCCAGCGGGGCCGGCCTCGGGCCGGCGGATAAAAACCTGCAAGCCAGCAACGCTACCACCATTATCCGCAACCTGAACGCCGACGTCTACGCCCTGGTCGAGGTCGTGGACACGGTGCGCCTGCGGGCCATCGTGGCCCAGATGCCGGGCTACGCCTACCGCATCGGGCAGTTTGGCTCGTTTGCCGACAATGCCCAGGACCCCGACTTCATTGGGGCGCAGAAGCTGGCCTTCGTTTATCGCACGAGCGTCGTGACGAACCCGCGCTTCACGGCGTTTTTCCGCTCGACGCAGGCCGCCGCGCAGTCCGATTACAGCGACTGGGCCTCGGGCCGCTTTCCGTTTGTGATGACGGCCGACCTCGTGCTCGGCGGCGTGACGAAAACGGTCACCTTCGTCGTGCTCCACGCCAAGGCCAACACCAGCCCCACCACTACGTCGTATGAGCGCCGCAAGCGGGCCGCCGACCAGCTCAAGGCCAAGCTCGACGCCGACTACGCCTCGGCCAACGTGGTGGTGCTGGGCGACTTCAACGACGACCTGGACTTTACCATCACCACCGGGCTGGTCACGACGGCTACCTCGTACAGCGCCTTCACCGCCGACGCCGCCAACTACCCTTCGCCGACGCTGGCGCTAAGCCTGGCCGGCAAGCGGAGCACGGTGGGCTTCAACGACATGATTGACCACGTGGTGCTGAGCAAGGCCTTCAACCCGAGCTACCTGCCCGGCACGGCCGCCGTGCAAATCGGCGTAACGGCCGCCATCCCCAACTACGGCACGACGACCTCCGACCACTACCCGATTCTGACGCGCTACGCCTTCGCCAACCCGACCAGCACCCGCGCCGGCCGCACCGCCAGCCTGGGCCTCTACCCAAATCCAGCCACCGGCAGCGTCCGCTTCGACGTGCCCGAGACGGGCAATAATCTGGAAATGAGCATATTCAGCACCACGGGTAGCCTCGTGCTGCGCGGCCGCGGCTCAGTGGCTCAGCTCAACGAGCAGCTTGGGCAGCGCGTGGGCAGCCTCGCCACGGGCTTGTACCTGGTGCAGGTCGTGGGCCAGCAGCAGACGTACGTGAGCCGGCTGGAGAAACTGTAAGGTTTTGGCTTTTGGCTGATGAAAGCCCCGTCCGACGCGTCGGACGGGGCTTCTGATTTTTGGGCATGCACAAGGCCATCGAGATTAGCTTGTCTGCGTCAGCTCGCTACTTCAGTTCACAGCCATAAGGGTGAAAGGTAGCAAATATATACTTGACCGATTAAACCCGGATAAATAGTTACTGATGTACCTTGTGCGCTCAATAGCGACCTTACCCATGTCAAATATTCCACTCACGCCAACCGGAACATATACCTACAATGCCTCCGTGCTCACTGCGGAACAAGTAAAGACAGGAACAGCTTTAGGTCTGATTCATTCAAATGCAAATAGAGGCAATATTTTGCATAGCGCCCACACACTACGCGGGACAGATGGGACAGATGTCCTTCTTTTGATTTTTCAGAACGCCATACACGCGAAGGAGTTTGGGCCAAACCCTCTTCCGCTTCCGGCGGATATGATACCTAAGCCCCATTAATCAAGATGCGCGGCGCGAAGTGGGATAGGCTGCTGTAATACACCCCATCTTACCGGCTCCTATTTACCAACTCCCTTTCACCATGAACCGACGCGACTTTGTGGGCCTTACCGGCCTGGCGGCCACCGGGGCGCTGCTGCTGCCCCCGCTCCCCGGCTTCGGGGCCACTTCGATTGATGCCCGCCGCCTGCTAGAGCCTGGCCTCGACGTGACCCAGAAAAAGCGCTTGGCTGACGCGGCACTCAACGCAGCCAAAGCGGCGGGCGCGACTTATGCCGACGTGCGGCTGGGGCGCTACCTGAGCCAGAGCATTTTCACCCGCGAAAAGCAGGTGCAGAACATTGCCAGCGGCGAAAGCCTGGGGGCCGGGGTGCGGGTGCTGGCCGGCGGCAGCTGGGGCTTCGCCGCGACGCACGACGTAACCGAGGCTGGCCTGGCGCAAGCCGCGAAGCTGGCCGTGAGCATGGCCAAAGCCAACGCCAAGACGCAAAAAGAACCCGTGCGCCTGGCCCCCCAACGCGGCTACGGCGAGGTGAGCTGGCGGACGCCCATTCAGCAAAACGCGTTCGAGGTGCCGGTCAAGGACAAGGTGGATTTGCTGCTGGCGGCCAACGCGGCGGCCCTGAGCAACGGCGCGAGCTTCATCAACTCGTCGCTGTTTCAAGTCAATGAGCAGAAGTATTTTGCCAGCACCGACGGCTCGTACATCGACCAGGACGTGCATCGCATCTGGCCCACGTTCACGGCCACGGTCGTGGACCGCACCAGCGGGAAGTTCAAAACGCGCGACGCGCTCAGCTCGCCCATGGGCTTGGGCTACGAGTACCTCACGCCCAGCGCCGGCGAGCAGCTGGCCGGCCCCGCCGGCACGGGCCTAGTCGGCTACCGCAACCGCTACGACCTGCTGGCCGACGCCGCGCTGGCCGCCAAGCAGGCGAAAGCCAAACTGACGGCCAAGAGCGTAACGGCCGGCAAGTACGACCTCGTGCTGGAGCCTAACCACCTGGGCCTGACCATCCACGAGAGCGTGGGCCACCCCACGGAGCTGGACCGCGTGCTGGGCTACGAGGCCAACTTCGCGGGCACTTCGTTTGCGACGCTGGAGTGGAAGGCCAAGAACCTGCCCTACGGCTCGAAAGCCGTCACCATCATGGCCGACAAGCTCCAACCCGGCTCATTGGGCGCGGTGGGCTACGACGACGAGGGCGTGAAAACCAAAGAGTGGACGCTCATTGACCAGGGCAAGCTGGTGAACTACCAGAAAATCCGCGACCAGGCCCACATCGTCGGCCAAACCGAGTCCGACGGCTGCTGCTACGCCGACTCCTGGGGCAGCGTCCAGTTTCAGCGCATGCCTAACGTAAGCTTGCGGCCGGGCGCGGCCCCGCTCAGCGTGGACGAGCTGGTGAGTGGCGTGGATAAGGGGATTTATATCGCCGGGCGCGGGTCGTACTCCATTGACCAGCAGCGGTATAACTTCCAGTTTGGCGGGCAGGTATTTTTCCTGATTGAGAAGGGTAAAATCACGGAGCAGCTCGACGACGTGGCTTATCAGGCCAATACCCAGGAATTCTGGAATGCCTGCGCGGCCGTGTGCGACGCGCGCGACTACCGAATGTTCGGCTCGTTTTTCGACGGTAAGGGCCAGCCCTCGCAGGTGTCGGCCGTGAGCCACGGCTCGGCCACGGCGCGGTTTAATGGGGTGAACGTGATAAATACCGCCCGGAAAGTTTGACGCTTATCAGGCGGGTACGAGCGGCGCGGGCGGGCGGCTTTTCGCCGCCCGCCCGCTTTGGTTTGAGCAGCGCATTGGCACGGTCGCCCGGGTTCATGCTTGCTCAGTGGGCCGTTCAAACCAAG
>JANXNW010000146.1 GCA_025353905.1 Hymenobacter sp.
GCCCAGGTACAGCACCGCGCTTTCGTCCACGCCCAGCACGGCCAGCGCGTGGCGCAGCTCGGCGTAGCGCAGCTCGCGCCGGGCAGGCGGCGGAAAATCCCGCGACTGAGGGTGCGACATCGTGCCGTCGCTCACGAGCACCGCCGCCACCGGTTGGCCCGCCCGCCGCAACAGCGCCAGCAGCCCGCCGCAGCCCAGGGCCTCATCGTCGGGATGCGGAATGAGGACGACCGTCGCGCCGAGCGTGGCGGCGTAGGCGGCAGGGCGTAGCGGGTAGTCGTTGAAGGATTTTCGGGTTTCAGTTTTCAGTTTTTCGCTCATGAGAAGGCGACGATAAGCAGCGGGGTTACGCAAAAGTCACCTTTTCGATGGGGGAGCGGCCCGGATGGTAGCGCGGGTCTCCGACCCGCGGCAGGTCGAATATCCTGATTTGGACAAGGCTGAACGGCTTCGGGTGCTTCTTTGCCGACGACGAGCATTGCGGGTCAGAGACCCGCGCTACTTCTCCCAGAGCTGATACGCCGGTCGGTCCGACCCCAGGGCGAACGCGCCCACGTCGGCCAGGGTGGCATCGGGGGCGGGCTGACGCAGGTAGTGGGTCAGGTCGCGGTGCAGGCGCTCGAACGGCTCGGGCTGGAGCAGGCCGCGCGCACCCACGCTACGCTCGGCCAGGCGCAACGTGCGCAGGGCAATGTCTTCGGTTGCGGCGCGCAGGCCGTTGGCATAGGCGGCCGTGGCGGCGAGGCGGGCCGGCGCCAACGCCCCGATTGCCAGTGCCGCCGCCGGGGTGGCCGGCAGTTGGGCATGCTCGGCCGCGCCGCGCAGCCAACGCTGGCCGGTTTCGTGTAGGGTCAGCATTTCGCCCAGGCGCTGACGCTGGTAGGGGTCGTCGGTGCGGCCCAGGCGACGCAGGAAGCGGCGCGTTTCATCGAGCACGGCCGCCGCGCCGCCGAGCTGCACGGCCGCGAAGCGCGCCGCCCCGCCCCCGAACCAGGGCGCGCGGTAGTAGTCGTTGGGGCGACCCAGCAGCTCGTCAGTCCCGATTTCCAGCCCGTTCAGGTCGGCGCGGAAGCTGGCCGTGGCCCGCATGCCGAGCGGCCGCCAGAAGCTCTTGTCCAGCACCGGGCGCTGCTCATCGGCGCGCAGCACCAGCAGCTGCCAGCCCCGGCGGCCGGGCAGCGCGCCCGTGAGCACGGGCCGGCTCACGTGGCCCGCCCCGGAGGCGAACGTTTTGGCCCCGCACAAGCGAAAGCGCCCGGCCGGTGCGGTAGTGGAGCCAGCAGTCAGCGGCCCAGCCAGCGGCTCCAGACGCACGCCGTCGGCGGGGTCTTCCGTGTTCCAGACGCCGAACAAGTGACCGGCGCGCGCGTCGTGGGCGGCGCGCGCCTGCTGGGCCGGGGTCCCGAACAAGCGGATGAGCAGCAGCCCATTGACGTGGCCTTCCCAGAGACGGCCCACGGCCAGGTTGCCTCGCCCGATGTGGTAGAGGCAGTGCAGCAGCGGCAGCGTGGCGGCCGGCTCGCCCAGCCCGGCCCCGCCGAGGTTGGCGGGCACGACGGCGCTCAGCAACCCGGCTTCGTGCAGCCAGCGCATTTCTTGCACTGGAAAGCCGCCCGTCTGGTCGGTGAGCGGGGCTTGGGCCAGCAAGCGCGGCGCGAGCGCGGCGGCCGCCAGCACCAGGCTGGCTGGTGTGGGCAGCGGCGCGGTGGCTTCGGCAGTGTTAGTAGAAGTCGGCGCAGTCGGGGCCGGCGTAGTGGTAGGCGTGAAATCGAGCATTAAATCAAACGTATCAAATAGCGGAGAGTCAGGTTGAGTAACTTCAAAAGACGCGTCAGAGTTGCCAGCCGGCTAGGAGGCGGCCTACCTTCGCGGGCGGTTTGGCTACTTGGCCGAGCCGGCTCCGTTCTCGCTGCCACTCCATTTCCTGCTGATGTCCGACCCCCGCCCGATTCGCGCTGCCCTCCTGTCCGTTTACCACAAAGACCGGCTGGCCCCGCTCGTGGCCGTGCTGCGCCAGCTTGGCGTTACGCTCTACTCGACGGGCGGTACTCAGAAGTTTCTCGAAGAGCAGGGCGCGACGGTCGTCGCCGTCGAGGACCTGACGGGCTTCCCCGAAGTGTTCGGCGGACGGGTTAAGACGCTGCATCCGAAAGTGTTCGGCGGCATCCTGCACCGGCGCCACGAGCCGGCCGACCTGGCCCAGGCCGCCGAGCTGGGCATTCCGCCGATTGATTTGGTGGTCGTGGACTTGTATCCGTTCGAGGAAACCGTGGCCAGCGGCGCGCCTGAGGCCGACGTGATTGAGAAAATCGACATCGGCGGCATCGCCCTGTTGCGGGCCGCCGCCAAAAACTACCGCGACGTGCTCGTCGTCAGCTCGCGCGAGCAGTACGCGGCCGTCACGCAGCTACTGGAAGCTACGCAGGGCGCGCCTGGTCTGGAAGAGCGCCGCCGCTACGCCGCCGCCGCTTTCGCCGCCACGAGCCACTACGATACGGAGATTTTCAAGTACGTCAGCGGCGGGTCAGAGCATAGAACTGAGAGCTTAGAGCTTAGACCCCCCGTAAATTCAGTACCCAAAACCGAAGACCCAACACCCAAAACCGAAGACCAAGCACCAGCCACCAGCCACCAAGCACCAGCCACTCCCCTCCGCTACGGCGAAAATCCGCACCAGGCGGGCGCTTTCATTGGTGATTTGAGCGCGCTTTTCGACCAGCTTCACGGCAAGCAGCTCAGCTACAACAACCTCGTAGACGTGGACGCGGCCGTGCAGCTCATGCGCGAATTCGCGGCCGGTGAGCCGGCCTGCGCCATCCTCAAGCACACCAACGCCTGCGGCGCGGCCCAGGCCCCGACCCTGCACGAAGCCTACCTCAATGCGCTGGCCTGCGACCCGGTGTCGGCTTTCGGCGGGGTTATCGTCGTGAACCAGCCCGTGGACGCGGCCACCGCCCAGGAGTTGAGCCAGTTGTTTTTCGAGGTGCTCATCGCGCCCGATTTTGCGCCCGACGCGCTGCCCATTCTGCAAAGCAAGAAAAACCGCATTCTGCTGCGCCAGAAGCCGGTTGTTTTCCCCGCCAAGCTTTTCAAAACGCTGCTCAACGGCGTCATCGAGCAGGATGCCGACCTGCAAACCGAAACGGCGGCCGACTTCCGGCTCGTGACGAAATCGGCCCCGACGGCGCAGGAAACGGCGGCGCTGGAGTTTGCCCTCAAAATCTGCAAGCACACCAAGAGCAACACCATCGTGCTGGCCCGGCCGGGGCAATTATTGGCCTCCGGTGTGGGCCAGACTTCGCGGGTCGATGCCCTGCGCCAGGCCATCGAGAAAGCCGCCGCGTTCGGCTTCGACTTGCACGGGGCCGTAATGGCGTCGGACGCGTTTTTCCCGTTTCCAGATTGCGTGGAAATCGCGGCGGCGGCCGGCATTCGGGCCGTGGTGCAGCCGGGCGGCAGCATCAAGGACGCGGATTCGATTGATGCCTGTGACCGATTGGGCGTGGCGATGGTGCTGACCGGGGTGCGGCATTTCAAGCATTAGTAGAACGCAGCCTTCGCTGCGTTTTGCGCGCCATTTGTTTAATGCGCGGCCTTTGCCACGTGAGACGCAAAACGCAGCGAAGGCTGCGTTCTACCTATGTCCGAAATCGCGCTGCTCATTGCCCTACTGGCCGTTACCTCCGCCCTGGCTGAGGCGGCTAACCGGCTGCGAGTGCCGTACCCGGTGGTGCTGGTGCTGGCGGGGCTGGGGCTGAGTCTGGTGCCGGGGTTGCCGACAGTGGCGCTGGCCCCGGAAACCGTGTTTTTCGTGTTTCTGCCGCCGCTGCTCTACGCCTCGGCCTGGACGCTGTCGTGGTCGGCGTTTCGGGCCGAGCTGCGGCCGATAACGCTGCTGGCGGTGGGCTGCGTGCTGTTTTCGCTGGTGCTGGTAGCGGCCGTGGCGCATTATCTATTGCCCGACTTTGGCTGGGGGCCGGCGTTTGTGCTGGCGGCGGTCGTCTCGCCCACCGATGCCGTGTCGGCGGCCGTTTCCACGAAAGGACTGCCCATTTCGCGGCGCATCATCACTATTCTCGAAGGCGAAAGTCTGGTGAACGACGCGACCGGCCTCATCGCCTACCGCACGGCCGTGGCGGCGGTGCTCACGGGGCAGTTCGGGCTGGGCGCGGCCAGCGGGCAGCTGTTGCTCGTCACGGTGGTGGGCATCGGCGTGGGGCTGGCCGTGGGCGGCGCGCTCTACGGCTTGCAACGACTCACCCAAACCAGCGTCACCATCAACACCAGCCTGAGCTTGCTCACGCCCTACGCCGCTTATTTGCTGGCCGAGGCCGTCCACGGCTCGGGGGTACTGGCGGTGGTGGCGGCGGCTTTGTTCGTGAGCCAGTTTTCGGGCCGCATTTTCGCTCACGACGGCCGCTTGCAGTCGGCCGCCGTCTGGGACACGCTCACGTTTTTGCTCAACGGGCTGGTTTTCATTCTGATTGGCTTGCAGCTGCCGGCCGTAGTGGCGGGCGTGGCCCCGGCCCTGCGCGGGCCGCTGCTCGGCTACGGCGTGCTCATCAGCGCGGCCGTCATCGGGGCCAGGATGCTGTGGGTGTATCCCAGCTCGGCGCTGCTGCGACGGCTGCGCGCGGCCATTCGGCCGGGAGGAAATGACAGCCAAGCAGCCAGTCAGCCGGCGCTTTCGCGGGCCGAAATCACGGTTATCGGCTGGGGCGGGATGCGCGGGGTGTTGTCGCTGGCCGCCGCGCTGGCGTTGCCGCTGGCCTTGCCGGGGGGCGCGGCGTTTCCGCAGCGCAACCCGATTCTGCTACTCACCTTCATCGTCATCCTGATTTCGCTGCTCGTGCAAGGCCTGACTTTGCGGCCCCTGATTCACTGGCTGGGCGTGGAGGCCGACGACCTGGCCGAGCGTGAAGAGCTGGACCTGCGCCTGAGCCTGGCCACCCAAACCGTGGCCTACCTGGCCAGCGAAGCCGCCACCACCCAGGCCCCGGCCGAAATTCTGGGCCGGATGCGGCAGCGCTACCGCCTGCGCCTGGAGCGCCTTCAGCGCCGAGCCGCCCACGCCGCCGACCCCAACGCTCCCGCCGACCCCGACCAGGGGGTGCTCACCCCGTTTCAGCAGCTCCAGGAAATCGTGATTCACTTCGAGCGTCGCATTCTCGACGGGCTGCGCCGCGAGCACGCCGTGAGCGAAGAAGTGCTGCGCAAGCTCGAAAACGAGCTGGATTTGGAGGAAGGCCGCCTGGCCCTGGATAAGGCCGGGTAGCGGTTAGTTGTCAGTTGTCAGTTGCTGGTTGTTCGGTCATGGCGAGCATGTTGCGCACCGAGCAAGGGACGAAGCAATCGCACCTGTTCGGCTCGTTGCAAGGCTCGTCGAACGCGCTCAACAGGGGCGATTGCTTCGTCC
>JANXNW010000178.1 GCA_025353905.1 Hymenobacter sp.
TGGGGAGTTGGTAAATTAAAACCTGGCGGGGCCGGCGATAAAATGTTGGCAGGTGGGGGAGGCTATCGCCCGCCCCCAGCGGCGACAGGCAAAGCTTGTCGTTCGAGGATATACTGAGCGTATCAGTGCCCAGGTCCATTATCACCATCGAAATGCGCTTCTTGTCAAATATCTCCCTGGCGGTTGGTTCATCCACAGCGGGTTGAGGCTGCCGACAGCCAGCAGCAAACAGCAAAACGGCAAGGAGACTTGATTTGTACATGGTCAGTGTCGAATTAAAACCAAACTTTACCGCCCTTGCAAGCGCGCCAGCACGTCCTCCGTGTGGTGGCCTTCCACGACAAACTCCTGAAAGCCGAACACGCGCACGGCCTCCTGCAAAGTAGCTTGGTCGGAAGCCAGCAGCGAGGGCACCTCGAAAACCGCGTCGCCGGGAGTCTGCTGCACCACCCGCGCCACTTGCTCGAACTGCCCGTGGGTGGCGTACATGAGCATCGCCGCCTCAGGCGTGGAGAAAAACACGGAATAGGTGTCGGCGGGCAGGGCCGGCACGGGCGGGTGCGCGCCCGGCTGCTCGGGGTGCAGCACGTGCCAGAAAGCGGCGGCAATGTCCTCGTTCACCCGCGCGTCGCCGAGCAGTACCAGCGTGGCGTGCTGCTCCTGTTGAGCGCGGCGCTCGAAGTGCAGGGCCGTAGCCAGGCGCAATACCTCGCTCGGATACGTGGCGCGGGTTGTGTCGAATTCGCGGGAGCGCAGCAGCTTTTTCGGGTCGAAGTCAAACTCTTCGTTCGGGTTCTGGAAGCGGTTCGTGCCGATAATCACGTCCTGCCCGGTGGCGATGCGCTTGAACTTATCCAGCCCGGCCTGGCTCACCAGTTCCAGTGCGCGGCCGCGGGCGGCGGGCAGGCCCCCGGCGGCTTCGAGGGCCTGAAACTCGGCCCAGGCGGCGCGGGCCAGCTCGTCGGTCAGCGTTTCGAGGTAGTAGGAGCCGGCGGCCGGGTCGGCCACCCAATCCAGGTGAGCTTCGTCGCGCAGCAGGAGCGGCAGGTTGCGGGCCAGGCGGGCGCTGCGCTCGTTGGGGGCCGCGTAGAGGCCGTCGTAGGGCGCGACCTGTACGGCGTCGGCCCCGCCGAGCAGCGCGCTCATGGTTTCGGTGGTGTGGCGCAGCAGGTTGGTGTGCGGGTCGAGCGTGGTTTGGGTCCAGGTCGAGGTGAGGGCCAGAATGGGCAGCGTGTGCGCGCCCTCGGCCGGCAGCCCAAAGCCGTGCAGCAGCGTGGCCCAGAGCCGGCGCGTGGCTCGCAGCCGCGCTATTTCCGGAAAGTAGCTCGGCCCGACGGCCACGTCCAGGTGCAGCGCGGCGGCCACATCGGCCACTGTAATGCCGGCGGTTTCATCGGGTAATTCCGCCAGCAGCGCGGCCGCCGTATTCAAGCTAAAACCCAGCTGCTGACTCAACGTGCCGCCTCGATTGCCCCAAAAGGCCCCATTCACGGCCAGCGCCCGGAATTCCGGCCAGGCTTTCGCCAGCGCGACGCACTGCCGTAGCGCCGACCGAAAGCCCCCTAGCTCAGCCCCTTCGGGCACCACGCCCGGCGTGAAGCGCAAAAACCCGCGCAACGGCCGCCCGCCGCCCGCCGCCGCCAGCCGGGCGAGCAGCACGTCCGGCCCGCGCAGCACGGTGAGGCCCAGCCAGGTGTCGGCCAGTGGCAACTGCTCGGCCAGCGCCTCGACGGAGAAGCGAGCGGGGTCGCCGGCCAGTACGAAGTGCAGCCCGTCGGCCCCGCGGCCCAGCGCGTCGGCCCCGCGCCCGATTTGCAGGCGGCCGTCCTCGCCGGCCGGCACGGTCAGGGCCACCACGTTGCGGACCGGGGCCGGGCGCGGCGGCAGGGGCGGGGGTGGCCCGCCCGGCAGCGCGCCCAATGCCTCGCGGTGATAAAAAGGCTCGACAGGTAGCCCCTCGGGCAGCGCCCACCGCAGACTGGCCGGGTCCGCGCCCTTCAGCTCGCGCCGAAGCTGGGCGAGCCAGTTGGCGGTCGTGACGGGGGAGAATTCAGGAAACGAAACCGGGGTAGGAGCGGGCGAGTCGGGCATAAGCAGGGGCGGAAAAGGCAGGCGGGCGGCGGCGGCCAAAGATACCGCCCGGTCCTATGGCCGCCGCTGAAGCTAGTTAGTGCAGCGCGTCATTGGCTCGGATGCGCGAAACGGGCCACGGATGGGGACGTACTTTCGCGGCAGTTTCTTACTTGCCTTACCCCGCTTCGTTCCGGTATGCTGCTTCCTTTTCGCCCCGTCGCGGTCGGGCTGCTTTGGCTGAGTCTGCTGGCCGCCGCTCCGGCCTGCCAGCGCGCGCCGCTGCAAGCCACGGCCCGTCTGCCAGCCACCACCAGCCAGCCCGTGGCGGCCGCCCTAGGGGCCGATGCCGCCGCCGAAGCTTACATCAAGCCCTTCCACGACCAGGTAATCAGCCAGATGAGCGCCGTGCTGGGTACCGCGCCGGTGGCCCTGACCAAAAACCCCGGCGAAAACCCGCTGGTCAATTTCGTGGCCGACTTGCAGCGCACCGCCGCCAGCCGGGCGCTCGGCGGCGCGCCCGTGCCGCTCGGCGTGATGACCAGCGGCGGCATGCGCGCCAGCCTGCCCGCCGGCCCCATCACGCTGGGCAACGTGTTCGAGCTGATGCCCTTCGAGAATGAGCTGCTCGTGCTCGACGCGCCTGGCCCCGTCGTGGCCCAGCTCTTCGACTATGCCGCCAAAGTGCGCATGGCCGTCTCCGGGGCCACTTTCGTCGTCGGCTCCGACGGCCGCGCCCAGGACGTGCGCATCGGCGGCCAGCCGCTCGACCCCGCCCAGACCTACCCCATCGCCATCTCCGACTACCTGGCCGGCGGCGGCGACAACCTGAGCTTCCTAAAACCCGTGCCCGCCCGCCGCACCGGCCTGCTGCTGCGCACCGCCATCGCCGACCATATCCGCGCCCTGACCAAAGCCGGCCAGCCGGTAGTGGCGAAAATCGAAGGCAGAATCCGTTTGCAATGAGCAATTATCAATGAACAATGAGCAATTGCTCGTTTCTGTCTGCTTCGCACCCGCCCCTAAATTGCTCATTGGTAATTGTTCATTGATAATTGAAAACCATGTTTCGCCGCGACTTTCTCCAGAAATCCCTGCTCACCACCGCCGGCCTCACGGTGCTCGGCCCCGGCCTCGTGGCCGAGGCGGCGAGCGGCCCCGCCCGACTCGTCGTGCTGCACACCAACGACATGCACTCGCGCATCGAGCCCTTCCCGGACAACGCGCCGCAATGGGCGGGCCTGGGCGGCATGGCCCGGCGGGCGGCCCTGATTGACAGCATCCGGCGACAGGAAAAACACGTGCTGCTGCTCGACGCGGGCGACATCTGGCAGGGCACGCCCTATTTTAATTTCTTCCAGGGCAAGCTCGAATACGAGCTGATGAGCCGCATGCGCTACGACGCGGCCACCTTCGGCAACCACGATTTCGACAACGGCCTCGAAGGCTTGCAGCAGCAGTTGCCCCACGCGGGCTTCCCGTTCCTGAGCGCCAACTACGATTTCAGCGGTACGCCGCTGGCCGGGCGCTTTCAGCCTTACAAGGTGTTCGATAAGGCCGGCGCGCGGGTCGGCGTGTTCGGCATCGGGCTGGCGCTGAAGGGGCTGGTGGCCGACAAAAACTTCGGCACCACTCAGTATCTGGACCCGGTGACGGTGGCCCGCGCCCAGGTTGCGCGCTTGCGCGGACCCGAGCGCTGCGACCTCGTGATTTGCCTCTCGCACCTGGGCTATAAATATGAGAGCGAAAAAATTGACGACCGAAAATTAGCCGCTCAGGTCGGCGGCATTGACCTAATTTTGGGCGGCCACACTCACACGTTCATGCCCGCGCCCGAGCCGATAACCGGCCCCCAGGGCCACGTAACGCTGATAAATCAGGTGGGCTGGTCGGGAATTAACCTCGGCCGGGTGGACTTCGAGCTGCGGCGTGGGGCGCGCTCAGCCCGGTCGGTAGGCGCGCGCGTGCTGCCCGTGGGCGGCACCTGTTAGCGGGCTGATATGCGCAAGCTTTCGGCGGCTTTTTTGTCTGCTCGTTTGTGCGCAAATTTGTCCCCCCCCGGTCGGAACTGCCTGCCGGGCCGGGCCGATTGCCCCGCCTTTCCAGTACCGCCCGCTCTGCTGCCGCTGCGCCTTTTTTTCTGCCATGCCTCTTGACCACCACACTTTATGGGCTGATTGCCTGCGCGTTATTCGCGCCGAGGTGGGTGAGCAAAGCTTCCGAACCTGGTTCGAGCCTATCGTGCCCGTCGAGCTGCAAGGCAAGGTGCTCACCATCCAGGTGCCGAGCGTTTACTTCTACGAGTTCATCGAGGAAAACTACGTCGAGGAGCTTAAGCGGGCCTTATTTAAAGAGTTGGGACCGGAGGGGCGACTGGAATACAGCGTGGTCGTGGACCAAGGCAACGCCCAGGCTCCGGCCCGCGCCATGCACCTGCCCACTTCGCGCAAAGCTGGCCCCGGCCCGCCCGCCGCCGATAACCGCTTCCAGCAGCCACAGCAGCAAGGCTATAACCAGAACGGCGGCTACAACCGCAACACGAGCGCGCCCAATGCCCGCCACCTCGTGGCCGGAGCCACGCCCGCTTCGGCCGCTCAGGCTGCCGCCAACAACACACTGCGCAACCCCTTCGACGCGGCCAAAACGATGGACCGCCACGGCGTGCCGTCCCAGCTCAACACCACCTACACGTTCGACAACTACGTGGAGGGCGACTGCAACCGGCTGGCGCGCTCGGCGGGCCTCGCCGTCGCCAACAAGCCGGGCACGACGGCTTTCAACCCGCTCATGGTGTATGGCGGCGTGGGCCTGGGCAAAACCCATTTGGTGCAAGCCATCGGCAACCACATCAAGGCCACGAACACGGATAAATTCGTGCTCTACGTGTCGGCTGAGAAATTCACGAACCAGTTTATCGAGTCCTTGCAGCGCAACGCCGTGCAGGATTTCGCCAATTTCTACCTGCTCGTGGACGTGCTCATCCTCGACGACGTGCAGTTTCTGGCTAATAAGGGCAAGACGCAGGAGATGTTCTTTCACATCTTCAATCACTTGCACCAGGGCGGCCGCCAAATCGTGATGACTTCCGACCGGCCCCCGCGCGAGCTGTCGGGCCTGGAAGACCGCCTGCTCTCGCGCTTCAAGTGGGGCCTGACGGCCGACGTGCAAAGCCCCGACTTCGAGACGCGCATCGCCATTATTCAAAATAAAGCCTTGCAGGACGGCATGGAAATCGCGCCGCAAGTGGTCGAGTATCTGGCCCACTCCGTGCCGACGAACGTGCGCGAGCTGGAAGGAGTCTTAACGACGCTGCTGGCTCAGAGCGTCTTAACGCGCCGTGACATCGACCTGGAGATGGCTAAAGGTGCGTTGCGCCACATTATCGAGGAAGTCGAGGCCGAGGTGAACGTGGATTTCATCCAGAAAACGGTGGCCGATTTTTTCGGCGTACCGGTAGGTTTGCTCAAGGAAAAAACCCGCAAAAAAGAAATCGTGACGGCCCGGCAGGTGGCCATGTATTTTACGAAGGAGCACACCAACCACTCGCTCAAAACCATCGGCTACCATTTCGGTGGCCGCGACCACGCCACGGTCATCCACTCCGTGCAAACGGTCTCAGATTTGGTAGATTCGGACCGCAAATTTCGCGAGCAGATAAGCGAGCTGCGCAAGCGCTTCGTGCAGAAATAGGAGCGGGGTGTAGCAGGATTTGTGGGTGGCTGCTATCTTTGGGAAAACCTTGTGCCTGATGGAAACGCTGGAAATCACCCCACCGGAAGTTAAATCTGCTTACGAGCTAGAGCGTGGAAAGCCTATGCCCACCTGGAATCACGCTGTGCTGCAAAAACGAATTTTGATTCGTATTGAAAGCAAGTACGAAGGTCAGTTCTCGGTATTGCCTGAATTAAACTTGGGCATTGGCGAAACCAAGCTGGTGCCTGACCTGTGCGTGTTTGCTGGCCCAGATGCGTTTCTACCCCACGATAATCCGCTGGTAACTCAAATGCCGCTGACGACAGTCGAAATACTGTCGCCCTCCCAAACAGTTACAGAGTTGTCGGGTAAGGTCGAGCAGTACTTGTTGGCGGGCGCTAAATCCTGCTGGATTGTAGTACCAGAGTTTTGTATTGTGGTGGTTTCCACTAAGCCCGGTACCTACCAGGCGTTTCAGCGCCACGAAACGCTGACCGACCCCACCACAGGTATTGAGCTGGATTTAGAACAGCTCTTCAAATAATTTTCGTACGGAGCTAAAAAGGAATTCGGGGAGTTTCACGGAGGTATTTACACTTCGTGAAACTCCCCGAACTCTTTTTCAACTCCATGCGGAATAAGCTACAATATCTCTTTCGGATAGCAGATATAAAACTTTTGCACCCGCTGACTTAGCGCCTGGATATTAGGTAAATCCGACGCTTCCGTGACGTTCACTACCTGGCCGCTTTTGGTCAGGATATTGATGGGTTCGTCGGCGTTGGCATCGTAGGCGGTGTTGCTCAGGCGGCCGGTAATTATTAATTGGCGCGCGTCGTCCATCGACAGCCGAAATGTGTCGGCGATTAATTCCACGATGCCGAGCTGAAAGTCCGCGTCGTACGGCTCCGGGCGCAACACTATTTTAAACAGCTGCCGGTTTATCAGGCTTTTGGCCAGAAAGCTCAGCACCGGGTCGGGGTGGCTGGTCCAGGACTTGATGGCCGACCAGATGTCCACGTCGTCGAGTTGCACGAAATGACCCAGGATTTCGGGGTTCTGCTCAAATTCGGCCAGCGTGACGGCCCGGCCCAGGAAGTAGCTCAAGCAACTGCTGCCGGGTACGGCCACCCCGGCGCGGGCCAGGTCGCGGGCGCGCTGCATGACGCGAATAACCATCTGCTCGGCGCTCGTAACGGTTTTATGCAGATATACTTGCCAGTACATGAGCCGTCGGCTCACTAGGAAATTTTCGACCGAGTACACTGCTTTTTCTTCCAGTACGAGGCGCTCGTCCACTACTTGCAGCATCTTGATGAGGCGGTCGGCGCCCGGCCGGCCCTCCTGCACGCCGGTGTAGAACGAGTCGCGGTTGAGGTAGTCGAGCCGGTCCATGTCGAGCTGCGACGAGATGAGCTGATGAAAAAATGCCCGCCCGTAAGAGCCTTGAAACATGGCAATGGCCAGGCTCAGCCGTCCCTCGAACTGCTCGTTGAGCCGCTTCATCAAGTAAAGCGAAAGCTGCTCGTGGGGCACGTCCTGAAAAATAGCCGTTTCGAGCGCGTGCGAAAGCGGCCCATGGCCGATGTCGTGCAGCAGAATGGCCACCTGGGCGGCTTCGCCCTCGGCGGCCGAAATTTTCACGCCCTTGTCTTTGAGCGTGCGCAAGGCCAGCTGCGTCAGGTGCATGGCCCCGAGCGCGTGGTGAAAGCGCGTGTGCAGCGCCCCCGGATAGACGAAGCTCGTGAGCCCGAGCTGCTGGATGCGGCGTAGACGCTGAAAATAGGGGTGCTCAATCAGGTCGAATAGCAGCTCCGTGGGCACCGTAACGAACCCGTACACCGGGTCGTTGAATATTTTCTTTTTGTTCATGAGGGTAGCACGAAATCCCGGCGGGGTTGAGCTGGCGATTACTTTAGCGGCTTCGGTGCCCGTTGCTCGCCGCCCAAAGCGAACTCAAACCGGTCTTTCAGGGTAAAGCTACGGCCAGCCTGCCGCCGCGTTGCCAGTCCGCACGACATACCAGATGCCGGGCTGCCGCGTTTTGTCCGCTACCGCTTTTACTTCACCCGCTTTCGGGCCGCGTCCGACGCGTCATAATTTTTAACCCAACGCTTATGCAACGCTACTCCATTCTGTGGGCCGACGATGAAATTGATTTATTAAAGCCGCACATTTTATTTCTCAAGGAAAAAGGTTACGATGTCACCGGCGTCAATTCCGGGACCGACGCGCTTGAAGAAGTGCAGGGCAACATTTACGACCTGGTTTTTCTGGACGAAAATATGCCCGGTTTGAGCGGTCTTCAAACGCTGACCGAAATCAAAGCCGTGCGCCCCACCGTGCCGGTCGTCATGATTACCAAAAGCGAGGAGGAGCATATTATGGAGAGTGCCATCGGCGCGAAAATCGCTGATTATCTCATCAAGCCCGTCAATCCGAATCAGATATTATTGTCGGTGAAAAAGGTACTCGACAATAAGCGCCTCATTACGGAAGCCACCAATTCGGGCTATCAGCGCGACTTCCGGCAGCTCGGGATGCAGCTTTCCGACCGCCTTTCGCCCGCCGAGTGGGTGGATGTGTACAAAAAGCTGGTGTACTGGGAGCTGGAAATCAACGAAACCGAAGGCAAAAGTATGGCCGAGGTATTGAACAATCAGAAAGAAGAAGCCAACACGTATTTCGGGCGCTTCATCATCGAAAATTACGAGGACTGGGTGAGCGGAACCGACAAGGACGCACCGCTCATGTCGCACCAGCTATTCAAGGAAAAGGTATTTCCGCTGATGAAGGCGACCGGCGACACGCCCGTCTATTTCGTGCTCATCGACAACCTGCGCTACGACCAGTGGAAAATCCTGGAGCCGATTATCGCTGAATTATTTACGGTCGATGCCGAGGAAACGTATTACAGCATTCTGCCCACCACGACGGCTTACGCGCGCAACGCGATTTTCGCGGGCATGATGCCGGGCGAAATTCAGAAGAAATACCCGAACCTGTGGGTGTGGGATGAGGATGAGGAAGGCAAAAACCTGCACGAAGCGGAGTTCCTTGAAATCAATTTCCAGCGCAACAATCAGAAGGGCAAGCACTCGTACCACAAGATAACCAACTTGCAGGCGGGCAAGGACTTGCTGGGAAAAATGGCTAACCTGCACAACAATCACAAGCTCAACGTCATCGTTTATAATTTCGTGGATATGCTCTCGCACGCCCGCACCGATATGGCGATGATACGCGAGCTGGCCGCCGACGAAAGCGCCTACCGCAGCATCACGCGCTCGTGGTTTCTGCACTCGCCGCTCTACGAGATGATGCAGGTTATCGCGGAGAAAAAGGGCAAATTAATTATCACCACTGACCACGGCACGATTCGCGTCAAGCGGCCGTATAAAATCGTGGGCGACCGCAACACGAATACTAACCTGCGCTACAAGCACGGCAAGAATCTGGGCTTCGACGAGTCGCGCGATTTGTACGTGGTGCGCAAGCCGGAGAAGATATTTCTGCCGCGTGAGAACGTGAGCACGGCGTACGTATTTACGCTTGGCGATTATTTCTTCGCTTATCCTAACAACTACAATTACTACGTTAATTATTACAAGGACACGTTCCAGCACGGCGGCGTGTCGCTGGAGGAGTGCATCATCCCCTATATCACGCTTACGGCAAAGGGGTAAAAGTTAATGATTAATTTAATAATGGTCAATGGTTAATGACGTCCGGCGATTCTGGACGGTATTAACCATTGACCATTATTAAATTAATTATTAACTCACGTCTTCTGCTTTTTCTTCTTCGCCGCCGGAAATAGCACGTTATTCAGTATCAGCCGATAGCCCGGTGAGTTGGGGTGCAGGGCCAGGTCGGTGGGTTCTTCGCCCACCATGTGCTGATAGTCTTCGGGGTCGTGGCCGCCGTAAAACGTCCAGGTGCCTTTGCCGAGGGTGCCGTGGATGTAGCGGGCCTCGCCGGTTTGCTTGGTTTCGCCCATGATGATGACATCGGGCTTGATGAGGCTTTTGCGGAAAGCCGTGGTTTGGCCCATAAAGCCATGGATGGTTTTCTCGTGGTCCTGGGTGAGCATGGTCGGTACGGGGTCGTACTTGGCCGAGAAGGTGAAGAGCTGAAAGTAATCCGTTTGCTCGTAGAGGCCGCGCTCGCGCGGGTCCATGTCGATGTTGGAATACTCGTACTCGTAAGGGTTGGGGCGGAGCTGGAAGTTTTGGAAGGCCAGGGTGCGGTTAAAATTCAGCTTGCTTTGGGCGGCGGGGTCGGCCGCGTCGCCGTCGTACATCTCGGCGGCCATGTCCACGCCCAGCCCGGCCAGGGCAATGTCGTAGCTATCGGTGGCCGAGCACATGGCGAACATGAACCCGCCACCCGCAATAAACTCCTGCATCTTGACGGCTTCGGCCGCCTTCATCTGGCTCACCTTCTGAAAGTTGTTGCGCTTGGCGGCGGCTTCCAGCTCGCGCTGCTGCTGCTGATACCAGGGCGCGTAGCGGTAGACGGCGTAAAACTTGCCGTATTGGCCCGTAAAATCTTCGTGGTGCAGGTGCAGCCAATCGTACTTAGGCAGCACCCCGGCCAGCACTTCGTCGTCGTAAATCTTGTCGTACGGAATCTCGGCGTAGGTGAGCACCATCGTCACGGCATCGTCCCAGGGCTGCTTGCCTTTGGGCGTGTAGACCGCGATTTTGGGGACTTTCTCCAGCTTCATCACGTCCATGTTGGCGTTGGGGTCGGCAATCTGGGTGAGAATGCCCGTGTACTGCGCCTCCGAGATGGTCTGGAACGTGATGCCGCGCACGGTCAGCTCGGTTTCGACGGCCGGCAGCGCCTCGCACGCGAACGAGCCGCCGCGATAATTCAGGAGCCAGTCCACCTCAATCTGCTTGCTCAACGCCCAGTAGCACAGCCCATAAGCTTTCAGGCATTCCTTCTGGGTGTTATCCATCGGGATAAAAATGTGGTTGGCCTGGGCCGTCAGAGCGGGGGCCAACAGGGCTAGCAGAGTCAGCATTTGGGCCAGCCGTAAGCCAAGACGTTTAAAAAGCATACTTTTGAGAAAGATTAACGCCCGAAGTTCTGCCCAACCGGGCGGCCAGGCTCGTGGTTCAGGTAGTTCTAAGGTACGGCACAAGCGCCAACCGGCGGCTTGGCAGCCCCACAAACGAGCCAGCCGTGCCAGCGGTGTCATCCGTTTAACCAGTCATAACCTGCGGTGAGCTTTCTAGAAAACGTGCGCGAGGCCCTGCGCTCCATCTCGGCCAATTTGCTGCGCACCGTGCTCACGGCCCTCATCGTGAGCATCGGGCTGATGGCGCTCGTGGGCATTCTTACGGCGATTGACGCCATGCGCAATTCCATTGGTGAAACATTCGCCAGTTTGGGGGCCAACGCTTTTGAAATCAAGGCCAAAGGCTACGGCAACCGCTTCCGGCGCGGTGGGGTGCAGGGCAAGCAGTACCCGCCGCTGAGCTACCTGCAAGCTACGCTCTACAAAAAAGAGCTGAGCCAGCGCGAGCCGTCGGCCGTGGTGGGCCTGTCGGCCAACGTGAGCGGGGTGGCCGAAATCAAGGCCAACGGTCAGAAAACCAACCCGAACATGGCAGTGGTGGGTGGCGACGAAAACTACCTGCAAATTCAGAGTTACGCCCTGAGCGCGGGCCGCGCGTTTTCGCCGGCCGAATTGAGCACCGGGGCCAACGTGGCCATCGTCGGCCAGGAGATTGTGGACAAGCTGTTTCCCAATCAGCCGCCGGTGGGCAAGTTTATTTACGCGCTCGGGCAGCGGTTCCAGGTGGTGGGGTTGCTCGAAAAGAAGGGCAGCGCGATGGGCGGTGGGGGCGGGGCCGACCGCCTGCTGCTCGTGCCGCTCGAAACGGCCAACCAGCTGCCGCGCAAGGGCGCGCTCACCTACGGCGTGATGACGGCCACGACCAACGCGGCCGGGCTTTCGTTTTTGCAAGGGCAGGCCACGGGCCTGATGCGGGCCGTGCGCAACGACCGCCTCGGCCAGGAAGACTCGTTCGACCTGGAAAGCCCCGACTCGCTGAGCAACTCGCTCGATTCGCTCAGCGGCAATTTGCGCATCGGCGGCGGGCTGGTGGCGTTTCTGGCCTTGCTCGGGGCCAGCATCGCGCTCATGAACATCATGCTCGTGTCGGTGACGGAGCGCACCCGCGAAATCGGCATCCGCAAAGCGCTGGGCGCGACGGCCCGTCAGATTCGGCTCCAGTTTTTGCTCGAAGCCATCGTGATTTGCATCATGGGCGGCACGCTGGGCATCATATTGGGCATCGCGGCCGGCAACGGCGTGGCGGTGCTGGCCGGCAGCAGCTCGTTTCTGGTGCCCTGGCTCTGGGTGCTGGTCGGGCTTAGCATTTGCGTGACGGTGGGCCTGCTGGCGGGCTCGTATCCGGCGGGCAAGGCGGCGGCGCTCGACCCGATTGAGAGCTTGCGGTTCGAATAGGGAACTGCGGATTTAACTGATTTTAACGGATGGAACGGATTAAAGAGTGGTTGTTACTGGTTCCGTTTCTTGTTTTAGGGTTAATGGGTGGGGTCGAGGCGCGGGCGCAACAAGCGACTGCGAGCGGTCGGGCAATGGTGTACCAGGTGCCAGTGCGCGGCGAAGCAACGCGCTTTCAGGTGCCCCAGGTGCGGCTGGCGAATACCGCCGCGGCCCGGCGCATCAACCGGCTGCTGCTGCGCGTAGCGTTGGATAACTGGACGGATATAGATTCCTCGGCCAGCCCCCAACGGCAACTCTACCAGGCGGCGCGGGTCTGCTGCTACGACCCCGAGACGCGGTTGTGGGCGGCAGCCGGCGGCGGCCTGACTGGCAGCGAATACGCCGTTCTACTCAACCAGGCGGGGCTTCTTTCACTGAGCCTGACCAGGCAGTACACCGGAGCCCACCACACGTTTGACACCCAGCTCCTCACCTTCGACCTTCGCACCGGCCGCCGGCTCAAACTAAGGGATTTGGTGGCCAATACGCCCGCCCAGTTGACGCGCCGGCTGCGAGGTGCCGCGCGCCGCCGCTTTCAGGAAATAATGGAGAAGGCCATTGCCGCTCCGCAAAACGGCCGGGCCGATTCGGCGGAGGTGGTGTACGCCGCCGAGCGCCTGGGCTGGGACCAAGCCACCCGGTGCATACGCTTTGCCGACGAAACCCCGCCGCCATCCGGTACCGCAAGCATTCCCGACCTGCCTGACCCGGGCTTGTATGGGGAAACGTACGAGAATTTTTCCCTCACCCCGAATGCTCTGCTCTTGTTCTATAGCCCGGAGTTTCACCGGCTGCAGCAGAGCTACGCCCCAGACGATACCTACCGCTTTCCCTACCGCACCCTGCAAGTGCGCCCCCTACTAGCCTGGACGCGCAAGGGACCACCAGCCGCGCCTAAGCCCACGCCAGCCCAACAACCGAAACGGTAGCTGACCTTCTACATTTGTGCAAACTTCACTTTTGCCCAAATGCCCGCTTCCACCACCATTGGCCAACGCTTCACCCAGCTCATTCAGTATTTGGGGCTGAGCAAAAACGCTTTCGCGCAATCGCTGGATAAGACGGCGACCGTCATCCAACATTTAGTGGATGAGCGCAACAAGCCCGGCTATGACCTGCTGTGCAAAGTGTTCGAGGTTTACCCAAATGTGTCGAAGGACTGGCTGATGGAGGGGCAGGGGGCCATGCTGAAGCAGGGAGTCGCAACCGCGCCGCTGCCCCCTGCTACGGCTGCTGCCCCAGCCCCGGAACTGGACTTCGACCCGATTGAGATTCCCGCCCTGCCCCGGCCGTCGCGCCGTCAGGGTAATAGTTTGCAACCCGCTGACATCGCCGCCACGCTGGCGCTGGCCGCCTCGACCGCGCCGCCTGTTGCCCCAATGGTAGCCCCGTTCGTTCAGGCTGCTGGGGCGACGCCGCCCGTCGCGGAGCCACTCGTTACCTTAGCTGCGCCTGTGCCGCCCACTGCTACCCCGCTGCCCGTGCCCGTGCCCGTGCCCGACCCGGCCCTCGCCGCGCCTGCTATGGCTGTGCCCGCGCTGCCGCCATCCGCCCCCGATGCCGGCTATCTGGCCATAGCTTTTCAGACCCAGCACTTGCAGCATCAGCTGGCCCTGGCCGAGCAGCGCAACCAGCATTTGCTGGAGCAGCAGGCGCTTATGCAACAGCTGGTAGCCTTGCTGCAAAAGTGAGGCAGGCTTCAGCTTGCCGTGGTAAATAGCACGTGGGGTAAGCTGAAGCTTGCCCCACACTCTTCGGCTTC
>JANXNW010000188.1 GCA_025353905.1 Hymenobacter sp.
CACCGAGAGCGTGAACTGCAGCACGACCAAGCCCTGCCGCGTCCACACGTCGCCGGCCTTGGTCGGCAGCTTGCCTTTCAGCACGGCCGCCGGCTGGAACGACGACAGGTAGAACGCGGGGTAGCTGCCCGCCAGCAGCCCTGTACCCAGCGCCAGGGCCAAACCGGCCCCCACCAGCTGCGGCTCCCACCGTAAGTTCAGCGGCTTGCCCGTCAGCTCGCTGAACTGCGGAAGCACGAGCTGTACCAGCCCCACGGCCACGACTAGGGCCAGCAAGGCCATCACCACGGATTCCGTCAGGTACTGCCCCACCAGCGCGTCGCGGCTCGCCCCCAGGGCCTTGCGAATGCCCACTTCCTTGACCCGGCGCGAGGCCTTGGCGGTGAACAGATTCATGAAATTGATGCTGGCAATCACCAGAATGAGCCCGGCAATCAAGGCGAACAGCCGCACATAGGCAATGCGTCCCCCGGTGGCGACGCCGTTTTCGTAGGTGCCGTGCAGGTACCCCGCCGAGAAGGGCCGCACAAACAGCGTGCGCTCCTGGGCCTGAGCCTGCGCGCTTTTGGTTTTCAATAAACCCGCCAGCTTAGCTTGAAACTGCGCGGGGTCGGCCCCTTCCTTCAGGGCCAAGTAGGTGTTGAAGGGGCCGTTGTCGTCCCACTTGATGGTTTCGCTCATCTGCATCATGTCCTTGAACGAGGCAAATGGCAGCACGCAGTCGAACTGCTCGGACGAGTTGCGGGGTACCCCGGCAAACACCCCGGCCACCAGGCAAGTCTGCTTTTGGTCAGCCATTTGCCATTCCACGGCTTTGCCCAGGCTGTTCTGCGGCGACCGAAAGAGCTTGGTTGCCAGAGCCTCGGAGAGCACAATGGCGTCTTTGTTCCGCAGCACCGTGGCGGGGGTGCCTACTAGCAGGGGGTAGGAAAACAGCTGGAAGAAGGCCGGGTCTGCGTACTTGGGGACGGCATTCAGGTGCTGGCCGCTCGCCACCAGCGTGAACCCGGGGAAGAACGGGACCGGCGTGGTGGTGGCCACAAATTCAATCTCCGGCATTTCCCGCCGCAGGGCCTCGGCCAGCAGCGGGATAGTGCCGGGTTGGGTCTCGATGCCGGCGGCCGTGCGGCGGTTTTCCATCACCTGATACAGCCGGCCGTCCAGGGCGTGGTAGCGGTCGAAGCTGCGCTCGTCGCTTATCCACAGGTAGATGAGCAGCGCGCAGGCCAGGCCGGTCGAGAGGCCAATCAGGTTGATGAAGAACGTGCTTTTGAACCGCTTAAAATTGCGGTAGATGAGCAGCAGCGGGTAGGGAAGCATGGAGGAAAGCGTTCAGAATTGGCTGCGGCTGTTTTCCAGCACCACCTGCCCGTCGAGCAGGCGGATGACGCGCCGGGCGTACCGTGCGTCGTGCTCGGAGTGCGTGACCATGAGCACGGTGGTGCCCGCCTCGTTCAGTTCGGTCAGCAGGCCCAGCACGTCGTGGCCACTGGCCGAGTCGAGGTTGCCGGTGGGCTCGTCGGCCAGCAGCAGCGGCGGGGCATTCACCACGGCGCGGGCCACGGCCACGCGCTGCTGCTGACCGCCCGAGAGTTGCAGCGGAAAGTGGTTGCGCCGGTGCAATAGCTGCATTTTCTCCAACACCTGTTCCACCCGTTGCCGCCGCTCGGCGGCCCCCACGCCGAGGTAGCGCAGGGGCAACTCAACATTCTCAAACACCGTCAGCTCGTCAATCAAGTTAAAGCTCTGAAACACGAAGCCCAGACTGCGCTTGCGCAGCTCGGCTCGCTGCCGCTCGGAGTAGCGGCTAGTCTCGGTGCCCAGCAGTTGCAGGCTGCCACCGTCGGGCTCATCAAGCAAGCCTAGCAGGTTGAGTAACGTCGATTTGCCGCAGCCCGAGGGGCCCATGATGGCCACAAACTCCCCTTGCTCCACCGTCAGCGAGATGTGGTTAAGCGCCTTGGTTTGCACCTCCTCGGTGCGGTACACCTTTTCCAGGTTTTCGGTCTTAATCATGAGTTCCATGTTTTACTAATCAATTTTAGTTACCTAGGGACGGCCATTGTCCAGTACCAACTCCTGCTGGTCGGCGTAGCCTTCGTAGCTGGACGTCACGACTTGGTCGCCAGGCTGCAAGCCCGCCAGCACTTCATAATAATTGGGGTTCTGCCGCCCTAGCCGGATGGCTACCCGCTGGGCCCGGGCGCCATCGGCCGCCAGCTTGAACGCCCAGTTGCCCACGGTTTGCTGGTAAAAGCCGCCTTTGGGCAGCAGCACCGCCGGGGCCTTCGCGCTCAGCGCCAGCCGGATGGGCAGGGTCTGGCCCCGCCGCAGGCCCGGTGGCGGGGCACCGGCAAAGGCTAGGTCGATTTGCAGGCCTTTGGCAACTTGCGCGAAGATTTTAGTCACGCGCAGGGGGTAGGCTTTGCCATCTACCACCACTTCGCCCACCTGACCGGCCGCGATGCGGGCAATATAAAACTCGTCCACCGCGGCGTGTAGTTTCACGCCCGCTAGCGCATCAATCTGCCCTAGGCGCTGGCCACGGGTTTTAGCCTCGCCCACTTCCGCGGCCAGCGAGCTGAGTTGCCCGCCGACCGGGGCCCGCACCAGCAGGTCGTCCATCTTGCGCCGCATCAGGGCCAGATTGCTGGCCATGCGCTGCACCGATTCCTGCATGGTGCTCAGTTGCTGCTGCATGGCCACCGAATCTTGGCGCAGGGTCTGCTGCGTCAGCTGCCGCCGGCGCCGCTGGTAGCGGTAGGCGTTCCGGCTCTGCAGGTAGTCCTGCCGCGCAATTACCTTTTGGTCGTAAAGCACTAGGTTGGTGTCGAACACCCGCTTGGCCTCGGCCAGCTGAAAGTCGATGTCAGCTAGCTGGTTTTGGCGCAGGATGCGGTTTTGCAGCAATTGGTTGCGCGTGTTGCGCAGGTTGTTCATTAGGTCGTACACGGCCGTTTCGCGGTTTACCATTTCCAACTGCAAGTCGGGGTTGGCTAGCCGCAGCAACGGCTGGCCCGCTCTTAGGGTCGCCCCCTCTTCTACCAGCACTTGCTGCACCGTGCCGGCCTCCGCCGCGTCCAGGTACACGATGCGCAGCGGTTGCACTACCCCGTCGATGGCCGTAAACTCCTGAAAGTTGCCCCGCGTAACGGGGCTGATGGTTAGCCGGCTGGCCGCCACGTGCACCCGTTGGCCCGGCCTAGGCCAATAGATACCGGCCGCGCCCGTGCCCGCCAACACCAGCACTCCCAGCCACCACCATCGGGCAACAAACGACCACTTCTTCTTCGGTATCAGGATATCCATTCTGTTTGGCGCAGGCACTAGTAGCAAAAAGCTATGGGCCGCAGGTGCCAAGAACGGTGCCTTACTCACAAATAATTGCTAGTCAGGATACTGATTTAGGTCTTGGTTGCCAGTTGCTGCTGAGCGTCCGGTTTTGATACAGTTGACCGTTCGGTTCTGATACAGTCTAAAGCTGTTGCTGGACCAAGAATGGCTTGGTAGACTGGAGGACAGTATTTTCCGAGGCCCGCACGGTTTATGTGGCTTGAGTTGGTGTGGGCACCTGCCAACCCCGACTTTTACGTTTTACCAAACCGCTTCTTCATGAATCTTAAACACGCTCGCATTCTAGTGGTGGACGACGAGCGCGACGTGCTGTTCGCCCTCAAGCTACTGCTCAAAACCGAGGTGCGGGAAGTCGTGACGGAGAAAAACCCGGAGTTGCTGCTCTCCTTACTACGCCAGCAGCACTTCGATGCCGTTCTGCTCGACATGAACTACCGCAGCGGCCAGGCAACGGGCAACGAGGGTTTCTACTGGCTGGGTCGCATCCGGGAGCACGACCCCACCACGGCCGTTATCCTCCTTACGGCCTACGGCGACGTGTGCACGGCCGTGCGCGCCCTTAAAGCAGGCGCCACCGATTTCCTGCTCAAGCCTTGGCACAACGAACAACTGCTGCAAACGCTGGCCGCCGCCCTCCAACCTAAAACCGGCAGTAAAAGCGGGGGTAGCCCGAAAAAAGTAGTCGGGCCAGCCGCCGCTACTGCACTAATAGGAAAGTCAGCCGCCATGCAGGAGGTGCGCGCTATTATTGAAAAGGTCGCTCCGACCGAAGCCAATGTGCTGCTACTGGGCGAGAATGGTACGGGCAAGGAGTTGGTCGCCAAATCGCTGCATGAGCAGTCGCGCCGCGCCGCCCGGCCCTTCGTGGCCGCCGACGTGGCCGCGCTCAGCGAGGGGTTGTTTGAAAGCGAGCTGTTCGGGCACAACAAGGGCGCGTTCACAGATGCACAAGCCAGCCGCGTGGGCCGGTTCGAGGCGGCCACCGGAGGAACCTTGTTTCTGGACGAGATTGGCAACATTGGCCTGCCGCAGCAAGCCAAGCTGCTCACGGCCCTGCAAAACCGCCAGGTGGTGCCCGTAGGGAGCAACGCACCCGTTCCGGTGGATATCCGGCTGTTGTCCGCCACCAACGCCCCGTTGCACGCCTTGGTAGCC
>JANXNW010000200.1 GCA_025353905.1 Hymenobacter sp.
GTCACGCCCGCGTAGGCCGACACGACATAGACGCGGTTGTACACGGCCGGGCCGTGGAAGACGATATTACGCAGCACCTCGCCGAAAGCCAGCATCGAGGTACCGCCGATTTTTTCAACGGTCAGCATAAGTCGGGCGCGAAAGTACGGCCGCAAAAAACCCCGCCGGCGGGGCCGGGCGGGGTCTTTCTGATAAAACCTAAAGCGCGAGTTGGTACCAGGTTTATCTGACTAAGCTTTTATCAGTTTCTTTTTTTCGCGCAGCTTTTTAAGCATGGCATCGGCATTGACGTGGTACAGCGCGTCTTCCTCTTCAGCCGTGAACCGGTCTTCGGGGTGCGGAGAAGCCAGACGGCGCTGCTCTTTTTCCTGTTCAGTTGTTGGCTTCATGGTAAATAAGGGTGTATTTGCGATTAGCTTCCCGGGCCGAAAAAATGCGAATGCGTCCCGGTGGGTAGGTGATTATCAGGACCAACAGCCGGCCCGTGCTGACGGCCCGTCCAACGCGAATATACCGCGGCGGCTCGAAGTAGGTTCCGGCCGGCATTAGCGCTTCGTCCTCGTAGGCGGCTGGGTCGTTGAAAGCATCCTCCAGTTCGGCCAGACTGAGACCCCGTTCCGGGTGGTCCGTCAGAAGATGTCCTACGTTGTAGCGGTCCCAGTCAAAGTTATTGGCAGCGGCCATTGTTTGCAATAAAGCGCGTTTTTGAATGCCTCATTTTTATGATGAAATCGCTGCCTACCTACTTCCCATACGACACCAGATTGGCCAGCAGCCGATACGCCCCCGGCACCCCGGCCGGCAGCTCCCGAAAAAAGCTCAACCCCGTGTAGATATAGTGGCCCCGGCCGTAATCGGCCACCAGGATGGCGCTTTGCTTGGGCGTTTCGCCGGGGTCGCTGCTGGCGATGACGGGCGTGTACTTCGGGTCCCACTCCGACGGATAGTACAAGCCCTGCTCCTGCACCCAGCCCTGGAAATCGGCGGCGCTGATTTTATTGGGGTAATTCAGCAGGCGGTGCTCGGGGCGCAGCAGCGTCACGGGCGCGTCCTCCACCGTTACGCGGTCGTTGCTGAGTTTCATCGGGTACGGCCCGATTTGGGGCAGCAGCACCTCGCGGCTCACCACGTACTGCACCACGAGGTTGCCGCCCTGCTCGACGTATTTGAGCAGTTCCGGCTGCTGGGTTTTGAGCCGCTCGACCGTGTTATAGGCCCGGATGCCGAGCACCACGGCATCGAAGCGGCGCAGGCGCTCCAGGGTCAGGTCGGCGGCGGGGTCGAGCAGCGTAACCGCGTAGCCGAGCTGGCGCAGGGCTTCGGGCACCTCGTCGCCGGCCCCCATCAGGTAGCCCACGGTCTGGGTCTGGCCCCGCTTAACATCGAGCTTGACCAGCGGCTCCACGGCTTCCGGGAACAGCGTCTGGGTCGGGATGTGGGGGTACTGAATGGTCTGAATACCACAATTATACTTCTGCCCGGGCTGGTCGCTCAGGGTGGCTTCGGCGCGCAGCTCGGCCCGGCCGGGGGCGGCTCCGGGGCCGGGGCGCAAACTAAAGCTGAGGGTCTGCTCCTGGTCTTTGGCTGTCAGGTCGAAGGCGGCGCTCGCCGGCTCGGCCACGTAGCCGGCCGGGGCTTGCAGGGCCACCGTGCCCCGCACCCCCGCCCGCCCGGCCCGCACCATGACGGGCACCGTCTTGGGCTGAGCATCGGCGAACACGTAGGCGCGGGCGGCGGGCAGGTTCACCATCACCGGCGGCACCACGGCCAGCGGCTGGTACAGCTCGCCCAGCACCGGGTCGGTGTGCTTGTATTGGACGGGAGCGTAGCGCGGCGATACTGGGTTGCTTTTGAAAAATACGCTTAAACCGGCGACCGGACCATCTTCCGGTTCCCCCACAAAATAATGTTGGTCCAATAAATCGGACTTAGTCGGGTCCAGAAGCCTGTTTTTAGACTTGCGCCGCCGACTTATAACCGCGCGCTCCATGTCTTGCGGGAAAATTGCGTTCTTACCACCAATAGACCAAGGAAGAGCTGAGAGGGGAGGATAAATAGTATATCCCTGCCTTCCTACGGGTATACTAAGTGGTAGCTTGTACATACCAATACTACCCGGCTCACGCAGCCAATAAGGCTGAGTAGGTGGGATAAAGGACATTATTCTACCACGCAATACTAGACGCTCGCTTTTACCTGACTGAATAATTTTGGGCTTCTCAAAAGTTGTGTCAGCAACTATTCCGCCTAGAGAAACTATGGATATAACTGATTCGGTAGAATCTGAGCGATTTACAAGGTCAAGCGTAATCTTCAGCGCCTGCCCTGTTGCGACAGTGCTTTCCGTTGCAGTGGCACTCAGAAACGAACCTTTGATAGCATCTAGTAAGCTGGCTATTTTTCCCGCTTTTTGAATTGCCCATTGGCTATCCGGTAGTGTCTTATCGCTCCCTCTGTATCCGCTTATCGCCAACAAGGAATCTTGCACCTTCAGCAACCCCGCCACGCTCGCGCTCGGATTGCCCGCGTCATACTTGCGAATAACGTCCTCTATCAGCGCCTCGATTTTGGCCCCGCCCGGCACCCGGTTCCAGGTCAAATCCACGCCGTCGCAAATGTCCTTCATGGCGGGTGCGCCTTTTATCAACTGGAAATACTCCAGCGCCTCGCCCCGAGTGGCGGCCGAGCCGAAGCCCTGGCTGCGGTGCTGCGAGCGCGAGCGGGCCGCAATTTCGCCGTAGCTCTGGCCCAGCAGCGGGTTGTAGCCGCCCACATCGAGCTTGAGGTAGCCGCTCATATCGTCGCCGGGCTTGATGAAGAAGCTGCCCGTGTTCCAGAGCAGGCGCTTCGGGCTCCAGGGCTGCACGTGTTTCAACTGTTCGGGGAAACGCTTCGGGTCGCCGGCCGCGTCGAAGGCTTCGGCGGCGAGGATGGCGCTGGCCTGGTGGTGGCCGTGGCCGGCGCGCGCGTCGGGCGGGAAGCGGGCGATGAGCACGTCGGGCCGCTGCTGCCGAATCACCCACACCACATCGGCCAGCACCTGCTCGTGGTCCCAGATGCGCAGGGTTTCCTCGCTCGTTTTCGAGAAGCCGAAGTCGTTGGCGCGGGTGAAAAACTGCCGCGCCCCGTCGATGCGCCGCGCCGCTAGCAGCTCCTGGGTGCGAATCACGCCGAGCTGCTCACGCAATTCCGGGCCGATGAGGTTCTGGCCGCCGTCGCCGCGGGTCAGGCTCAAATAGCCGGTCTCGACCAACCGGCCGTTGGCCAGATACGCCAGCAGGCGGGTATTTTCGTCGTCGGGGTGCGCGGCGATGTAGAGCACCGACCCCAGCGTGTTGAGCTTTTTCAGGCCCAATAAAATATCCGACGAGGAGTAGGTTTTGGGCGCTTGGGCTTTGACATTGAATAAGGAGCAAGGGATGAGGAGCAATGCCAGGAGTAGCGGGCGGAGGCGGGACATGGGCGCGAGCAAAATGGGGGCAGGTTTGGAATCGTGAAGGTAAAACGGGGTCCCACGTTGGAGGCGCGGGCGGGAGCCGACCTTTGCGGCCTGGCTCCTCGATTTGTTTGTTCAGCCAACAACCAATGGCCATAAGTTACTAGCCAATCTCCCCATGAAACTCGGCGACTTCAACGACCTCGAAATTGCCCGCGAGGTCAGCATCGGCTTTTACCTGACTTCCGACGACGGCGACCTGCTGCTGCCCGAAAAGTACCGGCCCGTCGGGGCGCACGTCGGCGACGTGATTCGGGTCTTCGTGTACCGCGACTCCGAGGACCGGCTCATTGCCACGACGCTGGAGCCGCTGGCCGTCGTGGACTCGTTTGCCGCCCTCACCGTGCGCGATGTTGGCCCGCCCGGCGCGTTCCTGGACTGGGGCCTGGAAAAGGACCTGCTGCTGCCCCACGCCAACCAGCGCCAGCCCGCCCGGCCCGGCGACCGGCTGCTGGTGTACGTCTATCTGGACGAGGCCACCGACCGGCTCGTGGCCTCCGCCAAATGGCAACAATTCCTGTCGCCGGAGCCGTTCGTGGGCGCGGTCGGCGACGCGGTGAGCCTGCTCATCGCCGAAGCCACGCCGCTGGGCTATTCGGTCGTTGTGAACGGCACCCACCAGGGTTTGCTCTATGAGAATGAGGTGTTTCGGCCGCTGCGCACGGGTGAAATCCTGCCCGGCCACCTACGCCTGCTCCGGCCCGACGGCAAGCTCGACGTGCGCCTCGGCCAGCGCGGCTACGACGAAGTAGAAACGGCCGCCAACCTCGTGCTCGAAGCCCTGCGCCAGCGTCCCGACCAGCGCCTGCCCCTCGGCGACAAAAGCCTTGCCGACGACGTGTACCGCCGCCTGGGATTGAGCAAGAAAGTCTTCAAAAAAGCCCTCGGGGCGTTGTATAAGCGCGGCTTAGTGCAGCTCGGGCCGATGGAAACGCGGCTGCTGGGGGTGGAGTAGGCACGTCCCTACTAGCTCAATTCCAACAAGCGAAAACCCAGCTGACCCACCATGCCTACGCACAGTCAGATGACGCTGGAAGACTTGCGAACGCGCTTCGGCATCCGTGTTGAAAGCCGAGCGTTTCTACCGCTCATCGCGCCGCTGCCGCTGCCCGAATGGCTCCGGGAATATTTGCGCGTCAGCGGTCCGGTTTCACCCTTTATCACGTCGGAAAAAGCGCTTGCGGAGTGTGTTATCGCGCCCATGTTGGGCGCGGCTAAAGCGCATTTGGCGGGCCAATCAGGCATCTTTTCGGGCGAAATGCTGACCGGTGCGGGCCTGGCCGACGTGTGCGACTTCGTCCTTAGCCCCAACCCAAACGCCTGTATACCCGAAGCCCCTTTACTGGTCGTTTGCCAGGTTGGGCGGGCGGGCTGGTTCGATAGCGTGGCCGGTTGCGTGGCGGCGATGGTCAGCGCCCGCGAGCTGAACAAGCGCGCGGCGAATCAGCCAGTCGCCACCTACGGCTGCCTCACCAGCGGCACCGAGTGGCATTTTCTGCGGCTGGAGAACCAACTGACTTATGTGGAGCCTTCGTCGGTGTCGTTCAACGCGTTAGGCCAAGCCTTGGGTAACCTCGTTTGGCTGATTGAACAGGTACGGCTGTAAACATCGTGCTAAATTTCCTCTAGCCTCGCTTGCGATTGCCAAAATTACTCGTTCCTTTGCCCCCACAAACCCAACCCCAACGCTGCATCCGACCCATGTTCCGCGCTTCCGTTTCGCTTTTCTGGTGGTGGCTCTCTCCCTTATCGCAAGGCTGAGCACCCAGGCGTATCCGGTCGGTTAATCCCTACTTGAATCCCCGAAGCCCGCTCAGCAGCGGGCTTTTTTTGTGCCCGCCTCGCTGCTCTTCCGGCTGATAATTGCTAATTGATAAATGATAATTGTTCATTCCGTTCACCGCCGTTTGCTAGCCGACACGCTCACCCCGGTCAGCCTCTACCTGCGCCTGCGCGACCAGTTCGTGGGCACGCTGCTACTCGAAAGCTCCGACTACCACGGCCACGACAACAGCTTTTCCTACCTCTGCTTCGGGCCGGTCGCGCGCTTCGAGCTGGATAAAAATCAGCTCCTGACCCAACATCCCGGCCAGCCGGCTCAACTCGAAACCCTGGCCGACCCGCGCCAGGCGCTCGCGCACTTGCGGGCGTTTCGGGAGAGCTTCCGGCCGGCCGCGCCGAGCGGGCTGCCGTTCATCACCAACGGCTTGTTCGGGCACATGGCCTACGAAGCGGTGGCGTATTTTGAGGATGTCAGCTTGCGCGACAAACCGGGCGCGAGCACCGTGCCGGCCATCGTCTATCAGGCGTTTCGTTACGTCATCGCCATCAACCACTTCAAAGACGAGCTATACCTGTTTGAGCACCAGTATCTGGCTGAAGGCGAAACGCCCGCGCCCGATACGCTCGCGGCCATTCAGACGCTCATCCAAAACCGCAACTTCGCCACCCACTCGTTCCGGCTCACGGGCGCGGAAACCTCGAACGCCACCGACACCGAGTACCTGGATTTAATTCGCCTTGGCCAGCAGCACTGCCAGCAGGGCGATGTGTTTCAAATCGTGCTTTCGCGGCGCTTCCAGCAAGGTTTTCAGGGCGACGAGTTTAACGTATATCGTGCGTTGCGCTCGCTCAATCCGTCGCCGTATTTATTCTATTTTGATTACGGCAATTATAAAATTTTCGGCTCGTCGCCAGAATCGCAGATTGTCATCCACAAAGGGCAGGCGGTGCTGTACCCCATCGCGGGCACGTTTCGGCGCACCGGCGACGACGCGGCCGATGCGCGCCTGGCTCAGGAATTATTGGAAGACCCCAAAGAAACCGCCGAGCACGTCATGCTCGTGGACCTGGCCCGCAACGACCTGAGCCGCCGCTGCGACGTGGTAGCCGTCGAGCGCTTCAAAGAAATCCAGTATTATTCGCACGTCATCCACCTGGTTTCCAAGGTGACGGGCCAGCTCGGGGCCGACACCGAGCCGCTCGACGTGGTGGGCGAAACCTTTCCCGCCGGCACGTTATCCGGCGCACCCAAGTACCGCGCCATCCAGCTCATCGACGAGTATGAAAGCACCCAGCGCGGCTTCTACGGCGGTTGCATCGGCGCGCTCGACTTCGGCGGCGACTTCAACCACGCCATTATGATTCGCACGTTTCTGAGCCGCGACAACACGCTCTATTTCCAGGCCGGCGCGGGCGTAGTGGCTAAATCAGTCCCCGAAAGCGAACTACAAGAGGTTCATAACAAGCTCGGTGCACTGCGCGCCGCGCTTAAGCAAGCTGAATCCGTTTAATTAAACGGCAGTCATGCTCATCTGGCGGCCACGAAGTGAAGCATCTCTACCACTTCGTCCACACTGACTAACTAGGCGAGCAAGATGCTTCACTTCGTGGCCGCCAGATGAGCATGACAACTATTATTTCTACGCCCAACCACAAACAATAAATATGATTCTCGTTCTTGATAATTACGACTCGTTTACCTACAATCTCGTGTACATGCTGCGCGAATTAGGCCAGCAAGTGGACGTATTTCGCAACGATAAAATCAGCCTCGATGAGGTGGACCGCTACGAGCGGATTTTGCTCTCGCCCGGCCCCGGCCTGCCCGCCGAAGCCGGCATCATGCCCGACTTGATTCGGCGCTACGCACCCACCAAGCGCATTCTGGGCGTGTGCCTGGGCCACCAGGCCATCGCCGAAGCCTTTGGTGGCCAGCTTACTAACCTCGGCGACGTGCACCACGGCGTGGCCCATGTGCTGCACCAAACGCCCGCCGCCGCTCACTCTCGCCTCTTCCACCAGGTGCCCGACGGCGGGCGCGTCGGCCGCTACCATTCCTGGACCGTCGCGCCCGAAGCCATGCCCGCCGAATTGCAAGTCACGGCCGTGGACGAGCACGGGCAGATTATGGCCCTGGCGCACCGCGAATATGACGTGCAAGGCGTACAGTTCCACCCAGAATCTGTTTTGACTGAGCATGGCCGCGTCATGCTGGCGAATTGGGTAAATTAGTTGTCAGTTATTCGTTGTCAGTTATCAATCAATTGACTGGCAATAAGCAATAAGCAACCAGCAACAAACAACTAAAAGTGAAAGACACGCTCAACCATTTATTTGCTTATCAAACCCTGCCCCAAGACGAGGCGCACCGCGTGGTGCTCGGCATCGCGCAGGGGCAGTACAACCCAGCCCAAATCGCGGCTTTTCTCACTGTGTACCTTATGCGGAGCGTGACGGTGGACGAGCTGGCCGGCTTCCGCAACGCGCTGCTGGAGCTGTGCCGACCGGTGGAGCTGGGCGGCTACGACGTGATGGATGTCTGCGGGACGGGCGGCGACGGGCGCAACACGTTCAATATCTCGACCTTGGCTGCCTTCGTGGTGGCCGGCGCGGGGCAGCCCGTGGCCAAGCACGGTAACCACGGCGTGTCGAGCATCAGCGGCAGCAGCACGGTGCTGGAGTATCTGGGCCTGAAGTTCACAGCTGACAGCGACGCGCTACGGCGGCAGCTCGACGAGGCGGGCCTCTGCTTTCTGCACGCGCCGCTGTTTCATCCGGCGCTGCGCAATGTGGCCGCGCTGCGTCAGGAGTTGGGTGTAAAGACGTTTTTCAACATGCTCGGCCCGCTCGTGAACCCGGCCCGGCCGCGCACCCAGCTCGTGGGCGTGTTCAGCCTGGAGCTGGCCCGGCTCTACGCCTACCTGCACCAGGCCGAGCCGGACCGCGAGTTTCTCATCGTGCACAGCCTGGATGGCTACGACGAGGTGTCGCTCACCGGCCCGGTTAAACTGCTGGGCGGGGCGGGCGAAGAGGTACTCACGCCCGCCGATTTCGGGTTGCCCACGCTGGCCCCGGAGGCGCTTTTCGGCGGCGACACGGTGGCCGAAGCCGCCGCTATTTTTGAAAAGGTATTGCGCAACGACGCGCCCGCCGCCCACCGCGATGTCGTGCTGGCTAACGCCGCGCTCGCCCTGCGCACATCGGGCCACGCCGCCGATTTGGCCGAGGGCCTGAGCCAGGCGCGTGAGTCGTTGGCGAGCGGCCGGGCACGGCAGGCGTTTGAAAAACTACGTAACGCCAAGCTCTAGCTTGGTGTACGATAGGACAGTTATATTCTGTGGTATAACGGCTTAACAACCATCACCAAGCTGGAGCTTGGCGTTACTTATGACCATCCTCGAAAAAATCATCGCCGAAAAGCGCCTAGAAGTCGCCCGCTGTCAGGCTATTGCTTCGGTCGCTGACCTCGAAAAAATGCCGCACTTTACCCGCCCGACGCTCTCGGGGCGAGCGGCGCTCACGGCCGCTGGCTCGTCGGGCATCATTGCCGAATTCAAGCGACGCTCGCCCTCGAAAGGGCTGCTAAACGGCACGGCGGAAGCGGGCGCAACCACAGCCGGCTACGTGGCGGCGGGCGCGGCTTGTTTATCAGTGCTCACGGACGGGCCGTTTTTTGGCGGCTCGGCCGAGGACCTGCTCGCGGCGCGGGCGGCCTGCCCGCACACACCGCTGCTGCGCAAAGACTTTGTTATCAGCAAGTATCAAATCACCGAGGCGCGGGCGCTGGGAGCCGATTTCGTGCTGCTCATTGCCTCTTGCCTCACGCCGGCCGAGGTGGCGCGGCTGGGCAGCTTTGCCCATGGCCTGGGTTTGGAAGTGCTACTCGAAGTGCACGATGAGAACGAGCTGCATGGCCACCTGTGTGAGCACGTGGATTTAGTGGGCGTGAACAACCGCAACCTGAGCACTTTTGCGACCGACGTGGACACGTCGGCGCGGCTGGCCGGGCTGATACCGGAGCAGTTCGTTAAAGTGGCCGAGAGCGGCTTGCAGCACGCGCGCACCATCCGGGCGTTGCGGACGGCAGGCTACCAGGGCTTTCTCATCGGCGAAACGTTTATGAAAACCGCCGACCCGGCCGCCGCGCTGGCCGGTCTTGTCGCTGAGTTACAAACCGAAACATTCGTTGTCCTTCCCACTTCTACCGGCGCATGAGGCACGTTAAAATCTGCGGGATGCGGGAGGCGGAAAACATCCGTGCCGTGGCCGCGCTCGGGCCTGATTTATTAGGCTTTATTTTCTCTGAAAAGTCAGCGCGCTTCGTGCGCGGCACACTCGACGCGCAAACCTTGCGCGAGCTACCATCGGGCGCGGGTCGGGTGGGTGTTTTCGTCGATGCCGGCTTGGCCGAAATAACTGCCACGGCCGCCGAGTTCGGCCTCGACTACGTGCAGTTGCACGGCCACGAAACGCCGGAGTTTTGCCAACAAGTCCGCGCTCAGAATTTACGAATTATCAAAGCATTCGCCGTTGGTACCAACTTCGATTTTGACACGCTAAATGCTTACGAATCGAGCTGCGACTATTTCCTTTTCGACACCAAAGGCGAGCTGCCGGGCGGCAACGGTCGGGCGTTCGACTGGTCGGTACTAAGCCGTTACACCGGCCCAGTGCCGTTCTGGCTCAGCGGCGGCCTGGGACCGGAAAACCTGGCCGCCGCGCTCCGGTTTGAGCACCCCCGACTGCACGGATTAGATTTCAACAGCAAGCTCGAAACCGCGCCGGGCGTGAAGAACGTGGCGGCGGTGCAGCGGGTTATGCTGGACGTTGGTAATGCCAGTCATTGCGAGCATAGCGTAGCAATCACACCTGTTCAGCCTCGTTAGTCGCGCTTAACAGGTGCGATTGCTACACTGCGCTCGCAATGACCAACTAGAAATTAACCATTAATCACTAATCATTAACCACTAAGAAATGACTACTTCTCCCTACCGCGTCGATGCGGCCGGCTATTACGGCACTTTCGGCGGGGCCTACGTGCCCGAAATGCTGTACCCGAACGTGGAAGAATTGCGCGACAACTACTTGCGCATCACCCAGGAGCCGGAGTTTCAGCGCGAGTTCGACCAATTATTGGCCGACTACGTGGGGCGGCCGACCCCGCTGTTTCTGGCCCGGCGACTGTCGGCGCACGTCGGCACGACGGTGTATTTGAAGCGGGAGGATTTGTGCCACACCGGAGCGCACAAAATCAACAATACCATTGGCCAGATTCTGGTGGCCCAGCGCCTGGGCAAGCGCCGCATCGTGGCCGAAACCGGCGCCGGGCAGCACGGCGTGGCCACGGCCACGGTGTGCGCCCTGATGGGCCTGGAGTGCATTATTTACATGGGCGCGGTGGACATCGAGCGCCAGCGCCCCAACGTGGACCGGATGCGGATGCTCGGCGCGAAAGTGGTGCCCGCCCGTAGCGGCAGCCAGACGCTCAAAGATGCCACGAACGAGGCCATGCGCCACTGGATTTCGAACCCCACCGACACGCACTACATCATCGGCTCGGTCGTCGGCCCGCACCCCTACCCCGACATGGTAGCCCGCTTCCAGTCGGTAATTTCGGCCGAAACCCGTACGCAATTAGCCGAGCAAACCGGCCGCGAAAACCCTGATTTCGTGCTGGCCTGCGTGGGCGGCGGCTCCAACGCGGCGGGTGCATTTTATCATTACCTGGACGAACCCAGCGTACGCCTCATTGCGGCCGAAGCGGCCGGGCAGGGCGTGGGCACGGGCCACTCGGCGGCCACCACGGCGCTCGGCAAGCCGGGTATCCTGCACGGGGCCAGCACGATACTCATGCAAACGACCGACGGCCAAGTAACGGAGCCGTATTCGATTTCGGCGGGGCTGGACTACCCCGGCATCGGGCCGCAGCACGCGCAGCTTTTCGCCACGGGTCGGGCTGAGTTTCTGGCCATCACCGACCGCGAGGCGCTCGACGCGGCCTTCCAGCTCAGTCGCCTGGAGGGCATCATTCCGGCGCTGGAAACGGCCCACGCGCTGGCTTGTCTGCCCATGCTCAAGGCCCGGCCCGATGAGGTAGTCGTGGTGTGCTTGTCGGGGCGCGGCGATAAGGATTTGGCCACGTACACTAAGCATTTGGAGGAATACGAGTAGGGAGACATGAGACTGTGGGAAGTGAGAGGTGAGACTTCTCGCTTCCCATCTTTACGCCCAATAGGTAACGTCTCATGCCTCACTTCCCATAGTCTCACTTCCCAAAAATGAACCGCCTCACCCAGCTCTTCCAAACCAAAACCGCTGACGTACTCAACGTCTATTTCACGGCCGGCTTCCCGCAGCTCGATGACACAGTACCAATTCTAAAAAACTTGCAGGACGCGGGCGCGGACCTCGTAGAAATCGGGATGCCCTACTCCGACCCGGTGGCCGACGGCGAAACCATTCAGCGCAGCAACCAGCAGGCGCTCGATAACGGGATGACGGTGGAGCGGCTGTTCGAACAGCTGCAAGGCATTCGGGAGCAGGGTATTACGCTGCCGATTCTGCTCATGGGTTACCTCAACCCGGTGGTGCAGTTCGGGGCCGAAAACTTCTGCCGCCAGTGCCAGGCCGTGGGCGTGGACGGCCTCATCCTGCCCGACCTACCCCTCGAAGTATTTGAGCGCGAGTACCAGCCGCTGTTCGCGCGCTACGGCCTGAAATCGGTGTTTCTGATAACGCCCCAGACCAGCCCGGCGCGCGTGCGGCAGCTAGACGCGCTCGCCGACGGCTTCCTTTACCTAGTGGCCGCCGCCGGCACCACCGGCCAGCAAACCGAGATGAACGCCGACGTGGATGCCTACCTGGCCCGCACCCCGGCGCTGGGCTTGCGCAACCCCACGCTCGTCGGCTTCGGCATCCACGACGCGGCCAGCTTCCAGGCCGCCAGTCGCCACACCACCGGAGCCATTATCGGCAGCGCCTTCATCCGGCTGCTGCAAACTACCCCGGCCGAGACGCGCAAGGCAGCTATTCGAGATTTTGTGACGGCAGTGCGGCCGGTGCCAGTGGCGTAGCCGCGTCAGTCGTGTAGGTCGGCGCGAGGCCCTGGCGCACTTCTTCCACTTCGTCAGCCAGCACGTCGTAGGCTGGCTCCATTTGCTGGCGCAGGGTCGTTAGGAAGGCTTCTTTTTGGGCTTCAGTGAGCATAATTTAAATGAGCTTTCTGAAGAGCTTGTTTTAATTCCACTGCAATTTCAAACCTGCGTAGTCCCGGAATTTTCCGTCGCGGCTGACCAGCGTTAAGTCGTCGGTCAGGGCCTGGGCGATAAGCAGGCGGTCGAACGGGTCTCGGTGGTCTTTCACTTGTGGCAGGGCCGCGTAGCGCAGCAGGTGGGCGTCCTCAATGGGTAGCACCGCGAACCCGCCACTGCGGATGTTGGCCAACCAGGTATTTAGAGCAGTTTTCTAGTCCCTGTAACAGGCTCGCCGCCCGTAAACCTCACCCCCTAGCCCCCTCTCCCGTGGAGCTAGGGTGTACACATAAGTGGCAGGGCGGGATTAATTTTGGGTCAATGGCACAGTTTGGCGACCTTCGATTGGAAAAAAAAGCGCGGTTTTACGGGCCGCGATTCAGCAGCATCACTGCCTGG
>JANXNW010000239.1 GCA_025353905.1 Hymenobacter sp.
AACGCGTCGAGGGCGGTGAACACGCCCAACAGGCCGGTTTGCATGAACAAAACCAGGGCGTAGAACGCGCCGGGGTTCTCGTATTCCTCGTGCCGAAAGGCGGTGGCCAGGATAATGGGCACTAGAAACGTGGTAAGCAGCACCAGACAGATGCTCAGCCCATCCAGTCCCAGGTGAAAGGTGATGCCGGCCGACGGAATCCAGGGTAGCTCGAAGTTGAAGGCGGCCCCGCTGCCGGTGCGGGCGTAGGCGAGAGCGGCAAACACGGCGACGGCCAGCTCAACGAAGGCGGCCCCCAGGGCCAGGGCGCGGGCCGCGTTTCCTTTGGTAAAATGCAGTAAGAGCGCCGCGGCCAGCGGGAAAAACACGAGGAAAGCAGTCAGCATCGGCAAAAGCAGGCGGGCGCGTCGGCCCGAAGGCGGCCGGCGCGCCCGGCAATGTGGCCGCAAACTTACGCCCCGCCGCCCGGAGCAGGTGCTTCGACAACGCACAAGGCAAGGCGTAGCTTTGTTTGGAAGTCGTTTGAATTGAGACGTTAGACCTGAGACGTGAGACTTTTCTCGGCGAGAAGTCTCATGTCCACCGTCTCAGGTCTGACCAAACTCCGGCCCCAATCCTCCACTCGCCCCCGCCATGCCCCGCCTGCCGATTACCGATTTTCTCGCCGACCCCGCCGCCGGGCCGATTCTCGACGTGCGCGCCCCGGCCGAGTACGCCCAGGGCCACGTGCCGGGCGCGCTGAGCTTGCCATTGTTTTCGGATGAGGAGCGCGCGCGCATCGGCACGACCTACAAGCAGGTGAACCCCGAAAAAGCCGTGCTGTTGGGCCTGGATTTCTTCGGGCCGAAGCTGCGCGTGTTGGTCGAGAAAGCGCAGAAGCTGGCCCCCGGCCGGCGGGTGCGGCTGCACTGCTGGCGCGGCGGACTGCGCTCCGGGGCCGTGCAGTGGCTGCTGGAGTTGGGTGGCTTTGAGGTGAGCCTGCTCGACAAGGGCTACAAAGATTTTCGGCGCTGGGCGCTGGCCGAAGTGGCGCGGCCCCGGCAACTGCGGGTGCTGGGCGGGGCCACGGGCAGCGGCAAAACGGCCGTGCTCCACGAGCTGGCCCGGCGCGGCGAGCCGGTGCTCGACCTCGAAGGGCTGGCCCACCACCTGGGGTCGGCCTTCGGCGGGCTGGGCCAGCCCGCGCAACCCACCCAAGAGCAGTTCGAGAACGAGCTGGCCGTGCGCCTGGCCGCGCTGCCGGTCGATGTGCCCGTGTGGGTCGAGGACGAGAGCCGCAACATCGGGCGGCTGGCCGTGCCGGGCGGGCTCTTCGAGCAGCTGCGGGCCGCGCCGCTGCTGGTGCTGCAAGTGCCCCGCGAAGCGCGCGTCCGCTACCTGGCCGCCGATTATGGCCGCCACCCGCCCGCCGAGCTGGCGGCGGCCGTGCTGCGCCTGCGCAAGCGTCTCGGCGGCCTGGTCACCAAAGAAGCCCTGGGCGCGATTGCCGACGAGGATTTTACACTAATGGTAGAGTTGGTACTCGATTATTACGACAAGACCTACGCCCACGGGCTGGTGGGGCGGCCGGGGCATGTGGTAGAAGCCGTGGACTGCGACGCGGCGGTGAATGCGGCGCTGGTGCTGGCGGCGCGGTGGCCTGCTGAGGTAGTCCGGGTGGCGATGTAAAGTCCGGGCTGAGTGAGCCATATAGTGTTATCAGCTAACGCTTTGTTTGACTTAGAACGCTTTCAGTCAGCTTATGGGAGGTCCTGAGAGAGCAAAAATGGCGTTGGGGCGCGCTGAGGCCGGTGGCTAGTTTTGCCCCGCGTCAGTTGAGAATCAGCTGGGCTTCCACCAACTTATTCTGCTTTTTTATGAAAATGCTCAGCATGACGTTCCTCAGCCTCGCTTTAGGTATGAGCGCGGCCCAGGCCCAGACCACGTTCAGCATCGGTCCTCGCTTGGGCGGTAACCTAAACATGGCTACCTACACCGGTATTGACCAAATCAGCGCCAACTCGCCCGACTACTCTTACAGCCGTAGTTCGTCGGTTGGCTATCAGGTGGGCGTGATGGCTTCGCTCAACAGCGGGCACCTGGCTTTCCAACCCAGCCTGATTTTGTCCTCAAAAGGGCTGAAGCAAAAAGCGTCCAGCACGGATGACTTAATGGGAACACCGCTCGTAGCGACCGCCGTTTTCACCACCCGCGTTAATTACTTGGAACTGCCGCTCAACGTGGTGTACAGCGTGGGCGATGACGGGCAGGGCCTTCAGCTTTTTGCCGGGCCTTACCTGGCATTCGGCGTGGGTGGTCAGGCAGACTACTCCGTCAATGCCAGTATCGGCGGACAGAGCATACTGAGCGAGAATGGCGGTAAGGGTTATGAGTTTGGCGACGTCTTCGTGGAATCAGACCCCAATGGCACCAGCATGGCTGCCGTAACGTTCGACGCGCGCACCCGCCGCTTCGATGCTGGCCTCAACGTCGGCGTGGGCTACCGCGTCGGCCCGGTACAGGCCCAACTTGGCTACGGCCTGGGCTTGCTCAATGCGCAGCCCAATTACCCCGCCAGTTCGGCCACTACCACGTACCCCGACAACACGACGGGCTACAACCGCTCGGTGCAGCTTTCGGTGGCCTACTTGTTCCTGGGCGGCGGGCGGTAGCCGCCGCGCCCGGCGCATCTTTGCAGGCCCCGCGTCGTCAGTCGGCGCGGGGCCTGCTTATGTCCGACCAGCTTCCTGACCAGCCCATCCGCCTCACCCAATACTCCCACGGCGCGGGCTGCGGCTGCAAAATCGCGCCCGCCGTGCTCGATAAAATTCTGCATAGCAGCCTGCCCCAGCCTAGTTATCCTGATTTACTCGTTGGCAACGCCAGCCGCGACGACGCGGCCGTGTACCGGCTGCCGCATTCGCCGGGGCAGTGCGTCATCAGTACGACCGATTTTTTCATGCCCATCGTGGACGACGCGTACGATTTCGGGCGCATCGCGGCGGCTAACGCCATCTCCGACGTGTACGCGATGGGCGGGCGGCCGCTGCTGGCTATCGCCGTGCTGGGCTGGCCGATTGCCAAGCTGCCGCCCGAAGTGGCGGCCCAGGTCACGGAGGGCGCGCGGGCCGTGTGCGCCGAGGCGGGCATCCCGCTGGCCGGCGGCCACTCGATTGACACGCTGGAGCCGATTTTCGGGCTGGCCGTCACGGGCTTAGTTGAAGAAAAACACCTCAAGCGCAACGATACTGCTACGGCCGGCGC
>JANXNW010000282.1 GCA_025353905.1 Hymenobacter sp.
TCCAAAAAAGAGGGGGGAGCCTGACGTAAGCAAACGAATTTTGTCGTCAGGCTCCCCCCTCTTTTTTGGAGAGGGGGGCCGGGGGGGTGAGGTGAACGGGCGGCGAGCCGCGCTAGGACTCCTGCTCCTAACCCTGCCCACCCAGCTCCACGCCCAAACTCCGGCCGTACCCGCCGCCGCTTCCGTGGCTCCGGCCGCCAGACCGACCCCAATCGTCGCGCCCGCTACCCAGCCTACCGGCACGCTGACGCTCGTCAAAACGCTGGCCCTGCCCAATCCTGGCCTGGCTTCGCTCGACCGGCGCGGGACGCTCTACCTGGCTGACCGCGACAACAACCTGCGCCAACTCACCCGCGACGGGCAGGCGCTCAACGTGTATTCGCCCGCCCAGGCGGGCCACGTCGGGGCGCTCGAAGCCTGGAACCAGCAGGCCGTACTCGTTTTTTACGACGACCGCCAGCAGCTGCTGCTGCTCGACCGTTTCCTGGCCCCGCTGAGCGAGGTGCGGCTGGCCGACGTCTTCGACGGCACCGTGCGCACGGCCACGCTCGCGCCCGACGGGCTGGTGTGGCTGCTCGATGAGAGCACCCTGAGCCTGCGCGAGCTGGACCCGCAAGCCCTGCGCCTGGTGCAGACCACGCCCCTCGACCTGATTATCGGCCGCGCCCGGCCCGACTTCCGCTCGCTGCGCTTCTACCAGAACAACCTCTATCTGGTGGACCACAGCAGCGGCATTTTTGTGTTTGACAACCTGGGTAATTTTCGCAAAAAGCTGCCGCTGCCGGGGCTGGACTTCATCACGTTTTGGGGCGATGAGCTGGTGTACGTGAGCGGCGGCGCGCTGCATTACTTCCACCTTTATGCCCTGACTGAGCGCACCCGGCCGCTGCCCGCCGAGCTGGCCGGCGCGGACGTGCGCCAGGTGCTGCTGGGCGAGCAGTACGCGTATTTCGTGACGGAGAAGGGCGTGGGAATTTATCGGCTTTAAGGGTTGGGTGGTGGGCGGCGGGCGCGGGCGGGCGGCTTTTCGCCGCCCGCCCGCTTGGCGTTGCTGGGGCGCGTTTGCTCTGGTAGCCGTTCACTCGCAACTGAACAACGCCAAGCGGGCGGGCGGCGAAAAGCCGCCCGCCCGCGTCGAACGCGCTCGCGCAACCCCGCTTCAACCCTAACCGTTAGCCAGCCCAGGTATTTTCCTCCCTTCCCTTTTCCCCTTTTCCATGAAAGCGTTAATGTATCACGGCCCGCGCTCGGTGAGCGTAGACACGGTGCCCGACCCCGAGCTGAAAGAGTCGCGCGACGCGATTATCCGCGTGACGAGCACGGCGATTTGCGGCTCCGATTTGCACATTTATAACGGCTCGCTGCCGACTACGCCCATGGTGCTCGGCCACGAGTTCATGGGCATTGTGGAGGAAGTAGGCAAGGGCGTGGGCAACCTCAAGCGCGGCGACCGGGTGGTGGTGCCGTTTCCGGTGGCCTGCGGCACCTGCTTCTTCTGCAACCACGATTTGCCGGGCCACTGCGAGGAATCCAACCCGAAGCACTACGGCCCCGAGGGCGGCGTAGCCACGCAGAAGGGCGGCGCGCTCTTCGGCTACACCGACCTGTATGGTGGCTACGATGGTGGGCAGGCCGAGTTTGTGCGGGTGCCCTACGCCGACTACGGCCCGCGCAAGGTGCCCGATTTTTTGACCGACGACCAGGTACTGTTTCTGACCGATATTTTCCCAACGGGCTACTCGGGCATTGACTGGGCGGAGGTGCGAGGCGGGGAGTTCATCGCCATTTTCGGGGCCGGGCCGGTGGGCATTATGGCCGCCAAAAGTGCCTGGCTGCGCGGCGCGGGCCGGGTCGTGATTATCGACACCCAACAATACCGCCTCGATAAAGCGGCCCAGACGACGCGCTGCGAAACGATTCTCTGGACCGGGCACGACGCGGTGGTCGAGCAAATCCGCGGCATGAGCCAGGGGCGCGGGGCCGACGTGTGCGTGGACTGCGTGGGCTTCGAGCCGGACCGCGACCTGCTCGACCGCGCCAAGGCCGTTATCAACCTCGAAAAAGGCTCGCCCAAAATCATCGAAACCTGCATGAGCGCCGTGCGGCGCGGCGGCGTGGTGTCGGTGCTCGGCGTCTATGCCACGCCGTTCGATAATTTCGGCGTAGGGCAGTTTTTCGACAAGGGCTTCAAGCTCGTGGGCGGCCAGGCTCCGGCCCACCGCCACATCGATAAATTGCTCCAGCACATTATTAAGGGCGAGGTCATCCTCGACGACATCATCTCGCACCACTTACCGCTGAGCGAAGCCGCCCACGGCTACGACATCTTCCGCCACAAGAAGGATAACTGCCTCAAGGTGGTGCTGAAGCCGGGCATGTAGCGTTTGCCAATTCGTGCGAAAGCGCCCCGACCAAACCGGCCGGGGCGCTTTTTTGCGCCCTGGCGCTACATTTACGAAAAACCCGGCTCGATGAAAAACGCCATCCAAACCCTGCGCATCCAGAATTTCAAGTCCATTAAGGACGTGACGCTGACCCCGCGCCGGGTGAATATTATTATCGGTGAGCCGAACGTGGGCAAGTCGAATATACTGGAGGCGATGAGCTTGCTGGGGGGGATGTTCTTCGATGGAAGTAGATTCATGGATGGTCAGATTCGGTACGAAAACATCCGTAATTTATTCTATGATAATGACTGGTCACGGGAGATTCTGGTGGAAGGCGCGGGCGTGGGGGCTACGCGCCTTCGTAAGCGGCTAGAACAAGCGGAAATAGTGTTTGGGGACGGCGAGAAACAGCGGCGAGGGGCTTCGTTCGCTCAGGTGTGGCCGAATAAGCCAGCCTTTTACGTAGGAACAAAACCGCCGGAGCCGGATGCCAATTCTTGGGTGAATTTTGAGGATAAAAATCACCTGCACGAGTTGATTGACAAGGAAGGTCAGATAAGTGGTGTAGAGCTTAGTACCCCCCAACCAGCCATCCACATCAGGAAATACGCCTTTCAAAAGCATACCCCGCACGGCAATTCCCACAACAACTCCTTCCTGCGGCCGCCCTACGGCGACAACTTGCTGGAAGTGCTGCAAACCGGCACCTCGGCTTTTCGGCGGGAAATAGCCGCCTTTTTCACGAGCTTCGGCCTGAATCTGGCTCTGCGGCTAGAAGACCAGAAAATTGAGATTCAAAAGAACGTGGACGGCGTAATTACCTCCATTCCCTACGCCCTGATTGCCGACACGCTCCAACGTATAATTTTTTATCTGGCCGCCATTGAGAGCAACGACGATGCGGTGCTGCTGCTGGAAGAGCCGGAGGCGCACTCGTACCCGGTGTACGTGTCGCAGTTAGGGCGGCGCATCGTGGAGAGCCGTAACAATCAGTTTTTCGTGGCTACGCACTCGCCCTATTTGATTAATGAGGTGCTCGAAAACATGCTGCCTGACGACGAGTTGGCCCCGGAGCTGGCCATGTTCGTGGCGTATTATGAGGACTACCAGACCAAGGTGCATCAGCTCAGCGACGAGCAGGTGCGCAGCATCCGGCGCGACAGCCTCGACGTGTTTTACAACATGGCCCGCTTCGTGCCGCGCGCCGCGCCCGTCGCTTGATGCTGCTGCTCGTGCCCGAGTGCCACGCCGACACGGCCCTGGCCCGCGCCCTGGTGCAGAACCAGCTCGATTTGGTGTATCACCAGCACGGTATCTCGGTAGTAGGCCGGGCCATGCAGGACTTATGGACGCTGCACGGCCCCACCCGGCAAGTGGTGGCACTGGTCGATGCCGACAAGAAATTCGCGGATATTAAGCTGCTGGCTGGCTTTCAGACGGAGGTGGAGGTTTGCACCCAGCCGGGCTGCGGGTTTCGCGTACTGGGCCACGCCGAGCGGCCGGGGCATTATCTGGCCGTGTTGGAGCCGGCTTGCGATGCCTGGCTCTACGGCGCGGCCCTGGCCGCCGGTCTCGACCTGCCCGCCCTGGGGCTGCCCGCCGAGGTGCGCGCTTTCCGGCAGCAAACCAAGCGGCAAGGGGCCGAGGACACGTCCGCTGTGCGAGAGCTGCTGCGCCAGCTGAGTTGGGCGCGCCCGGCGGCTTATCAGCAGCTGGCCGCGTTCGTAGCGCGAGTGGCAGGGTAGAAAACTGGCGAAGCCGCCCACGGCTAAGACATCTTCCGCCACAAGAAAGACAACTGCCTCAAAGTGGTGTTGAAGCCGGGCATGTAGGACGGTTCTCCGACCCGCCGTGAGGTACGGTAGGCGGGTCGGAGACTCGCCCTACGCCACCACAACGGGTGGTGCGACGGCCGGGTGGGTAAGTGCGGTAACCACGTATATTTGAAGGGGATTGCCGCGGGGGCAGTCCCCTTTTTGCGTCCGATTCTGCCCATGACTACGCTGCTGAAAACCGGACTTATCGTGGCCGGCCTGGCGGGCGGCGGCTTTATTATGTGGAAGCTATTCAACGAGGGCCTGGTGCGCCTGGGCACGAGCGAAAAGCGCGAAACGCTGCTCGACCTGCCCACTGCCCACGGGCCGGTGCGTCTGGAACGGTGGGAACAATCGAGCTGGGGTAACTCGTACCGGGGGCTGGTGCTGCTCTGGCAGGGGCGAGTGGTGGATGTGTACGGCCATGTGCTGGCCCTCGGGCCGGCGCGGCCGCTGGCCGATGCCGACGGGCAGGTGGTCGGTCCCAACGTCTACCCCGCTTACCTGGCCCCCGGTGCGGTGCCCGTCGAGCCGCTGCTGGCGGCGGCCGGCGGGCGGCCCTGGCTGGTCTGGGCCAACCCCAGCCGCTTCACGGCCGCCGAGCAGCCCGCTCTGCTGGCCGCGCTGCGCGAAGCGGCCCCCGCCATCCGGGCGCGGTTTCCGGCCGACCACCCCACCGACCCCCGGATGCCGGACGCGACCAAGCCCAGCGCGAGCGGGTTGGAAGTAAACGTGGCGCTGATGTTCGACAGCAGCCCCGTCGAGCTGACGCTGACCGGGCTGGCCTACGCCGACCCGGCCGCCTACCCGGCCTTGAGCTACACCCGCCGCCTGCCCAACGGCTGGCTCGAAGAATTGACGATTGACCCCGACGGCTCAGTCGGCTTCAGCGCCCGCGCCAAGCCCGGCGAGGCCGGCTCCGGCTGCGGCCTGGGCCAGCTCGAACCCGGCCCCGGCCGCCTGTTGCTCGTCCCCGCCGCCTGGGCCTTCGCCGAGGAACACCCCGGCCCGAGCCTGGCCGAGCTGGCCGGGTTTAAAGACAAAGACGGCCAGCGCCTGGACGCGCGCTTCGCGGTGGCGCAGGGTTCGGCGCGGTAGGGGCACGGCCCCCGCGGGCGGGCGGCTTTTCGCCGCCCGCCCGCTTGGCGTTGCTGAGGGGCGTTGAATTACGTAACCCAAGTTGCGGAGTAGCCGCGTAGCGGCGACAAGTTGGTAGAAAGTGCTGCCATTTGTTGCCCCAGCCGCGTAGCGGCGACAGCTAGTTGGGGCCAATCTGTCGTCGCTACGCGACTTAGAAATCCTTTTCCGGCGTTTTCTACCAACCTGCTGCCGCTACGCGGCTACTCCGCAACTTGGGTTACGTAGCCCACCATCCGGGCTGAACAACGCCAAGCGGGCGGGTGGGACCTGGCAAGGCATCTCAACCCCGCCCGCGTCGGACGTAGCCGGATACGCGTTCACCTAGCTCCGTAGAGGCGGGTGCGTACCAGGTCGGGGTCGAGGGCGCGGGCCGACTCGTGGGCAAAGACGGTGGGCGGCGGCAGCTCCAGCAGCTCGCGGCCCAGGGCCAGGTCGCAGAGGGTGCCGAGGCGCAGGCCGGCGTAGTCGCGGTAGGAGGAGTAGGGCCAGCCGGCCAGGTCGGCGCTCAAGCCGGCGCGCACCGGGTTTTGGTGCACGTAGTGCAGGCAGTGGGCTGCGTAGCGGTCGCTGGTCAGGGGCCGGGCCTGGGTGCGGCCCTCGAAGCGTAGGCCAGTGCGGCGTTGCTGTTGGTTGAGGCCCTGCGAAAACGAGCTGAGCAGCGTGGCCAGCGCACCCGACAGGTAGCCGCGCGGCACCCCCGCCGCCAGCGGCAGCGGCGCGACGGCCAGCGCGCCCGGATAGAGCAGCAGGTGAAAATGGTTCGGCATGAGGCAGTAGCCAATCAAGGGGCAGATGGGCCGCACGTGCTGGCGCAGCTTGGCCAGAAAGTAGAGGTAGTGGCTCGGCTGGAAGAAAAGCTGCTCGCGGTTGTTACCCCGGTTGAAAACGTGGTAAAGCGTGTCGGTCTGATACTGCATAAGCGCGAAAATAAGCGAGCACGATTGGCGAGCCGGGCGGGCGGCTTTTCGCCGCCCGCCCGGTTGGCGTTGTTCGGGGGTACAAAAGAGGGCACCCACTCGCCGCCCGTGCCCGCCGCCCGCCAACCGGGCGGGCGGCGAGCCGGGCGGGCGGCTTTTTCGCCGCCCGCCCGGTTGGCGTTGTTCGGGCGTATAAAAGAGGGCACCCACTCGCCGCCCG
>JANXNW010000290.1 GCA_025353905.1 Hymenobacter sp.
GCCTGAATGTTGCCGACTTCGCCTGGTGAGCTATTCCGACGATAAGACGGATTGAAACAATCTGCTTACGCTGGAAGCCGAAACTGCCCGGACCCCTGGTGAGCTATTCCGACGATAAGACGGATTGAAACGGAATTCGTCGTAGTGGGGCGACCACTCGGTGTAGGCCTGGTGAGCTATTCCGACGATAAGACGGATTGAAACGCCCAAGCTGCCACGCATCCAGAGTCTTTGCCGCCGCCTGGTGAGCTATTCCGACGATAAGACGGATTGAAACGTAGCGGTAGCGGTAAGGTAGGGGTCAGTTGGGCAACCTGGTGAGCTATTCCGACGATAAGACGGATTGAAACAAAACGATGGGGTTCGCTTCTGGAGCGCAAGCGTTTCCTGGTGAGCTATTCCGACGATAAGACGGATTGAAACTCAGCAGGGCGTGGCCCGTCAGGGCCGCCTCGCGGTCCTGGTGAGCTATTCCGACGATAAGACGGATTGAAACCAGGCGGCGCTTACAGCCGACACAACGCACACGGGCCTGGTGAGCTATTCCGACGATAAGACGGATTGAAACCCTAATGCCGGCCACCGCCCTAACGCTGGTCGAGCGGGCCTGGTGAGCTATTCCGACGATAAGACGGATTGAAACTCGCGGCCGACACGTTCGCCGATGGCTCCTTCGGCCTGGTGAGCTATTCCGACGATAAGACGGATTGAAACTGATGGTAGTTGATTTGTGTTGGAAAATTAGCCGGACCTGGTGAGCTATTCCGACGATAAGACGGATTGAAACAGCGTCTCGCGTAGCCGCACGGCCTGCTGGGCGTACCCTGGTGAGCTATTCCGACGATAAGACGGATTGAAACCTCCAGACCGGCGGCGCGCTCGTCGGCGCTGGTCGCCTGGTGAGCTATTCCGACGATAAGACGGATTGAAACTTGGTCTACAATGGCGACGGACACTTGTATATTCAGCCTGGTGAGCTATTCCGACGATAAGACGGATTGAAACATAATGGTGTCTACTTCGCCGCTTTTCGCCTTAGCCCCTGGTGAGCTATTCCGACGATAAGACGGATTGAAACAGGGTGATGGCAGGCATTCCCGGCACGTTGTCAGAAAGCCTGGTGAGCTATTCCGACGATAAGACGGATTGAAACCAGGAGCCGCACCGCTATACGGTAGCGGGCGAAGCGTTCACCCTGGTGAGCTATTCCGACGATAAGACGGATTGCTAGCTGAGCTTGTGGATACGGACCCAATCGAGATAGACGCGCTGACGGGTGGTCAGCTCGCGGCGTAGCTCGGCAAGCTGCTAGGCGATGGGCGTAGGCATGGCAGCGGGTCAGAAAGGGGGCTGGTCGAAAGTCGAGGCGGGCAGGGCGCGGGCGGGGGTGGCACGGGCGGCTAGGTCGTGGAAGAGGCCGCGGCGCAGGTGGCAGGCGGCGATGACTTCGTCGGTGGCCCCGTTGCGGTGCTTGGCCAGGTCGAAGAGCACGGTGTCGTGGGTGGGGGTGCCGTCGGCGTACTCGTCGATGTCGTAGTAGTCGCCGCGCCACATGAAGACGATGCAGTCGGCATCCTGTTCCAGGCTGCCCGACTCGCGCAGGTCGCTCAGCAGCGGGCGCTTGTCCCCTCCCCTTTTCTCCACGTCGCGGCTGAGCTGCGAGAGGGCGATGACGGGGGTGTTCAGCTCCTTAGCCAGCTCCTTGAGGGCGCGGCTGAGGCTGCCTACCTCCTGCTCACGGCTGCCTTTTTTGTCGCCGTGCAGGAGCTGGATGTAATCTATCAGGACTAGGCTCAGCGGGTGCTGGGCGTGCAGGCGGGCGCACTTGGCGCGCAGCTGCTGGATGCTCAAACCGGGCGTGTCGTCGAGGTGCAGGCGGTGGCCGTGGGTGGAGAGGCGCTGGGCCTGGGCCTGGATGTGGGCCACTTGCTCGGCCCCACCGGGCAGGTTGCCGTGGCTCAGGTCGGCGTTGGAGTAGCCGGGTACTTCGCTGGCAATCAGGCGCTGCATGAGTTGCAGGGTGGGCATTTCGAGCGAGAACACGGCCGTGTGATGGCCGTGGTCGAGGGCGGCGGTGCGGGCGAAGTGGAGCAGGGCGGCGGTTTTGCCCATTGAGGGGCGGGCGGCGAGCAGGATGAGGTCGCCGGGCTGCCAGCCGCCGGTCAGGCCGTCGAGCTGGGTGAGGCCGGTGGGAACGCCAGTGAGGCCCCCCGGCAGTGCGGCGGCGCGGGTCAGGTGCGCGAAAGTCGGGTCGAAGGCGGCGGCAGCGGTTTGGCCGGGTCGGGTTTCGAGGGTGCGGTGCAGGCTGGTGAGCTGGGTTTGGGCCTCGGCGAGCAGGGTGAGCGGGTCGCGGGAGTTGTCGTAGGCGTAGGCGGCCAGCTCGGTGCCGGCGCGGATGACGACGCGGCGGGCGTGGTACTCCTGGAGCACCCGGCAGTGGGTTTCGAGGTGAGCGGCCGAGTTAATTTTCATGGTCAGGCCGGCCACGAGGCCGGGGCCGCCGACGCGCTGCAAGGTGCCGCGCTTGTGGAGCTGCTGCACGACGGTGAGCTGGTCGGCGTGTTGGCCCTCGGCTACCAGGTCGCGGATGGCCAGGTACACGAGCTGGTGGCTGCGGTGATAGAACACCTGCTCGTCGGGAAGCGTGGCAAGCAGGCGGCGCTGGGCATCGGCTTCGAGCAGGGCCGCGCCGAGCACGGCGGTTTCGAGGTTGAGGGCCTGCGGGGGCTGGTGGCCCACGGCGGGGACGCTGGCAGCGCGACGAGCGGATTCGGTGAGGGCCTGGGCAGATGACATACTAGGTTAGCTGTAGCGGGTGGGGTCGTGGGGTTTGGGGGCGGTGCGGGCGCGGGCAGGCGGGGCAGCGGGGGCGCTGCCAGCGGGCTGGAACTGGGCGCGGCGGCGGAGCCAGTTGCGGAAGGCGGCGGGCCAGTCGGTCATCGGGTTTTTACCGACGCGCCAGCCGTTGCTCTGGTAGTGGTCGTGGAAGGCGGCGGCCTCGGCGGCGGCTTCGGGGGTGGCGGAGTGCTGGGCGGCGGAGTGGGCTTGGACCTCGGCGAGCGTGGGCGGCGCGCCGCCCCTTGGTCGTTTGCTGGCTGGCTTTACAGCTTTTTTTTGGAGGTCGAGCGCGGGTGGGGCGGCGGGAGCCGCCTCTATCTCTCTTACCGAAGTTGTAATTGAAGATGAAGGGGTTGGAATTTGCTTATCCCCGGTGGTTGGCTTTTGCTTGGGGCTTTGCTTGCGGGTTTGATTAAGCAAAGCGGGGTTACCCCCTTTTTTACCAGCCTGGGAGCGGATTTCGCGTAGGCGCTCGTCCTTGACCATGCGACGGCAGAAGAGCGCGCCATCGGTGGCTCGGCGGCTGGCCACGCCGTAGTCGAGCAGGGTGGTTAGAATTTGGTTGGCGGTTTGGTTATCCAAACCCAGTCGGCGGGCGATGATGGCATCGGGCATGGGCTGGTCCTTGACGAGCAGCACGCCGCGCTCGTCGCTGTCGTGCATCATGAGCAGCAGCTCGAACCAGGCCCCGCGCTGCATCAGGTCCAGCGCCTGAACGCCCTGGTCCTTGTGCCAGTCGCCGGGATAGAACTGAATGGCGGGGAGTTTCATGCCTGCGGGGCAATGGGAAGAACCGGAATGCGGTCTAGGGCCGGCGGCGCGAATAAGTCGAGCTGGCTGACCTCGGCGCGCTTGCCGCGAAGGGCTTCTTCGATTTCGGTTAAGGCCTCGTGGACGGTGGTTTCGAGGCGGCCGGCGTGGGGGTACGCGATGTCGGCCAGGTCCTCGAAACTGACGTAGGGGCTGGTCAGGTTGAGCACCTTGCCGGCGGTGAGCTGGCGGTAGCCGATGAGGGTGACGCCGGACAGGTTTCTGCCGAGTGACAAGCCGGTGACCGTGAACGCGGCCAGGTGGGCGGGCAACTCCTCGGCTTCGTCGGGCCAGAAGTTGGGCATTTGGCTTACACCTTCCTTCGGTTCGGTCAGCTGCTCAGTGAGCAAACAGAGGTGGGGCACTAGGCGGCTAAGGCGGTGCGGCAGGTCGGGGTGGGCCTGCTCCTGGCAAGTGAGGGCGAAGGCGCGGGGTGGGCTGTCCTCGGTGCGCTGCTCGGTGAACTCGCACGTTAGGTGCTGGTCTTTGAGTCGGGCCTTCTGGATGGTGATGATGGACGTAGCTTCCTCGAGAGTGTCGGGGTGCGACCCGGTAGGGTGCGACGTGGTAGGGTGCGACCCGGTAGGGCCGACGACGGGCAGTAAGTGAGACATGATGAAGTGCTCAACCCGTTACCCTACCCCGATGGGTGCAAGGTCTGGCTGCTGAAAAAAGGTGAAAATGAAAAACTAAGCTGCCTGGGCCAGCGGCCCACGGATTGTGTGCTGGGAAAGCGGGAGTTGGCGGTCGAGTAGCGCTGCCTTGCGATTAGCTACCGCTGTCCTTCGGTTGTAGCGGTCGAGGTAGCGGTTTAGCTCGGATTCGCGGAAACCCCACTCCTTTTCGTTGAGCTTCACGCCCGACAAGCGGCCGGCGCGGCGAGCCTTGCGCAAACCGGCCGGCGTGAGCAGGAGGTAAGCAGCGGCTTGGCGCACGGTCAGCAGGCGGTCGGGCGCGGGCGGCGGGGTCGGGGGCGTGGTGGCTTCAACCTCTTTGAGGCGCTGCACGTCGGCCACCAGCTGCCGCCACTCGTGTTCGGGAACCAGGACGGCGACTTGCATGGCTAGGCAGCGGCTTTGGTAGCGCGGACTTCGAGGTCGGCAATGCGCTCGCGCTCCGCCTCGACCACGATGATGAAGGCTTCGGCCACGTCCACGTTGGGATAGCGTCCACCGATGACGTTGTACACCTGCTGCTTGGAAAACTGCTTGCCCTGGGCAGCCAGGTGTTCGACGGTGCGGCGGGCGAAGTCGTTGCGCTTGGGCAGGGTAGCGCGGAGGTCGGAAATTTTCTTTGCGAGATGTTCCATTTTGTTTGCTAGGTTGTATCTTTGTTTAGACGTTGGTCGTACAAACCTGGCGAACAAAGTTGGTATATGCAAGAAATGTTTACGCTTTAGCAGCAAGAAAAGTGGAACAAAACATGATGGTCGGCGACCGAATTAGCGCCCTGATGCAGCATTACGGGCTGTCTGCTTACCAGTTAGCGAAAAATCTGGACTACGAAGGTCCTCAAAAGTTGTACAAACTGGTGCAGAATAAATCTAAGCCAGGCTATGAAACTTTAATGGACATTCTGGGCCGCTACCCGGAGCTGCGGGCCGAATGGCTGATGCGGGGCGAGTCGCCGATGCTGCATTCCGACGCGGTCCCGGCCGCGCCGACGGCGGGGTATCCGGGGGTGCCGTATGCGGTCGCGGTGGACGAGAAAGGCAACGAGCGAATCATCATCGTGCCGATTAAGGCGCAGGCGGGGTATCAGCTGGCGCGGGCCGGGGGACAGGAATCTCTGGGCGAGCTGGAGACCATCGCCGTGCCGGGCTACCAGGGGCGCACGGTGCAAGCTTTTGAGGTGGCGGGCGACAGTATGCGGCCAATTATCAACCAGGGTGACCTAGTTATCGCTACCTACACCGAGCGGCTGGACATGATTCAACCCAAGCATGTGTACGTGGTGGTGACTGACGAGTTGGTGACGGTGAAGCGTCTGCGGGGGCCAGTGAAGAAAAACGAGCCGCTGGAGCTGCTATCGGACAACCGCTACTACGACCCGTTTATCGTGCCGCAAAAAGACGTACGTGAGGTGTGGCACGTACAGGCGCTGCTCACGCGCAGCATTCCGGCCAACCGGGAAGAGGCGTTCGACCGGCTGCTGGTGCTGCTGGAAATGCTGGCCCACGACTCGCAGCAACTGCGAAGCTTACTGCTGGATGTAGCGGCCCGGTATGACGTGAAATTGGTGTCAGAAGATACTCGTTGATATTACGCTCCTAAATGCGCTCCTAGTTTATTCAGCCAACCTTTTTTTATTCTTCAACTCGTCGTCAGTCAGGGAGTTAGTTCTTAAAGCGTTAGGGGTATTCTGGTTCCGTCCAGACCGCAACCGTTTGCAAAAAACACCCTGTAAGTAGTTTACTTACAGGGTGTTTTGTTTTTATCAAACTTTGAGGGGTCACCACAGGGGACAGATTTGGTTTCTGTCCCCTGGTCATCCCCGAAGGGAGACAGCCTTACGTTTCCGCTGGCAGCATTTTGGAGGCCGGTGTCCCTGGCAGGACAAGCTTGGCGCTGACGGCGGAAAGGAAAACTGGGGCAAACTACTTCAGATTCAGTTGAAACGGTTGTTCCATTTCACAGGACGACGCAGCAGCTCGGCCACTTTGGTTTGCAGGCAACCGGCCAGGTCGCGGGACGGGTTTTCGAGCAGGCAGAAGCCGGCGACAGCCAGGGTTTCGCGCAAGCGGGGCCAGTCGAGGCCGGCGGGCGGCGTGGCGACGGTGGCCGCGCCCAGCCGCACGGCGAGCACGCGCAGGCCCAGGCGCTCCAGCTCGTGGCGCACCACCCGCAGGCCCCGCGGGCAAACCATGTGCTTGACGTACAGCACCTGCTCAGCGGTTGATGGGGACGCTATGGAAGCCAGGGCCGCCACTCAGACCGTGCCCAGCGGGTTAAGGTCGGCGGGCGGGGTCAGGGGCGCGGCATCCAGCTCCGGGGGGTGGCTGTCGAGGCTTACTTCGCTGTGGCCGCGCCGGTATTGGGCCAGGGCGCGTTCACCGAACAGCCAGAAGACCACCGGCGTAACGAGGATGTCGAGGAAGGTGGAGCTGAGCAGGCCGCCGAGGATGACGGTGGCGACGGGGTAGAGAATTTCCTTGCCGGGCGCGTCCTTGGCCAGCGTGAGCGGCACCAGGGCCAGGGCCGCCACCAGGGCCGTCATCAGCACCGGCACGAGGCGTTCGAGCGAGCCGCGGATAATCATCTCTTTGCCGAACTGCTCGCCCTCGTGCTCGACGAGGTGCAGGTAGTGCGAAATCATCATGATACCGTTGCGCGAGGCGATGCCGGTGAGCGTGATGAAGCCCACCAGCGAGGCAATGCTGAACGTGCCGCCGGTGAGCAACACCGCCACCACTGAGCCGATGAGGGCCAGCGGAATATTCAGCATAATCTGGCCCACCAGCAGCCCGGACTTGAAGTGCGAGTAAAGCACCAGAAAGATGCCGGCCAGCGAGAACAGGCTGAGCCAGCCGATTTTGCTGGCCGCCGACTGCTGGCTCTCGAACTGGCCGCCGTAGGTGAGGTAGTAGCCGGGCGGCAGCTTCACCTGTTGCTCAATGCGTTGGCGGACTTGCTGCACGGTGCTGCCCAGGTCGCGCCCGGCCACGTTGAGCGAGACGGTGATGCGGCGCTGGGTGTTCTCGTGGTTCACCGTGTTGGGGCCAGGCTCGTAGCTCACGTCGGCCACCTGGCTGACGGGAATGAGCGCCCCGGCGGGCGTTTCGATGCGGGTGCCGGCGATGGTGGCCACGTCGTTGCGCTGGCTTTCGGGTAGCTTCACGATGAGGTCGAAGCGCTTCTGCCCGTCGAGCATCTGGGAGACGACCTCGCCCTGAAACAGCGTTTGCAGGGTGCTCACGACCTGGCCGCGCTCCAGGCCGTAGGCGCGCAGGGCCGCGTCGCGGGGGCGCACCAGCAGTTGCGGAATCTGCACCTGCTTCTCGACCTGCAAGTCCACCACGCCGGGCACGGTAGCGGCGGCGGCGCGAATCTGGCCCGCGTACTGGCGCAATTCGAGCAGGTCGTTGCCGAAGACCTTGATGGCGACCTGGGCGCGCACCCCGCTCAACAGGTGGTCGAGGCGGTGCGAGATGGGCTGGCCGATGTTCACGTTTACCCCCCGCAGCACGCTCAGGCGCTGGCGGATGTCGGCTAGCACCTCGGCTTTGGGGCGGATGGGCAGCTTGGCCTTTTCCAGCTCTTCCTTGGTTTTGAAAGCCACTTCAATTTCCGAGTTGTTCACCGCCTCGGCATGCTCGTCCAGCTCGGCGCGGCCGGTGCGGCGGGCGGTAAACGCCACTTCGGGCACGGCCAGCATCTGCTGTTCGCCAATGGTACCAAGCCGGTTCGACTCGGTGAGCGAGGTACCGGCGGGCGTGGAGAAGTTCACCGTGAGCGAGCCTTCGTTGAAAGGAGGCAGGAACTCGGTACCGAAGAAAGGCACCGTGGCCGCGGCGGCCACGAATAGCAGGCCCGTGATGCCCAGTATCAGTTTAGGGTGCCGGAAGCCAAAGCTGAGCAGCCGCGTGTCTTTGTTCTTGAGCCAGCGCACCAAGCCGCTGTCCTGCTCGGCTTGCATCTTCATTTTGGGCAGCAGGTAGTAGCACAGCACCGGCGTGACGGTGAGCGACACCACCAGCGAAGCCACGATGCTGGTGATGTAAGCGATGCCAAGCGGTGCAAAAATCCGCCCCTCAATCCCGGACAAGGCAAACAGTGGCAGAAATACCAGCACCACGATAATGGTGGCGTACACGATGGAATTACGCACTTCCGAGCTGGCCTCGTAAATGACTTGCAGCGCCGGGCGCGGCACGGCCAAATCCCGGTTTTCGCGCAGCCGGCGGTGCACGTTTTCCACGTCCACGATGGCATCGTCGACCAGCTCGCCGATGGCGATGGCCAGCCCGCCGAGCGTGAGGGTGTTGATAGTAATGCCCGCCGCCCTGAATACCAGCGCCGTGACCAGCAGCGACAGCGGAATGGCGGTGAGCGAAATGACCGTGGTGCGCACGTTGAGCAGGAAAGCAAACAGCACGATAACCACCAGGATGGCCCCGTCGCGCAGGGCGTCCTCCACGTTGGTGAGCGAGTTGCTGATGAACTCCGACTGCCGGAACAAGCGGGTGTTAAAGCTGACATCCTTGGGCAGCGAGGGCTGCAAATCGGCCAGGGCAGCTTCTACATGGGTGGTCAAATCCAGGGTGCTCGCGCCGGGCTGCTTTTCCACGCTCAGGATGACGGCGGGCCGGCCGTTCACGCTGCCGTCGCCGCGCTTGAAGCGGGCTCCAAACTGCACATCGGCCACCTGCTTGACGGTGATGGG
>JANXNW010000304.1 GCA_025353905.1 Hymenobacter sp.
TACCTGTCCTCACCGCTCTCATATGCGGCGGCCACGGCTGCCATCACGCCCGATTTCCGGGCGCAACAGATGGCGAAGAGCATGGCCTATTGCGACTTGAACAAGCTCTCGTCGGCGGGCTTTCTCAACGACCAGACCGGCTTTATTGCCCGGCGCAACACGAAGGGGCTGGAAGCTTACCAGCGCTTCACGAACCTCGATTTCAGCGTGACCGTGCGCACGCCCGACGGGCAAGGCTCGGGCTACGCAGCCACCGATTTTACGGACATCACCAAGTTCGACGCCGCGGCGCTCACCAAGCGGGCTGCTCAGAAAGCGGCCTCGTCGCTGGGTGCGAAAGCCATCGAGCCGGGCAAGTACACCGTCATTCTGGAGCCGAACGCGCTCGTATCCGGCTCGGACGCCTCGCTGCTCGGCGCGCTGATGAGCAGCATGGACGCGCGCTCGGCCGACGAAGGGCGCTCGTTTTTGAGCAAGAAGGGCGGCGGTAATCGCAAGGGCGAGAAGATGTTCGACGAGCGGGTCACGATTTACTCGGACCCGCTCAACGCGCAGGTGCCCGACATCACGTTTGCCGGCGACGGCCGCCCGCAGCAGCGCACGACCTGGATTGAGAAGGGCGTGGTCAAGAACCTGTATACGAGCCGCTTCTGGGCGCAGAAAACCGGCATCCCCGACCTGCCCAACCCCGGCAACTACATCATGGAGGGCGGCACGCAGAGCACGGAAGACCTGATTAAAAGCACCCAGAAGGGCATTCTCGTGACGCGCCTCTGGTACATCCGCCCCGTGGACCCGCAAACGCTGCTCTACACGGGCCTCACGCGCGACGGGACGTTCTACATCGAAAACGGCGCTATCAAGTTCCCCATCAAGAACTTCCGCTTCAACGAGAGCCCGATTATCATGCTCAATAACCTCGAAGCCATCGGCCGCCCCGTGCGCCTGGCCGGCAACCTGGTTCCCCCGCTCAAAATCCGCGACTTCACCTTCACGAGCCTGTCGGACGCGGTGTAACACCAAGCTCCAGCTTGGTGCACGGGCGGCAAGCTTGTCCCATAGGCTCGCCGCTCGTGCACCAAGCTGGAGCTTGGTGTTACAACTGCACGGCCGCGTAGAATTGAAACACCCGGTTTTGCAGGCGCGGGTCGTTCACGCCGCTCAGGTTTTGCACGTTGTTGATGTCGTTGAGGCTGGCCACGAGGCGACCGCCGAGGCGCAGGTGCTCCCCCAGATTGAGGCCAAGGCCGCCGACGAGGGCAAAGTCGGTGCCCTTAAAATTGCTGCTGGCGCTTTGGTCCACGGGGCCGTAGGTGGGGGGCGTCGTGCCGTTGGCCTGCGTGAGCTGCACCTTGCCCTGCTCGTTGGCGCTCACCAGCACCCCAAACTGCGGGCCGGCCTCGGCGAACACCGGGCCGAGCGAAAGGCGGGCCAGCACCGGCACGGCCACGTAGTGCAGCTTGGTTTGGTAGTCCACGACCGCGCTTCGCAGACCGCCGCCTTGCAGCGAATACTGGATTTCGGGCTGAATGGAAAGTGGCCCGTTGAGCCGAAATTCGTAGAACGCGCCCACATGAAAGCCCGTCTGGTACGAGGCGTTCTGGCCGGAGCGCCCGTCGAGGATGGCCACGTTCGCGCCGCCTTTTACCCCCAATTGCGCCCGAGCTGGCGCGACGAAAATCAGCCCCAAACCCAGGGAAAGCGCGGCGGCGGTGGTCAGCTTTTTCATAGTGAAGGAGGTTAGGTTGAGCGAAATAGCGGCAGCCTTCACAACGAGCCATGTAGCCGCTTGTTGCGCGAGCGGTGAATGAGTGATTGAGCAAATGAGTGTAGCTCTTCCTTGTTCCATCGTTCTTTCGCGCAAAACAGACTTCACTCATTCGCTCAATCACTCATTCACCGCCCGTGCCCGCCCCGTTCACCTTCGTGCGCCTCAGCTACCACTCCGGCGACTGGGCGGCCGTGGACGAGCGCATGCCAGCCAACCTGCTCCACTCGCTGGTGCAATACACGAAAGTGCCCGTCGCGCCCCGCGAAAAAGTGGTGGCCCTCGACTCGCCCGAGCTCTTTTCGTACCCGTTCTGCTACTTGTCGGGCCACCGGCTAGTACAGTTTTCGGCGGCCGAGAAGAAGAACTTCATCCAGTACGTGCGCGGCGGCGGCTTCGTGTTCGTGGACGACTGCAACCACGACATCGACGGCCTGTTCGCCCGCTCGTTCGAGGCCCAGATGCGCGCCTGCTTCGGGACCGACGCGCTCAAGAAGCTGCCTAATTTGCACCCGATTTACTCGCAGTTTTTCAAGTTCAAGGACGGCCCGCCCAACACGGGCTTTGAGTTGAATGGCTGGGGCGACGACCTCGTGCACGACTACCTGCAAGGCATCGAAGTAAACGGCCGGCTGGGGGTTTTGTATTCCAACAAAGACTACGGCTGCGAGTGGGACTACGACTTTCGCAACAAGCGCTTTCTGGCGGAGGACAATACCAGGTTTGGGGTGAATATCGTGCT
>JANXNW010000341.1 GCA_025353905.1 Hymenobacter sp.
AGGCCGACGGTTATTTTCTCGTCGACTTACCCCTGCTGCCGCTGCCATGACCGTGCTCCTGCTCGAAGACGAACCCCGCAGCGCTGAGCGGCTGGCTGGCCTGCTCAAGCAGTGCGACCCCACCATCCGGGTGCTGGCCCAGCTGCCCTCGGTGGCCGAAGGCCTGGCATGGTTTGCCGCACCGGGGCGGGGCCCCGGCCAGTCCGGCTACCCCGATTTGCTCCTGCTCGACATTCACCTCGAAGACGGCACCGGATTCCAGCTCATCGAGCGGGCCGGGCTCACGCTGCCCATCATCTTCACCACCGCCTTCGATGCCTACACCCTGCAAGCCTTCAAAACCAACAGCGTCGATTACCTGCTCAAGCCCATTGACCCCGACGAACTGGCGGCGGCCCTGGCCAAGTTCCGGGCCCGGCACCTGGCACCGGCTCCCGACCTGACGGCCGTGCTCCGGTTGCTGGGGCAGCGGCCAGTACCGGTGGCGCCGGTACCTGCTTACAAGCACCACTTCCTGGTCAGCAGCGGGCCGAAGCTGCGCAGCATCGAAACCACCGACGTGGCCTACTTTTTCTTCGCCGACAAAGCCACCTGGCTAACCCCCAGGCAGGGCCCCCACGCCGACGTGGAATTCAGCCTCGACAAACTGGCCGAGCTGCTCGACCCGGCCCGGTTCTTCCGGGTCAACCGGCGTTTTCTGGTGGCGCGGGAGGCCATCCACACCATCCACGCCTTTTCGGGGGGCAAGCTCAAGCTGGACTTGCTACCGCCGCCCCGCGAGGAGGTGTTCGTGAGCGGCGACCGGGTGCCCCCGTTCAAAGAATGGCTGGGTAAATAAGGCGGCCGGGGCGGGCACTCAACCCCGGAAACGGCCGCTTCAACCCGGCGGGGCGGCCACTCAATTCCTTTTGTTTTCGGGGCCCCTGGCCGCTAGGCAACTTTGTGTAAAGTCTTCACTTACACACCGGTTGTCATGAAAGCTACCCGTTTTTTCTACTGCCTTTTGCTCGTCCTGCTGGGGGCCCTGGCCCCCGGCTATGCCCAAACGCCCGCCCCTGCCCGCCCGGCCGGGGAGGTCAGCGGCTTGGTGCGCGACGCGGCCACCGGGCAGCCCGTCGAGTTTGCCAGCGTGGCCCTGCTGCGCGCCGACGCGGGCGCCGCACAAGCTGGGTACACCGACGCGGCCGGGCGCTACGCCCTGGGCCCGGTGCCGGCCGGGAACTACCTGCTGAAGGTGTCGTCGGTGGGCTACGTGCCGGCCACGGTGCCGGCCTTCGTGGCGGCGGGGCTGCCGCTGGCCCTGGGGCCGGTGGCACTGCAGCCCCAGGCCCAGGCGCTGGGCGAAGTGGTGGTGAGCGGGCAGCGGGCCGCCGTCGAGCAGCAGCTCGACCGCACCGTACTCAACGTCGGGGCCCTGGCGTCGAACGCGGGGGCCACGGCCCTCGACATCCTGGAAAAAGCCCCGGGTGTGAGCGTGGACCCGAGCGGCCAACTCAGCCTGAAGGGCAAGAAAGAGGTCATCGTGCTGATTGACGGCCAGCGCACCTACCTCTCGGGCGAGGAGCTGGCCAGCCGGCTGCGGGCGATGGACGCCACCCAGCTCAGCCAGGTGGAAATCATGACCAACCCTTCGGCCAAGTACGACGCGGCCGGGGATGCCGGAGTTATCAATCTCAAAACCAAGCAGCTGAACCAGGACGGCCTCAACGGAACGCTGACGCTGGGGGTGGGGCTCTCGCCTTATTTCAAGAGCAACGACGGGCTGGCGCTCAACTACCGCACCGGCAAGCTGAACACCTTTGCCAGCTACGGCCTAATCCAAAACAACGGCTCGTTTAACATCGAAACCCAGCGCAATTTTGTGGCCGCCGACGGGCAGAAAACGGGCGAGCTCAACCAAGCGGCGCACCGGCTTTCGCGCAGCCAGACCCACACGCTGAAGTTGGGCCTGGACTACGCGCTCAGCGCCGCGACCACGCTGGGGTTCAGCGCATCGGGCTTTTTGAATCCGCAGCGCCCCACTAGCACCACCACGACTACGCTGACCGACGCCGCCGGCGTGCCCACCGCCACCCTGCTCACCACCAGCCAGGCCCGCGCCGCCTGGGACAACGCGGCGCTCAACCTCAATGGGCGCCACCGGTTCGAGGGCGAGCGGGAGCTGACGGCCTCGGCCGATTACCTGGCTTATCGGTCGAGCAACGCGCAGACCCTGGTGAGCGACACCTACGCGCCCGATGGGACCCTGACCGGGCAGCTGCCGCTGCGGGGCGACATCCCGCTGGCCATCGACATTGCTACCGCCAAGGCCGATTACAGCCAGCCGGTGGGCCAGCTTTTCAAGTTGGAAGTGGGGGCCAAAACGGCGCTGATTCAAACGCGTAACCAGGCCAACTACTTCACGGCGACACCGGCCACCGGCGCGGAGCAGCCCGACTACGCCCGCAGCAACCAGTTCAATTACCGCGAGGCCATCAACGCCCTGTATGTGAACGGGAGTCGGCAGTGGGGTGCCTGGAACGCCCAGCTGGGCCTGCGCTACGAGGCCACGCAGTACACCGGCCACCAGCTGGGCAACCCCATGAAGCCCGACTCGCTGTTCGTGCGCCGCTACCAGAACCTCTTTCCCACGGTGTTCGTGGGCTACAAAGCCAACGAACAGCACCAGTTTAGCTTTTCCTTCGGCCGGCGCATCGACCGACCCGCCTACCAAAACCTCAACCCGTTTCTGAGCCTCATCGACCAGTACACGTACTCGACGGGCAACCCCTTTCTGCGACCCCAGTTCAGCACCAACCTGGAGTTGGCCCATACCTACGCCGGCTGGCTCACCACCACGCTCAACTACAGCCGCACGAACGGCTTCATCACCGAAACGCTGCAAAAGCAGGGCGATATCATCATCCGCAGCGTGGGCAACGTGGCCCGCCGCGACAACGCCGGGCTGGCTTTGAGCGCCCAGTTGCCCCTCAACAACGTGTGGACGCTCAACGCCTTTGCCAACGGGGCCTACACGCGCTTCGACGGCGTGATTGCCGGGGCCCCGTTCGCCGCCTCGGCCTTCAGCCTGAGCCTGAACCTGACCAACCAGCTGGCGCTGGGCAATGGCTGGGCGGCCGAGGTGTCGGGCTTTTACCACGGCCGCAACCGCGACGAAGGGCAGGCCGTGGTGCGCAGCATCAGCCAGCTCTCGCTGGGTCTTTCGAAGCAGCTGCTCGACCAGCGGGCGACCCTCACGTTCAACGTGCGCGACGTGCTGCACAGCCAGGTGTCGCGCGAAATCCAGGATTTCCCCGGCGTGGTGTCCACCGTCCAGCTTACGCGCGACACGCGGGTGGCCAACGTCGCGTTCGTCTACCGCTTTGGGCAGGCGGCCGGCAAGGCGGCCAAGCGCCCCGCCAGCAGCGCCGACGAGGAAAAGAACCGGGTAAAAACCAACTAGCTGGCCCCCAAAAGCCGGTTCGCTACCCTCGGGTGGGGCGGGCACCGTCCCCACGAGTGCTTGATAGTCAGCGGCTATCGTAGCTTTAAACCCCGTGCAACAGACTCTTCTTTCGCCGTGAATCGCCACGACATCGCCGATTAGGAAGTTATTACCGCCCAGTTTACCGCCTTTGGGCTGGCCTGCGCGCTGGTCCTGTTGGGCAGTTTGTTCCTGTCCGCCTTTTCGGGCATGGCCTACAAGTTGGCCGACGCCGTGTTCATAACGGGCTGCGGGCTGGTGGCCATGAAGTTGGCCCGCAAGGGCTGGGACCTGCCGGCGGCGGGCTTCACGGCGCTCTCCATTGCCTGGGGCGTGTTTTTCCTGGCCAAGGATTTCCGGGGCCGGGACGTGGGCAACGACATTTTCGCCTCGGCGTTCTACTTCCTGCTGCCCTCGCTGAGGCTGATTGTCTTTTACGGGGTAGCGCAAGAGTAGGAACAGAAATTCCCGGTAGGGCCGCTACGTTTGATTTTATTGGGGTAGGAGTAGCTCAGAAAATGAGCACTGTTGGGTCGTTTCGGGCCTTGCCTACCAAGCTCGGGTTGGTAGCGGCTGCGTAGTCTACAGCTGCTGGTAGGCGTATAAGCAGGCCAGAAAGGTTTCACGGTAGCTGTCGCCGATGGGCAGCAGCTGGCCAGCTACCTGCACCTTGCCCCGCTCGACGTGTTCGAGGTAGCGCAGGGCAACCACGAACGACTTATGGATGCGCACAAACTGGCCGGCGGGCAGCGCCGCGAGTATCGGCTGGAACGATTGCATGGTCAGCAGCTTGTCGGTGCCGGTGTGCAGCAGCAGGTACTCCTTGCGGCCCTCAATGTAGCGTAGGTCAGCAAAGGCTACGCGCTGAAGCCGCCCCCCGTGCTTCACGAACATAGCCTCGGCGGCCGCTGCGGGCAAGCCTGGAGCGGCAGGCACTGGGGCAGCGCGGGCAGCCGCCAGCTGCCGCACTTTCAGCGCAGCCTGCAGGAAGCGGTTGAAGGCGATGGGCTTGATCAGGTAGTCGGCTGCTTGCAGGGTGTAGCTCTGCACGGCGTACTGGTCGAAGGCGGTGGTGAATATCAGCAGCGGCGCGGGCGAGGGCAGCAGCTGGGCCAGCTGCACACCGTTGAGGCGCGGCATGTGGATGTCGAGAAATACCACGTCCACGGGGTGGTCCTGCAAGAAGGCCAGACCGGCCAGCGCTTCGTGAAACTGACCCCGCACCGCTAGAAACGGCACCTGGGCGCAGAAGTCGGCCAGCAGGTCGAGGGCCAGCGGCTCGTCGTCGAGCAGCACGCAGGTAAGCGGGGGCGAAGCGCCGGGGGCAGCCATGGGCAGGTAAAGCTGGCGGGCGGCTAGGCCCAACGCAGGTGCAATGTTACGGTGTGCTCGGTCGGGCTGGCTTGCACGGCGAGGGTGTGGCGGCCGGGGTAAAGCAGGGCCAGGCGGCGGCGCAGGTTGGCCAGGCCCAACCCGCCAGCGGGCAGTGGGTCGGCCGGAGCCGCCGCTACGCAATTGTGCGCCACGAAGCGCAGGCCGGCGGCGGTGGCTTCCAGTTCCAGGCGTACGGCGGTGGGGCGGGCGGCCAGGTCGCCGTGCTTGAAGGCATTCTCGGCCAGTGGCAGCAGCAGCAGCGGTGCCACAGGGGCGGCCAGTGGGGTGGTCGAGTCAAAACGGACAGGGAGCCAAGGTAGATAGAAAGCGGTGTTCGAGTTCGCGCGGGGTGCGGTAGCCCAGGGTGGAGTGCAGGCGTTGGGTGTTGTAGTAGTCGTCCAGGTAGTGGGCCAGCTCCAGGCGGGCTTCGGCCAGGTTAGCGAAGCAGGCTCGGCCGGGTAGCAGCTCAGTTTTGAGGGTGCTTCAGCCGCTCTCGGCCAGGGCGTTGTCGTAGGGATTACCTGGCCGGCTCAGACTGGGGATGGCCTGGACGTGGCGCAGTTGCTGGCCGAAGGCCGCGCTCGTGTACTGGCTGCCCCGGTCGGCGTGGACCAGCAAGCCCGGCGGGGGCTGCTGCACAGCCACAGCATGGGCAAAAGCCGTCAGCACCTAATCCGTATGCCGCGACTTGCTCCCGTGCTAAGTGCCGCCGCGGCGGCACCTCGCCCACCACGGCGCGGGTACAGGCCTCGCGCCAGGCGGTCAGGTACACCCATTGCCCGCTGGTCAAGGGCAGATACGTGGTGTCGCCCAACCAGACCTGGTTCCGGGCGGTGACCGTCGGCCAGTCGGCCAGCCGATTAGCGGCCGCCACGGCCAGCGGGTCGGCTGGCGTCGTGCGCGGGGGTGGTCGGGGGAGCGGATATAGTGGGCGCGCAAGTGAGGGACCCGTAGCCAGGTGCGCAAGCGCTGACGGCCCACCTGCCGGTGGCCCGCGCGGGGCAGCTGGGCACGCAGGCGGCGGGTGCCGTAGCGCCTGGCGTGGTCCTCAAACACGGTTTTAGCGGCGGCTTGCCAGCTGCCCGGCGCGGTAGCTGCTGGCGGGCTGGGCCGCTGGCACCAGCCATAATAGCCACGCTTGCTGACCCCCAGCACCCGGCATTGCCCCTGCACGGGCCACGTAGCGGCATGGGCGGCGATAAACAGGTAGCGCTTCATCGGCCCGTCGGCGTAGAGAAGATGGTCAGCGCTTTTTTTAAAATAGCGCGCTCCTGCTCGGCCCGCGCCAGGGCCGTGCGCAACTGGTGGTTTTCCCGCGCCAGCTCGCTGCTGCCCGCGGCCTGGGTGCGGGCCGCCCGCACCCAAGCCGCGGGCACGGCCACGCTCAACCCTAAGAGGCTGTTTAAATTAGCGGATTTGGGTTAGATTTTTGCTTATCAAGTGGTTACTCATCGCTCGTGGGCCTCACCCCCCGGCCCCCTCTCC
>JANXNW010000368.1 GCA_025353905.1 Hymenobacter sp.
TCAACGGCCTGCGCATCGACCGCACGGCGTTTGCCGTGTATCAGGATGGCAAAAAAATCAGCCTGCCCAAGAAGGAATTTGAGCTGCTGGCCTTCTTGGCCGCCTCGCCCCACAAAGTATTCAACCGCGAAGAGCTGCTCCAGAATATCTGGGGCAATGACGTGTTTGTGCTGGCCCGCACCGTGGATGTGCACGTGCGCAAGGTGCGCGAAAAAGTGGGCGACCACCACATCCAAACCATTAAGGGCGTGGGCTATAAGTTTAACGCGGACTGATTATCAACGAGCAATTAACAGTGAGCAATGAGCAATGGCATTTGTGCTGTTGCCCGGTTACTTTGTGGCTTGGTGAGCGCTAACGATAGGGTTTATTGCTCATTGCTCATTGTTTATTGCTCATTGAAATGAACCTGTCTTCCCGCACCGTGGCCATTCTCATCGCGCTGCTGGTGGCGGGCGTGCTGACGGCTTTCGCGTGGCTGGTGCCGGGGCTGCCGACCAATCAGGCGTTTCTGACGGCGGGCATTACGCTGGCGGCCTGCTTTCTGCTGGTGTATCTCGCGTTTGAGGCGCTGATTTTTCGGGAAATAAACGGGCTGTACTCGCGGCTGGAACACATCAAGCGCAAGGAGTTTAAGAAACTGAGCAACAAGTTCTTGTTTCGCTCCGAGCCGCTACAGCGCATCGGCGATGAAATCGTGCAGATGGCCGAACGGCGGCAGCAGGAGCTGGATGAGCTCAAACGCCTGCAAGCGCTCAGGCGCGAGTTTCTGGCTGATGTATCGCACGAGCTGAAAACGCCGCTCTTCGCCGCTCAGGGCTTCGTACTGACCATTTTAGAGGGCGAAGAAGAACCGAACGATGCGGGTGAAGGTGGCGAAGTCGGCGCAGGCGAGGGCATGGACCCGGCCACCCGGCGCAAGTTTTTGCGCCGCGCCGCCGCCAGCCTCGAATCACTCGACGCGCTGGTACAGGATTTAGTGACCATCTCCCAGCTTGAGAAAGGGGTCATTCGGATGCGGCGGCAGCGCTTCGACCTCGTGGCGCTGGTACAGGAAATTTTCGAGCTGCTGGAGCAGCAGGCCCAGCGGCGGGGCACGGCGCTGAGCTTGTTTCCGCCCCACCTGGCCCAGGAGGAAATCCTGGTCGTGGCCGACCGCAACCGCATCCGGCAGGTGCTCATCAACCTGATTGACAACGCTATCAAGTATGGCCGCGACGAGCACGGGCACGTCGTGGTGGCGCTCGTGCCGGGCCGCAGCGGGGTGCGCGTGGCTGTGCGCGACGACGGGGCCGGCATCGCGCCCGAGCACCAGGCGCGCATCTTCGAGCGGTTTTACCGGGTGGACAAGAGCCGCTCGCGCTCGGCCGGCGGCTCGGGCCTGGGCCTGGCCATCAGCAAGCACATCGTGGAGGCTCACAAATCGGCGATTCACATCAAGAGCGAGCTGGGCGCGGGCACGAGCATGGAGTTCAAGCTGCCGCGCCCCAAAAGTGGCGCGAGCTTCAGCGTGTAGTCTAGCAGTTGTCCGTTGTTCGTTGTCAGTTGTTAGACAGGTATAGGACAACTAACTGACCAGCAACTAGCAACTGACAACTGACAACCTATACGTCGGCGAACCACCACTTACGGGCGACCTTTGCGGCCCGTTTACGCCGAGCTGAAGCTCGCGCCACATTCCGCATGAAGCCGCCCAAATTCCAGGACCTGATTTTATTCGAGAGCGACGACTACCTGGTCGTGAACAAGCCGCCGTTTCTGGCCACGCTCGACGAGCGCATCGGCGTGGCTCCGAGCCTGTTGCGGCTGGCGCGTGACTACGCCGACGATGCCCAGGTGGGCCACCGGCTCGACCGCGACACGAGCGGCGCGCTCGCCCTGGCCAAGCACCCCGAGGCGTACCGGCACCTGGCCATGCAGTTCGAAAACCGCGAGGTGAACAAGATTTACCACGCCGTGACCTGGGGCGCGCCGCCGCTGGAGAAATTCATCGTGGAGCGCAACATCGAAACCACTAAGAGCGGCAAAGCACGGCTGGCCTACAAGGGCAAGCCGGCCGAAACCCGCTTCACGACCCTCGAAACTTACGCCCGCCACGCCCTCGTGCAAGCCGAGCCGGTGACAGGCCGTCAGCACCAGATTCGGCTGCACCTGGCCTACGTCGAGACGCCCATCGTGGGCGACATGCTCTACGGCGGCGAGGATTTCTTTTTGTCCTCTCTCAAGAAGAAATTCAACCTGAAAGAGGGCGAAACCGAGCAGCCCTTTATCAAGCGCTTTGCGCTCCACGCCGCGCGCCTCGGTTTTAGCGGGCTGAACGGTGAGCGCATTGAGGTGGAAGCGCCATATCCGAAGGATTTCCGGGTGCTGGTCGAGACGCTGCGGCAGTACAGTTAGTTGGTGTCTAGTGAGTAATGACCAGCGACTGATTGAGCGGAAGAACCAGGTGGCTTGTTCAGCCTCTGCGCCTTCTGCGAAACCCTCTGCGCCCTCTGCGGGCTAAAACAACCCCAGCGGGTCGGCTGATTGAGAACCCTGGCTCAATTACTCACGCGTCACTGTAAACAGGTTTTCTCGAACACGACGACCCGGCAGCTGCCACCGCCGGGGTCGCCGGGTTGGCGTAGGGTCGTAGCAGCCCAGCGTTGGCGGAAGCGCGGGTCGGCAACGACGGTTTGCAGCTCCAGGTGGCCTTCGACGCGGCTGAACCAGTCGTCCCAGAAGAGCAGGGTGCCGACGGGCAGCGGGTCGAGTTCGATTCGATGGGGGCGCGGCTGGCCGTTGGGCAGGCGGGCCACGGAATCGAATACTTGAATGGCCAGGGCGCGGACCAGGGCGGGATGCTCGGCGACGAGCGGGTGCGGCGGGCAGGCAGGCAGCTGTCGGTACCAGGCGGCGGCCTGCTCGGCCAGGGCAACGTCGCCCGGCTGAGCAAAATCGCGTTGCCAGCGGAAGCCTACGCGCAAGCCGGTGAACGACAAAAGCACCGCCACTACGCTCACTCCTAGTACGATGCGTCGGCGCGCAACGGCCGAGCCGGTCAGCCCCGCCAGCACCCCCAGCCCGCGCACCGCCACCACGGCCAGCAGCGGCGTGAGCACGGTGAGCACCCGCGTGAGGCCTGCCGAGCCGAAGATACCCAGCGCCCAGAACACGGTGTGCGCGCCCACAAAGACGGCGATGCTGCCGTAAACAAGGAGCAGTTCAGCCTGGAAGCGCGGGTCGGCCCAGGGCGCGTCGCGCCACCGGAGCAGGCGGGCTACTTGCTGCCCGGCTCCCAGCAGCACGAGCGCGAAGGGCACGATGCCGAGTAAAAACAGCAAGCCAATGACGAACGTCGTCCAGCCGCCGTGGCCGTAGGGCGAGACGGTGGGGTACGGATTGCGCCCGAACACCCAGCCCCATTCGCCCAACACCAGGCCGCCCACCACAGTATAGACGGCGTAGCCGAGCAACAGCCCTGGCAATTGCGCCCAGCGCCGCTGCCAGACCAGGTACACGGCCCACACGCCGAGCAGGATAAATCCTTCGGAGCGCACGAACGGCAGCCACGAGACGAGTGCCGCCGACCAGCCCGCCCGTCCGCTCACGGCCAGCGCCACCGCCCCCACCAGCACCAGCCCAAACAGCGGCTCGGTGAGGCCCGAGAACTGGATGCGGAAATAATCGGGCGCAGCGTAGCAGAATAGTACCGCCAACGCCGCCAGCGGCAGCCCCAGCCCGCGCGCCACCCGAAAGCTGAGCCAGGCCGAAGCCGCCACTAAGGCGCACTGCATCAGCGTGACCGCCCGAAAGCCGAGCTGCGCCGGCCCGGCCATGAGCAGCGTGAAGAGCGGCTTAGCC
>JANXNW010000377.1 GCA_025353905.1 Hymenobacter sp.
AACAGGTGCGATTGCTTCGCTTCGCTCGCAATGACCGACGAGAAATTAACCACTGACCACTAACCGCTAAACACTGACCATTAATCTAATAGCCGGGATTCTGCTGAAGCTGGGTGTTGGTGTTGAGTTCGGCCAGCGGAATCGGGAAGAGCAGAAAATTGGCATCGGCCGTGCCACGGTTGCGCTGGATGATGTCGAGGGCGGTGATGACGTGGGCACCCGGCTCAGCCTGGTTGTGGCGGGCGTAGCGCAGCAAGTCGAACCAGCGTTCGCCCTCGAAGGCCAGCTCCAGGCGGCGCTGGCGGTCGATTTCGTCGCGCAGGGTTTTCTTGGTGGCCGCCTCGGGCGAGGCGCTCGTCAGGGCGGGCAGGGCGGCGCGCTGACGCACCTGGTTGAGGCGGGCGAGCGCGTCGGGGTTGGGGCCGCTGGCCTCGTTGCTGGCTTCGGCCGACATGAGCAGGACATCGGCCAGGCGCAGCACGTAGTAGTTGTCGGGCGAGTTGAAGCCGTTCGGGTTCGAGCGCCACTTATAGACGAATGGCCCGCGGTCGTTGCCGCTGCCGGGGCCGGCATCGACGTAGCTCGCGAAATTGCGCCCCGCGTTCACCACGCCCTGAAAGCTCCAGCGCTGGTCGCCGGGCGTGGGCTGGGCCAGCAGCTCGGCGGTCGGAATGTCGAATTTCTGAAACGAGAACGTGGCCGGCGGCTGGGGCAGCAGCAAATCGGGCAGCGTGAAAAACGTGCCCCCGTCGGCATTGCCCGCGTACTGTACTTCGAAAATGGACTCGGGGCGGTTGTCAGCCGGAAACAGGTTGTTGAAGCTCGCCGAGAGCGTGGCTGAGTTGCCGGCCAACACCCGGCCGGCGGCATCGCGCGCGGCCGGCCACTGCCGCTGAGTCAGGTACACGCGGGCCAGCAGGGCCTGGGCGGCGGCTTTGGTGGCGCGGGTCGGGTTGGTGGCGGCCATCAGCCCCTCGGCCGTGGTCAGGTCGCTCACTATCTGTCCATACACGGCATCGGCGGCGGTGCGCGGCAGGTTAATCGCGGCCGGGGTGCCGCTCTCGGTCGGCTCCAGGCGCAGGGGCACCGCCCCGTAGAGCTTGACGAGATTGAAGTAGCACAAGCCCCGGATGAAGCGCGCCTCGCCCAGAATTTGGTCGCGCCGCGCGCCGGGCATGTCGATGGCCGGCACGTACTTAATCACCGCGTTGGCCCGGTTGATGGCCTGGTACGGGTCGCGGTACGCGTCATAGACCTGCCCCGTCGAGGAGTTCCAGTTGATGACATCGAGCGCCCGCACGTCGTTGTTGAAGCTGAAGCAGTTGTCGGTGGGCATCTCCCCAATCAGCGGCAGCACTTCGGCGTAGCAGCCTTTGGCCTGCAAGCCGTCGTAAGCGGCCGTCAGGGCGGCCTCCGCGTCGGTGGCCGTCTTAAAAAAATTGCTCGGCGCGATGGAGTTGAGCGGCTCCTTGTCGAGCACGTTGCAGCCCGCCAGCAAGCCGAGCGTGAGCGCGCAGGTCGTGAATAGTAGCTTTTTCATGGGAATTCAGAAAGGAAAGAAGCTTTTTTGCAGGTGGTTGGCTCGCCGTGAGGCGCAACGCACGGCGAGCAATAAGTCTATTCAAAACGTGGCATTCACCCCCGCCGTGAAGGTGCGCGCCTGGGGATAGACCCCGAAATCGCGACCGAAGCCGGTGGTCGAGAACGGGTCGGAGCTGACTTCCGGGTCGTAGCCCGAGTAGCGGGTCCAGGTCAGCAGGTTCTGGCCGGTGAGGTAGAAGCGCAGGTTGCGCAGCGCGGCCCGCCGGATGAGGTCGGCGGGCAGGTTGTAGGCCAGGGTCAGGTTTTTGAGCCGCACGTAGGAGCCGTCTTCCAGGAAGCGGTTCGAGTAGCGGGCGTTGCCGTTGGGGTCGCCGAAAATGGCGCGCGGGACATCGGTGTTCGTATTGGTCGGAGTCCAGCGGTTGAGCACCCGCGCGTCCTGGTTGAGCGGCGCGCTCATGGCTTCGAGCGTTTCGCGGTTCTGGTTATATACCTGGTTGCCGAAGCTGCCCTGGAAGAAAATACTCAGCTCCAGCCCCCGGTAGGTAATCGTATTGGTCACCCCGCCCACCGCTTGCGGGTTGGGGTCGCCGATAACCTGGCGGTCGCGGTCGTTGATGATGCCGTCGCCGTTGAGGTCGCGGAAGCGAATGTCGCCGGGAGCCGTCTGGGCGCTCTGGGTAGCCCCGCGCCGCACCTCGTCCTGGTTCTGAAAAATGCCGTCCGTCACGAAGCCGTAGAACACGCCCAGCGGCTGGCCGGTCAGCGTGAAGCCGTTGCCGCTGTTGAGCCGCCGGTCCTCGAACTGCCCCTGGGTGTTAAGCACCTGCCCCAGTTCGAGCACCCGGTTGCGGTTGAAAGCCACGTTCAGGCTCGTCGTCCAGCCCAGCCCCTTGTCGGCTCCGCGCAGGTTGGTCGTGGTCAGGCCCAGCTCCAGGCCCTGGTTGCGGATGCGGCCCACGTTCTGCAAAATTTGCAGGCTGCCCGAGCCGGTGCTGAGCGGAATATCCACCAGTGTGAGCAAGTCGCGCGTGTTTTTGCGGTACACGTCCACCGTCAGCACCAGCCGGTCGGCGAGCAGTCCCAGGTCGAGGCCGGCGTTGTACTGGGTCGTGGTTTCCCACTTCACGTCGTCGTTGCCGATGTCGGTCTGGGTGATGCCGGGGGCCACCGTGCCGCCCACGCCCGGGTAGCCGAAGCCCACGCCGTAGCGCGGAAACCGCTGATAGGTATATACTTCCTGGTTGCCGTTCACGCCCACGCTGCCGCGCAGCTTCAACTCCGAGACGGGCGTGTTTTGCGGGAAGAACGCCTCCTTCGACACCCGCCAGCCCAAACCCAGGGCCGGGAAGTAACCGAACTTCTGGCCATCGCGGAAGCGGCTCGACCCGTCGGCCCGCAGGCTGAGCGTGGCCAGGTAGCGTTGGTCGTAGTCGTAGATGGCCCGCCCGAAAAAGCTCAGCAAACCCCACTCGTCGGCGTAGCTGCTGGGCTTGGTAAATTGCGACACGCCCGACAAATAGGGCACCGCGTTGGAGGCGTAGCCCGAGCCGCCGGCGCTCGACGTAAACCGCTGCGAAGCCTGCATCGACTCGCCGGCCAGCAGCGTCAGCCGGTGCCGCTCGCCCAGCTCGGGCCGGTAGGTGAGCGTGTTTTCCTGAAGCCAGATGAGCTGCTCGTTGGTGGCCGTGCGGCCCTGCCCCTGCTGGCCGGGCGGCGAAAACTGAGTGCCCGGAAAGTCGCGGGTCAGAAACTCGTTCTCGGTCTGAATGCGGAAGTCAATGCCCGCCGACGAGCGCAGGGTCAGGTTTTTGAGGATGTCCAGCTCGCCAAACACGTTGCCGATGACCTGGTAAATGTTGGCCAGGTTGCTGCTTTCGAGCAGGTTGCCCACCGGGTTGTTGAACGTGCGGTCGAAGTTGTTGATGGCGTAGGTGCCGTCCGGGTTGCGCACCGGGATGGTCGGAATCTGGGCCAGCGCGCCGAGCACGGTGCCCGAGTTACCGGCCCCGCTCTCGCTGCGCGAGCTGTTGTTGTTGCCGGTTTTGCTCAGGTTCAGCGCCGTGCCCACCCGAAACCGCCCGCCGAGCTGCTGGTCCAGGTTGAGCCGAAACGTGTAGCGGTCGAAGCCCGAGTTGAGGCTGATGCCGTCCTGCCGGAAATACCCGCCCGCCAGGTAATAGCGCGTCTTATCGGTGCCGCCGCTCACGTTGAGCTGGTAATTCTGCATCCCGGCGGGCCGGTAAATCTCGTCCTGCCAGTTAGTGGTCGTCAGGCCGGCCGTCGAAGGAAAACCGGGGGGCAGGCCCGCGTTGGTGCGAATCTCGTTGAAGAGCGTCGCAAATTGCGGCCCGTCGAGCACGTCGAGCTTGCGGCGGATAACCTGCCGGCCGTAGTACATATTGAAGCCCACCTGAGCCTGGCCCACCTTGCCGCGCTTGGTCGTAATCACCACCACCCCGTTGGAGGCCCGCAGGCCATAGATGGCCGCCGCCGCGCCGTCCTTCAGAATGTCGATGCTCTCGATGTCGTTGGGGTTGAGCGCGTTGAGCGGATTGGGCCGCTGCCCGCCCACAGCCAGCTCCTGCTGGTAGTCGGGCAGCACCGGCACCCCATCAATCACGTAGAGCGGCGAGCCGTTCAGGCTGGCCGAGGCATTGCCCCGGATGCGCACGTTGATGCCCGCGCCCGGCGCGCCGCTCGGGGCCGTCACCTGCACCCCGGCCGCCTGACCTTGCAGGGCTTGGTCGAAGCCCGCCACCGGCTGCCGCTCCAGCGCTTGGGCGCTCACCGAGCTGACGGCCGTCGTCAGCTCGCGGCGGCTCTGGGTGCCGTAACCCACTACCACCACCTCGCCCAACCCCTGCAAATCCTCCTGAAGCTCGATGGCGAAGGTCGTCGTCGTGCCCACCGCCACTTCCTGCCGCACGTAGCCCACGTAGCTGAACACCAGCGTACTACCCTCGGGCACATTCAGCGCGAAGCTGCCATCGGCGTTGGTTGCGATGCCCAGGCTGGTGCCTTTCACCAGCACCGTCACGCCGGGCAGCGCCTGCCCGCCGGCCCCCGTCACGCGCCCCGAAACGGGAATATTCTGGGGGGCCGCAACCAAGCCAGTCGCACCACTAGCGCCCGCCGCGCCAGCCAGCCGGCTCGTCACCACGAAGTAGTTGGGCCGCAGCTCTTTGAATTGCAGATTCGCCGCCGGCAGCACCGTAGCCAGGCACTCGGCCAGCGAAGCCGGCGCGGGGCGCGGCTCCGGCACCCGCTTGTTTTCCACCAGCGCGCTCTCGTAAAAAATAGTGGCCTTGAATTCCGCTTCCCAGCGCTGAAGCAGGGTTTTGAGCAGCACTGGCGCGGCAGCGGCGGCCGGAGTCACATCGCCGCGCTGGGCAGCCGGAGTGGCCGTGGCCAGTAGCTGAGCCGCCGCCGGCGCGCTCAGCGCTTGCAACAGCAGCAGGCCCGTAGCCAGGCCGGCGGGCCGGCGGCCGGCGGGCTTCCCGAACGTAAAAATTGGTCGCATAGAAGAGTGGGTGGGGAATGGTTAGCGGGGTGGGGTCAGGCTCAATCAGTCAGCGTCAAGCGGTTGCCCGTGCGGACGGCGCGCAGGTGAAAGGTTTCTTCCAGCGCTTGCAGCAGGGTGTTCAGCTCGTTCACCGGCACGGAGCCGGTGACGCGGCGGCGGTTCAGCGCCGGGCTGGCCACCACCACGTCGAGGCCGTAGGTGTCGCGCAGGCGGGTGGCCAGCTCGGCGATGGTCGTGTTGTCGAACACCAGGCGGCCGTCCTTCCAGGCGGCGTAGGGTTCGACGTGTACCCGCTGATGCACCAGCTGCCGGGGCTGCTCGTCGTGGGTTTCGAGCAGCTCGCCGGGCCGCAGCAGCACGTCGGGCTGTTGCCGGTCCTCGAACTCGACCCGCACCCGGCCCGTGAGCAGCACCACCCGCGTTTGCCCCCGCCGCCGCGCCACCACGAACCGCGTGCCGAGCACCTCGACCTGCAACCCCGCCTGAGTATGCACCAGAAAGCGCTGATTGGTAGCTTGATGCCGCACGTCGAAAAACCCTTCCCCATCGAGCCACACCTCCCGGGGCTGGTCGGCCGCCCACGTCGTAGCGTAGCGTAGCCGCGAGTCAGCGTTGAGCGTCACGCGCGAGCTGTCGGGCAAAGTCACGGTGCGCGTCTGCCCGTAGGGCGTGGCCACGCTCAGGGCGGGCGCGGCGGCCGTCGGCGGGCGCTGATAATAAAGCCAGCCACCGCCGGCCGCGCTCATAACCAGCGCGGCTGCGGCGGCCCAGCGCGTCCAGGTCGTCCAGGTCGTCCGGGTCGGGACCGGCCAGCGCCGGGGCGCGGCCGGGGCCGAATCCAGCTCCAGCCGCTGCCGGATGCGCGCCAGCAGAGCCTCGTAGTCGGGGGCGTCTTCCTTTCCGAACAGCGGACGAGCCGTGGCTTCGGCCTCAATGGCCAGCGCGTTCCAGTGCTGCTGCATCCAGTATTGAGCCAGCAGCTGATTGGCGGGCTGAGCCAGCCAGGCCCGCACGGCGGCGGCCTCGGCGGGGGTGGCGGTGCCGGCCGCGTAAGCGGCCACGAGGGTTTGGGTAACGGATTGCGACATAGAGCGGGGCGCGTCAGGCGGCCTTCTTCCCCTCTACTACACCGCTACCCGCGCTTCCCCCTTAGTCGCTTTCGGAAAAAAATGCAAAACGGAGGAGTGCCACTCCGTTTCGCCGCGAAGCGGTAAGCCCCGGCCGCTTTGTTCATCAGGTAAAAAAACAAGCCGACAAACCTGCCGCGAGCTTGCCGCTTCGCGGCAGAACGGAGTGCCACTCACTCCGTTCTATAATCAGCGCTCGCCCAGGGCCAGGGTCAGCAATAGGCCCAGGATGCCGCCGCCATGCACCCGTAGGTATTTGCGCAGCAGCTTGAGCGCCTGCATGATGTGGGCCTCTACGGTTTTCACCGATACGCCCTGGCGCACGGCGATTTCGGGATAAGTCAGGCCCTGTTGCCGGCTCAGCTCGAAGGCTTCGCGCTGCCGGGGCGGCAACTGCCCCAGCGCGGCTTGGTAGAGCGCCTCCATCTCTACGTACTCGACTTCATTAGTCACGCTGACGGGGCCGGCGTCGGCCACCTGCCCGTGCAGCCGCCTCTGGTGCGCGTCGCGCCGCAGCTCGTTGAGCACCGCGTGGTGAGCCGTCGTGAACAGGTAGCCCTTGAGCGGGACATCCTCGCGCAGCTGCTCGCGCTTTTCCCAAAGCTTGATAAAGCACTCCTGCACAATTTCCTCGGCCGCCGGTCCCGACTTCAAGTAGCTGAGCGCGAAGCGGTAAACCAGCGCGCCGTAATGCCGAAACAGGGCCTCAAAGGCTCGCTCGTCGGCCAGCTTCAGGCGGCGCAGGCAGTCTGATTCGGAAAAAGCGGGTGGGGCGGCCAAAGCGAGCGGAGGCGAATGAAAATACGGTCCCGAAATTTAACAAAAGAAACACATACCGACCGACACGGACGGGTTTGGCCCGGCGACGCTGCCGCGCTTTACCGAGCGGTTAGCGCGGTTTCGAGCGTCGGGCGCACGCTAACCACGGGCACCGCGGCCGGGTGGTTGAGCCAGCGGTTTGAGCGGGACCAAAAGCCGCCCGCCCCCTACCCGCAACTCGCGCTCACTACCCGTTTGCCCGCTGGTCGGCGCGAAGTCAGCCAGTGAAAAGAACCACCAGCCCTGACACATTTTGCAACATTGTAGCTTATAAAAATAAAATTCGGGCGCGGCCTGGTTTCGGCAGTTTGGCCAACCAAAACAACTCTGAAACATCCAAAATAAATAAGCAACAATGTTGCGTTACATGACATATGCGCGTTTTCAGCGCGTTGAGGCTGTTTTGGAGCTGTGGTAGAAAGTGGTAGAAAGTGGCGGATTGTTTGAAACCCCCCGTACTTTTGCCATACCAGTCGGGGCCGCGGCCCGGCCCGACGGCTTTTCCCAGAACCAGCCATGCACCAGCTCTTATCCGGCGAGTACGACTGCAAGCTAGACCCGAAAGGGCGGCTGGTGCTGCCGGCGAAAGTCAAGGCCGCCCTGCCCGACCAATACGCCAATCAGCTGGTGCTCGTGCGCGGCTTCGAGCCGTGCCTGGTGCTGTACCCACGCTCGGCCTGGGAGCTGATTCACGCCAAAGTGATGGCCCTCGACGAGTTCAACGAGGAGTACCGGCAGTTCCAGCGCAATTTTTTTCGGGGCATGACGGAGGTCGAGCTGGACAGCGTGGGCCGCTTCGGTGTGCCGGGCACCATGCGCCGCTACGCCGGCCTGGACAAGGAAGCCGTTATCGTGGGCCTCGGCAACCGCTGCGAAGTGTGGGAGCCAAGCCGCTACGACGAGTCGCTCATCAAAGACCAGCCAACGTTCTCGAAGCTGGCCCAGAAGTTTTTATCGAATACCCCGGAGAGCGTAGCATAGGCTTTAGCCTGTTCGTAAATCGTTATCAACCAAACGCCTAAGTCGTCTTAATCACAAATCGAAAGCTTATCGCACACTCGACGGCCCTGCGGTGCCGACCAAAGCCTACCGCACAAACAACGCCGCCCGATGCCCGACTACGCCAACGATACTGCTTACCACCGCCCGGTGCTGCTGGCTGAGTGCCTGGCGGGGCTGGCCGTGGTGCCCGGCGGGCGGTACGTGGATGTCACCTTCGGCGGGGGCGGGCATTCGGCACGCATCCTAGAGCAACTCACGAACGGTCATCTGTATGGCTTCGACCAAGACGCGGCCGCCGAGCGCGAGGCCGCCCGGCTGGCCGGGCCGTGTTTTACGTTCGTGCGGGCCAATTTCCGGCACCTTGCCGCCGAGCTGGGCCAGTGCGGAGCCGTGCCCTTGGACGGCCTGCTGGCCGATTTGGGCGTGTCGTCGCACCAGTTCGACACGGCCGCGCGCGGCTTCAGCACCCGCTTCGACGGGCCACTCGACATGCGCATGGACGCGGCCGACGACTCCCTCCCTACTGCCACCCACGTACTTAACGAGTATGAAGAAAGCGACTTGCACCGCATTTTCGGCATGTACGGCGAAGTTACCAACGCCCGTACCCTGGCCCGCACCGTGGTGCAGGCCCGCCGCCAGCGCCCGCTGCGCACCATCGGCGAACTCAAGCTGGCTATCCAGCCCGTTACGCCGCGCGGTAAGGAAAACAAGTACCTGGCTCAGGTCTTCCAGGCGCTGCGTATTGAAGTGAACGATGAGCTGAGCGCGTTGCAGGCCCTGCTGACTCAGGCGGCTCAGGTGCTACGGCCGGGCGGCCGGCTCGTCGTGCTCAGCTATCACTCGCTGGAAGACCGGCTGGTGAAGAATTTCAT
>JANXNW010000411.1 GCA_025353905.1 Hymenobacter sp.
TCTTCCATTCTGGCTTACATCAAGTTAGAGAAGATAACCCGGCAATCAGGCATCGGTCATTTTCGCCTCAAAGCACAACTTTATTTGCGCGGACTCAAAGCCATGCACCACGCGCTGAACAAAATGGCTGCGTAACATCAGCTATTAACACTTTCAACAAATTATTTTGCTCGAAGAAGCTTTCTTTTTCTGGCAAGGTTTTGGTTAAGAAATATCACGAGTCTGCGTTGGGTTTAGAACATTTTGGTCCGGCTTTATTATCAGCATTAAACCTGAGCTGATTCGTACTATCTGATTCTGTCATCTTAAAACTCGGAGCTTCGGCTGCCGCCCCGCCATGCGTCGTCAATTGTTTTTTTCCTTGTTTCTGGTGCTGGGTTTATCGTTGGGCTTGAGCAGCTGCGCGCCTGGCGTTTATAGCACCGTGGGAGTCGGCGCGCCGTACCCCTACTACGGGCCGCGCTACTACGCCCCGCCCGTGGTGATAGCGCCCCAACCTCCCATCTATTATGCCCCCCGACCCTACTACCGCCCGCGGGTTTACTATGGGCCACGGGCGTACTACGGGCCGCGCCGCTACTACGGGCGGCGCTGGTAGATTTTCCTAATTTTAATACGCAAAAACCCTGATAGCCGTGGCTATCAGGGTTTTTCTGTGCGTTACTTAAACACGCTCAAAGCGTTTCGGAACTGTGAACCCGCGCCCCGCTGGCCTCGGTCGTGGCAGCGGCCAGCATGGCCTGAGCCACCGCGACGACCGTCACCGGCCGATACTGCCGCAAGCCTCCCACGAGCAGCGGCCGAAACAGGGCCAAGCCAAAAGCCGCCACCCGCTCCCCCAAGCGAGGCTGCGCGCGCTCGCCGAGCAAGAGCGACGGCCGAAAAATATGCAGCGCCTGAAACGGCAATGCCCGCACGGCCTGCTCCATCTCGCCCTTCACCCGGCTGTAGTAGATACCCGAGCCAGCATCGGCCCCCAGCGACGAGACGACCAGAAACTGCGCCGCGCCGCCCGCCGCGCTGAGCTTGGCCAACGCCACCACGTACTCAAAATCAACCTGATAAAAAGCCGCTTGCGAGCCAGCCTGCTTGATGGTAGTGCCGAGGCAGCAGTACACGTCATCGGCCTGAAGCTCGGCGGCTACCGCGTCGAGCTGCCCGAGGTCGGTTATTACCTGATTGAGCCTGGGATGGCTGAGCGCGACGGCCCGGCGGCCCACGACGACGACGCGGGCGTAGCGGTCGGAGGCCAGCAGCAGGGGCAGCAAAGCGCTGCCGATGAGGCCGGTAGCGCCGGCGAGAAGAGCGGTTTTGGGCATTTTTTGGTGATGAGTTGGGTAGGTTGGAAGCTGGTCATTGCGAGCATGTTGCGCATGGAGCAAGGGACGAAGCAATGACGGATGTCTCATCACCTATTTCCCCAACTCCTCGGCGCGGGCGCGGGCGGCTTCGGCCCCGGCCATGAGGCCCTGGCGCACGGCCCCGCCGCTGAACGCGCCGAGCGCGGCCTCGGTCGTGCCACCTTTCGAGGCGACGCGGGCAATCCAGTCCTGGCAGCTCAGGCCGGCCTGGCTGTAGAGCTCGACGGCCCCGCGAAAAGTCTGGCTGACGAGCAGCTCGGCTTCGGCGGGCGCGAAGCCCATGTCGGCGGCGGCGGCCATGAGCGCTTCCATGCAATAGTAAACGTAGGCCGGGCCGCTGCCCGAGATGGCCGTGCTGGCATCGATGGCCGACTCTTGCTCGACGTAAACCGTCTTGCCGGTGGTGCTGAGCAGGTTCTGGACCTGCACCAGTTCGGCGCGGCTCACCTCATCGGTACTGGTGAAAGCTGTCATGCCCATGCCAATCTGAGCGGGCAGATTGGGCATGGCCCGGATAACTTTGGGCGTACCCAGCGCGTCGCGCAAGGTGGCGATGCGCACCCCGGCCATGATGCTGAGAATAAGTTGAGTGGGCTGGACTAAGCCGCGCAGCGTGTCAAAGAGCGCGGCCGAATCCTGTGGCTTCACGGCCAGGATGATGATGTCGGCGCCCGGTACGCAGTCTTCGGGGCGGCCCCAGGCGGTGCCCAGCTCGTGGGCGGCCAGGGCGGGCACCCGCGCCGGGGAGCGGGCGAGCAGGCGCAGGTCGAGGCGCGAAGTGATGTGGGCGCGCGCGAAGCTTCGGGCGTAAGTCAGGCCCATGTTGCCGCCGCCGATGATGAGAATTTTCAAGGTTGTGGTTTGTTGATTGTTGTTTATTGCTGGCTATCAGGGCCTTTCAGGACATAAACATATTTTGCAGCTATGTTGCTTTTGATTTAAAATAACAAATGCAACAACCATGCACAGTCGATTATACCTTCCAAATCCAGTTGCGGCGGCGCAAAAACGTCAGGATTAAGAGCCAGATGAGCAGGTTCACTAGTGCCCCGGCTAGCGAGGCGTTGAGTGGGTTTGAGAAGAGCGGGGCGATGCAGTGGGCGTAGAGCCAGTCCTTGAGGCCCACGGGTTTACCGCCGTCGGGGCCGGGCAGCTGCACCAAATTCAGGGTGCGCACCACGATGGCCGAGCCGAAAAACACGGCGATGGCATTGACCCCAGCCGACAGCGCCGGCCCGGCCCAGGCCCGGTAGCCGCGCACGTCGCAAAGCCAGTAAAGCCCCGCCAGCGCCAGCAGGGCCAGCCCACCGGTATAAAGCACGTAGGAGCTGGTCCAGAGCGACTTGTTAATCGGAAACCAGATGTTCCAGAGCTGCCCCAGCGCCACGGCCACCAGCCCGCCCAGCAGCAGGCCCGTTGTTTTAGACACCCGCGCCGGGCCGGCGTAGCGCAGCCACTGCCCGGCCAGGCCGCCCAACAGGCCCGAAGCCAGGGCCGGCAGCGTGCCGAGCAGCCCTTCGGGGTCCCAGGTGCGGGCCGATTTCCAGAGGTGCGCCTCGGTGAGCACGGTGCGGTCGAGCCAGGCGCCGAGGTTAGTGGCCGGCTCCAGGTTGGCCGGGCCAAAACCGGGCACGGGCACGAGTTGCATGAGCACGGCGTAGGCTACTAGTAAGCCCACAATCAGCACCACTTGCGTACGCCAGCCGGTTTTCAAATACACAAAGCTGCACCCCAGAAATACCAGCGCGATGCGCTGCAACACGCCCATGACGCGCACCGTGGTGAAGTCGAAGTGCGGATAAAGCGACGTGAACACGCCCAGCCCGAACAGGATGGCCGCCCGCTTGGCCACCCGCGCCAGCACCGGGCCGGTGGGCGCACCCGAGCTTTTGGCCCCGGCCAGCGCGTAGGCCAGGCTCACACCAACCATGAACAGGAAAAACGGAAACACGAGGTCGGTGGGTGTGCAGCCGTTCCATTCGGCGTGCTCCAGCGGCCAGTAGATGTGGCTCCAGGTACCAGGGTTGTTTACGATGAGCATGCCCATCACGGTGAGGCCGCGCAGCACGTCGAGCGAGATGAGACGGGCGGGCGGCCCGGTGGCCGGGCGCGGCAGGGTGTCAACGGGAAGCGGGCGCATGGGCGGGATGGACGGGCGGAAACGCAAAGATGCCCGGCCGCTTCGAGAAAGCAACCGGGCAGCGTTAGTAGGCGGGCAAGTTTAGCCCGCAGAGGGCGCAGAGGGTTTCGTAGAAGGCGCAGAGAAAAAGGTTGAGTGCGCTTGAAAGCTGCTTGCCGGGCAGCTAAACTTGTTTACCTCAGCCCAAACAGCCGGGCGAAAAACCCACGCCGATGGGGCTTGAACTTGGTTTTGGTGCGCGCGGCCGGCAGCTCGGCGCTGACGGGGCGCGGAACGGCGGGCGCGGCGACGGCTATCGGCGGGCGCGGGGCGACGGCCGGGCGGGCGGCAACGGCCACCGACGCGGCGGGCGGCGCGCCGGCCAGCACTTCCACCGGCAGACGGCCTTCGCTGAACACGCGCACCGGGCCGCTCTCGTTGTGGAGGCGGTCTACGGCGGTGAGGCAATACGTGTAGGGTACGCCAGGCCGGGCAGTAGTATCTTGGAAAGCAGCTGGTTGGCCCAGGCCGGCGGGCCGCAGCACGGCCAGGATGCGGCGCGAGTCGTTGGGGCTGATGAGCTGGCCGCGCTCGAAGCGGTAGAGCACGTAGTAAGCGGCCAGGTCGCCGTCGTCAGCGGGCAGCGGGTTGGGTGTCCAGCTCAGCGAAGCTACCCGGCCGGCCCGGCGCAGGGTCAGCTCGCGCACGGGACGCGGGGCGAGGCTATCGAGCCAGGGCATGACGGGCACCAGCGCCGGGGTGCGGTAAAGGTCGAGGCGCAGCGAGTCGGTAGTGTGCAGTGGGTTGGTAGCGAACGAGATAGCCGAGAAATACACGCTGCCCTGCACGTCGTCGGGGTAGGTCCGGTTCAGGCGCACCTGCCGGGGCAGCTCGCGCGGGTTGCGCCAGGTGGTGTCGGAGCGGGTGCTTTCGAGCATCCGGTACGTGCCCTGCCCGATGTAGAGGTGCCGCCGGAAGTGGTTACGCGTCCACCATTCGAGCAGCACCGGATACGGCACGAGCCGAAATTTAGTGCTCCAGTAGAGCTGGGGCATAATATAATCGACCCAACCCTGCTCCAGCCAACCGCGCGAGTCGGCGTAGAGGTTGGCGTAGCTCGGCTGCCCGGCGCGGGTGTCGGAGCCAAGCGGGTCCTCGCTCTTATTCTTCCACACCCCAAACGGCGACACGCCGAATTTCACCCAGCGCTTGACCAGCCGGATACTGTCGTGCAGGTCGTGGATGAGCAGGTTCACGTTTTGCCGCCGCCACTCGGGCAGGCGCAGGCTGTCGGGGTTCTGGTCGCGGAAGGCGGCCTCGTCGTGAAACACCCGCCCGGCCTCGGGATACGGATAAAAATAGTCGTCGAAATGCACCCCATCGATATCGTAGCGGCGCACCACGTCGAAAATAACCCGCTTGATGTGGTTGCGCACCGCCGGCAGGCCGGGATTGTACAGGTACTGCCCGCCGTAGCGAATGAACCACTCGGGGTGGCGGCGCAACGGGTGCAGGGCGCCCAGCCCGCGCTTAACCGAATCGGTAGTAGCGCGGTAGGGGTTGAACCAGGCGTGAAATTCCATGCCCCGGCGGTGGGCCTCGGCGATGAGAAACGGCAGCGGGTCGTCGTTTTCGCCCGGCGCCCGGCCCTGGCGGCCGGTCAGAAACTTGCTCCAGGGCTCCAGGTCTGATTTATAAAACGCATCCGACGCGGGCCGGATTTGCAGGAACACCGCGTTGAGGCCGGCGCGCTGGCCGGCATCAAGCAGGCGGCGGTATTCGCGGCGGTATTGCTCGGGCGCCTGGCCGCGCTGGCTGGGCCAGTCGATGTTGGCCACCGTGGCAATCCAGAAGCCACGCAGCTCGCGCTTGGGCGGGGCGGGACGCTCGGCCGCGGTGGGCGAGCGGCCGGCGATGGCAGCCAGGCTGGGTGGAGTTTGGGCCTGGGCTGCCGCGCCGGTCAGCAACCATCCATAAAGCCCGATAAAAAACAATCGCAAACCAAAAAACTGAAATCGTAGCACGGCCACAAAGTACGGGCTTTTGGTCTGGAGTCTGGAGGATTAAAAAGGCCAGTCATTGCGAGCACAGCGAGGCAATCGCACCTATTGAGCGTGTCTGAATAAGCTCCTCCAGCGCGGCTGAACAGGTCCGATTGCTTCGTCCCTTGCTTGATGCGTAACATGCTCGCGATGACCGGGCTTTTCAACCCCCCAACTAAACGCTCAGGAGCCCGTCAGCTCCGTATCCGTAGCGCCTTGCGTGTCAGCGGGTTGCTGGTCGCCGCCTTCGAGGCCGGTGGTTTGACTGGCGTCGCCGTAGTCGCCGCGAATGCCCGCGCCGTCGTTGCCGGCCAGGTCGGCCTGGGTCACGGTTTCGGGGTTGCCGCTGGCGTTCTGGTCGGGGTCGAGGGCCTGGTTGGTGATGGCACCAGCCGTGCTGACGCTGTTGGTCGAGTCTTCGATGTCGGACGGGCGGCCGGAGTTAGGGGCGGGGTTGGGCGATGTCATTTTGAGGAAAAGTAAAGGGTTGGAAGAAGTGGTCGGGGCAGTACGCAGGGGGCGGGCGGGCGGTTGAGCGGGCCAGTTGCTTGTTGTCGGGTTTATGCCCAACTTGCTGGCCCTAACCGCTGGCTTGTCCGCGCGGCCCGCCCTTTTCCCGCTTTTCTGCATGGCTGCTTCTGATGTGCTTCGCGCCAAAACGAACGCGGAGCTGTTGTATTTCGTCGAAAACCCTGCTCAGTACGAGCGTGAGCTAGTGGCCGCCGCCCGGCAGGAGCTGCGACGGCGACAAAGAGAGACTGCAGCCAGCGGCGCGGCGAGTACGGCAGTCGGCACTCAGGTTGCGGCGTTTACGGAGGAGGCTCCGTCGCCGAACTCGGGCGCGAACTCAGGCGCAAACCCGGGCGCGGGCGGCCGTTGGCTGGCCGGGGCCGCGCTGCTGCTGGCGCTGGGCGGGGCCGGCTGGCTGTGGCAGCGCGGCAGCGCGGCGCAGCAGCAAGCCACGGACAAAGCCACGGCCGCCGCCAATCGGCCCGGCCGCCTGCTGCCCGACTCGCTCAAGCTCGAAACTGCCGTCTCGGCTCCGCTGCCCGCTTCCGACCCCGACCAGGATGCCGACCGGCAGCTGGCCCTGGTGCCCGCCGCCGAGCGCGCCCAGGCGTCGGCGCAGGCGTTGCGGCAGTTTCGGGGCCTGAGCCTGCGGTTTTGGCGCGCCCAGAACCCGACGGCGTATCTGGTCGGGCAAGCCGCGCGGCCGCATTCGGCGCAGGTGCTGCTCGCGCAGCTCGGCCTGGCTCAAGGCCAGTGGACAGAGCTAAATCGGGGCCTGGCTTACAGCTATGCGTTTCCGCCCGTCATGGCCGACCAGGTGGCCCGGATGCGCGCCATTGCCAGCATTCAGCGCCGCACCCTGACCGAGCTGCAAAGCACCCAGGAGCGGACCGTGGCGCGCGAGCTGGGCGATGTGCCGCTCGTGCTCACGCCCGCCACGCAACAGGAGCAAGCCGAAGCCCGCCGCCTGCTGGCCCCGCTGCAACGCTACGTCGCGCCCATGTCGGTGCGGCTGAAGGGGTAGGGTTTTTGTTGGTCATTTTTTGTTGATTGTTAATTGTTTTTTGTTGGTTGTTTTTTGTCAGTTAGCGTGTGGACTGAAATACCCAGCAAAAACAACCAACAAAAAACAACCAACAAAAAACGATTAACAAACCCCTGAATGCCTTTTCCCCTTGCCGAGCGGCCCGATGCCGAGCTGCTGTACCTGGCCAGCCACGCGCACCTCTACCCGCCGGCCGTGGGTGAAGCCGCCGCCGCTGAGCTGCTGCGCCGGGGCCTGCTGCCCGACGCGGCTGCGCCCGTCGAGTTGTCGCCCACGCCGCCCGCCGCACCCGCCGCCGCGCCGCCCGCCCGCTTCGCCTGGCTGCCCGACGTGCTCTGGCCGCTGCTGCGCGGGCTGGTCTGGCCCACGCGGCGGCTTTGGGCCGTGCCGCTGCTCATCGACCTGAACCTGCTCGTGTGGCTGGCCATGACGGTGCTCGGTGGCGTGTCGGCCACCACACCCACCGGCCGCGAGCTGGTCGCGTGGGGTTCCAACGTATCGGGCCTGAGCTGGCCAGGGCAACCCTGGCGGCTGATTACCAGTCTGTTCGTGCACGCCGGCCTGACACATTTGCTGCTCAACATGGTGAACCTGTGGCTGCTCGGGGCGCTGCTCGAAGCGCGAACGGGCGGGCAGCGGCTGCTGGCCGCGTACCTGGCCAGCGGGCTGGCCGCGTCGGTGGTTACGCTCTGGTATCACGCGGGCAACGTGAACTCGACCGGCGCGAGCGGCGCTATTTTTGGGCTGTATGGCGTATTGCTGGCTTTATTGCTGACTAAAAAGCTGGTGCTCGATAAATTTGACCGCCGGGCCATGCTCGGCCTGGTGCTGTATCTGGTGCTGAGCAACCTGCTCGGCGGCCTGACCGGCAACGTGGACAACAGCGCCCACCTCGGCGGGCTGGCGCTGGGTTTATTGGTGGCCGGGCCGCTGGTAGCGGCCTCGTTGCGCGCCACGCCTTGAAACGTGTTTTAGCCCGCAGAAGTCGCAGAGGGATGCGCAGAAGGCGCTGAACCGAGCACCTGAACGCACGGATTTCTCGCAGAGGCTCGCAGAACTGAACAATTCATAATCCATAATTCAAAAACATGCTTGCTCTCCAACAAGACACCCCAAACCAACCGGCCGTCCTCCGCGAAATTCCCACGCCTGAGCCCGGCCCCGGCCAGGTGCTGGTGCGCCTACGCGCCGCCGCGCTCAATCACCGCGACGTCTGGATTCAGAAGGGCCAGTACGGCGGCCTGAAACTGCCCTGCACCCTCGGCTCCGATGGTAGCGGCGAGGTGGGGGCGCTGGGCGCGGACGTAACCGGCTGGGCCGTGGGCGACGAGGTAATTATCTATCCCGGCGTAGAATGGGGCGACGACGAGCGCGCCCAGGGCCGCAGCTTCCGGGTGCTAGGCATGCCCGACCCTGGCACGTTTGCCGAATTTATCACCGTGCCGGTCAGCTACTTGCGGCCCCGGCCGGCGCACCTGAGCTGGGAGCAGGCCGCCGCGTTGCCGCTGGCCGGCCTCACGGCTTACCGGGCCGCGTTTGGGCGGGCGCGGGTGCAGGCCGGCGAGCGGGTGCTGGTCACGGGCATCGGCGGCGGCGTGGCGCAGGTGGCGGCGCAGCTGTGCGCAGCGCGCGGGGCGGAAGTCTGGGTGAGTTCGGGCGACGAGACAAAGCTGGCGCGCGCCCTGGCCCTGCCGCTGGGCGCGCGCGGCGGCATCAACTACAACTCCGAAAATTGGGGCCGCGCCCTGCAAGCGCAGGCCGGCGGCGCGTTCGATGTCGTCATCGACAGCGCGGGCGGCGACGCGTTCGGGGCACTGCTCGACGTGGCCGCGCCCGGCGGGCGCATCGTTTTCTACGGGGCCACGCTCGGGGCCATTCCGCAGCTGGTGCTGCAGCGCGTGTTCTGGAAGCAACTCAGCCTGCTAGGCTCCACGATGGGCAGCCCGGTTGATTTCGATGCCATGCTGGCGCTGGTGAATGAGCAGCAGCTCGTGCCGGTCGTGGACCGGGTATTCCTACTGGCCGAGGGCGATGCCGCGCTGCGCTACCTGGCCAGCGGGCAGCAGCTGGGCAAGGTCGTGCTGAGTATGTTAAGAACGTGAGGTAAGCTTTAGCTTGCCGTTCTGGTGTTCTTCAGAATACCAGAACGGCAAGCTAAAGCTCACCTCACGACTCTCCTACCCTACTTCTTCTTATACCCCGCGTTCAGATACGCCAGCACGGGCGCGGTGACGTCGAGCGCTTTTTCGCCGTAGGCGACGGCCCCGCCGGGCGCGGAGATGAGAATCAGCTTGTAGCCATTGGCCCGGCCGTAGGCTTCCACTTTTTTGCCCACACTTTCAAGCACGGTTTGCGAGAGCTTGGCTTGGGCTTCCTGGGCCTGGTTCTGAATCTTTTGCAGCTCGCCGGCGCCTTGCTGCTGCTGGGCCTGGAGGCGCTGCTCGGCGGCGGCGCGCTGCTCGGGCGTGAGGCTGGCGGCGGTTTTCTGGTATTGCTCCACGGCCGAGCGGAAGCCGCCATTCAGCGCCTCGCTCTGCTTCTGCCAGCCTTTGGCCTTGGCCTCAAACGCGCGGCGAGCATCCTTGGCCCCCTGGTAGCCGTCGAGCAGCTTCGCCGACTCGACATACACAATGGCCCCGGCCGCCGACGCGGGACCGGTAGCGACGGGTGCGGGTATGACAGCTTCCGCTGGGGCAGTATTGGTAGTCAGACTCTTGGCGGTATCAGCGGCGGCCCCAGTCACGGCTGTCGTAGCAACAACCGCCGGCTTGGCGGGCAAAGGCGAACGGAAGTGCAGCAAGTAAAGCGCGGCGACCGCAAGCAGCAGCACGGCATTATAAACTAGTTGGGCGGGATTGTTCATGCTCGCAAAGGTAATGCGGCTGGTGGGGCCGAAACGCCCGTCATTGCGAGCATGTTGCGCATCAAGCAATGACGGGCGTTTTCACGCATTGGCCAGATGCAGCAGCGCGTCGCCCTGATTGACGACGGGCATGTAGTTCAACCCGATAACGTAGCCGCTCATGGGCGCTTCTAGGCGCACGACCTGCTCGCCGTAGGGGTCGGCCACGGAGCCGTAAATCTGGCCCTCGACCACGAAATCGCCCAGCCCGACGTGCGCCCGGAACAAGCCCGCGAACCGCGCCCGCAGCCAGCGGTGGCGGGTGCAGACCAGCGCCGGCCGGGCCGGCGGCGGGCCAACCGGCCCCATGCCTAAGTGGTGCAGCACCCGCAAGGTGCC
>JANXNW010000253.1 GCA_025353905.1 Hymenobacter sp.
GCTCTAAAAGTTTATAGACCAGAAAGTTAGGCTCTAGAACTAGTCCCCCCTCCCCACGGGGGAGGGGGCTAGGGGGTGAGGTGTACGGGCGACGAGCAAGTACACTAACTCGGATTTTACTCTAAATTTCTAAAGGTCAGAATAATAGCAGGCTGAAAGGCGGTAGTTATCACGGCCAGGCCGCTTACTTGTGCCAGGCGTGGGCCTTGCCGGGGTTGCGCAGGCACTTGCCGGGCTGGAAGGAAGTCGGCTGCCTGGTGCTGACGTACGTCTGCTTGCACCAGGTGCAGACCCATGTCGTGGGCTTGGCGGCCGGGGCCGCAGTCGGGGTCGAGCGGGCCGCAGCCGGGGTTTCGCGGTAGTCCGCCGCGTTGTTGGCCGCGTTGTCTTCGTTGGCGGCGGCATCGAAGGCTTCGCGCACCCGCGTGGCGAACGCGGCCGGTGACTCGCCCGCGGCGGCCCCGGTCAGCAGGCCCCGGAGCGGCTCGGGCCGGTCGAAGGCGTAGGTTCGCTCCAGCTTGTCGTCGCCGTACTCGTCGGGTACCAGCCGCGCCAGCAGCTCCACGCTGGCCCACTCCTCGCCGCTCTGATGAATCGAGGCCACGCGGAAATCAGCAAACGCCGTTAGCAGCGCGTTTGGCAGCGCGGGCAGCGGCTGGGCGCGGGCTTCCTCGCCGGCGCTCAGGTAAAGGCCTTGCAGGCTGGCCGCCGGCTCGGTTGTCGCCGCCGCCACCTCGTAGCGCAGCAGTACTTGATTGGTGTCGGCGGGCAGGGCGGGCAGCAGGACCAGCAGCATAGCCTGCTCCATCTGCTCCGGGCTTAGGCGGCGTCGGCGGTCGAGCTCCGCATCCTTCGCCCGCATTTGGGCCAGCAGCGCGTCCGGGGTGGGCAGCTCGTAGGCCGTCGCGTGGTCGGCCGGGTCCACGCTGCCTTCGCGGGCCGTTCGGCAGCCATACACCACCTTTTGCTGCACATCGTAGCGGTAGGCTTCGAGCGGGTTGAGGGGCAGCGTTACCAGGCAGGCATCCCAGGCGGCCCCGCCGTCTTCCTCGCGCACGGCCGCCAGCAGGGCCACGAACCGCTTGCGCAGCGCCGCCGGCAAGTCGGGCAGGCTGCCCGCCGCCCACTCGCCCTCCGCCGAACGCGTGAGGTAGGTGCCGGCGTAGAGTGGGGTGCCGGCCGGGCCAGGCCGGCTGTTCACGACGAGCAGCCAGGCATCGGGCGGCGCTAGTTTAGGCAGGGCTTCGAGCAGTTGTTCTTCTTGCCGGTAAACGGGCAGGGCTTCGGTAGGCATCGGGGTTTGGGGGTTAGGGAGTGGGCAGCAGGGGGAGGTTATTTCACGTTTTTGATAATCCAGTCCTCAATCACCGCATTTCTGCAAAGCCCGGCCAGGTTGAGCTAGGACTTTAAGTACGGTTGGAGGTAGTTTGCCCAGGCCCGTTTGATGCGCCGGTATTCCTCGATGCCGTCCTGGGCCCGCTCGGCCGAGAGCACCTTGTTGTCCACCAGGCCGCGCATTCGGGCGGGGTCGCTGCCGTAGAGCCAGCCCAGGATGTTGTAGGCGCGCTGTTGGCCTATCGAATGCGAGTCGTCCCAGGCGATGTTGGCCGCGTCGGTTTCGGACATTTGGGCAAAAAACACGGCCGCTGCCGCCAGCGACCGCCCCATAGCAGGGGTGCGTTCGCGCGTCATGAAGAGCGTCGCTAGCTGGTCGGCATCGTCTTCTTCGCGGCCGGGCACGGGCAGGTCGCATTCGTGAATCAGGCAGTGGCCCAGCTCGTGGTAAAGCACGAACAGCAGCACCCCGGCCGCGTTTTGGGCGGCCCCGTCGCCGCCGCTGGCCCCACCACGGGCCGTGCCCTCGTGCACCTGCGTTGCGGCGTATAATATCAGGCCGTAGTTGACGGTAATGCTGTGCGTACTGGCCGAGTAATAGGCGTTCAACTCCTCCGAGTCGCTCATGGTCAGCACCACGTCGCGCGGCAGGCCCAGCTGCGCGTTGATTTTATCGGCGAAGGCCGGCAGCAATGCAGCCACGAACTGGTAGGCGAGGCGGTGATTCTGGTCGGTTGAGGCATTGGGAGGCAGGCGCACGACGAGCTTGCCGCCAGGGGGCGAAGCGGTGGCCCCGGCATCCGGGACGACGACTGCCGCGCTCGAATCCGGCACCAGCAAGGTCGTCGTCGTTGTCGGCCCGTTGGTTGCCTCGTCCGTCGTCGGGGTCTCGCGCGTCGAGGTCAGCGCCGTCTTGGCCGAGTCCGGCAGCGCGGCAGAACCAGCGCCGGAGCCGCCCCCGCAGCCGCTCAGCAGCAGCAGCGCCAGCGCCAGCGGCGCAACGGCCCGGCAGTAAGTGAATGGAAGCGTTTGCATGGGAAAGCGTGGGGGTTAAAGGGTAGCGCGGTTGTAAAGGCGGTGGTGGTGGCGGGCGGGGCGGTGGTGGCGGGCGGGGCGGTGGTGGCGGGCGGCGCGGTGGCGGGCGGCGCGGTTCGGCGGCCCCTACGCTCGGCCGGGTAGTTGGCCGAGCGTAGCGGCTGCCGAACCGCCTGGCCGCTGCGGGCGGCCTTGCTTAGTCCCGGCCCAGCCCCTGGGCGTGGCCGGGGGCAGTGGTGGCGAATAGGGCGAGCGCGGCCAGGGCGGCGGCGCGGAAAACGGGTTGGG
>JANXNW010000420.1 GCA_025353905.1 Hymenobacter sp.
ACGGGCTGGTGCCTTTTTCACCGGAGCCTTTTTGACGGCGGCCGGGGCGGGCGTGGGGGCGGGGCCGTACTTGACCTCGGCCGCGTTGGGCGTACCGGCCAGGTAGGCGTCGAAGTCCACGCGGCGGTTCAGGGCCTGGCCAGCGGCAGTCTTGTTGTCGGCCACGGGCTTGGTTTCGCCGTAGCCGCGGCTCTCGATGCGGGTCTCGGGAATGCCCTTGCTCAGCATGTAGGCCCGGGCGGCCGCGGCGCGCTCGTCCGACAAACGCAGGTTGAAGTTGTCCTCGCCCTTGCTGTCGGTGTGGCCGGCGATGCTCAGGTTGTAGTCCGGGTAGTCGCCCAGAATCTTGACCATCTGCTCCAGGCGCGGGAACGAGCTGGGCTTCAAGGTAGCCTTGTTGAAGTCGAAGTTGATGAACTTGGTGGCCTCGTTGAGCACCTTTTTGTCCTCGGCCTTAATCTCGGGGCAGCCCTGGTTGGAAGCGGGGCCGGCGCGGTCGGGGCACTTGTCCTGGTAATCCGGTACGCCGTCGCCGTCTTTATCGAGCGGGCAGCCCGTGGCATCTACCTGCACACCGGCGGGCGTGTTCGGGCACTTGTCGAGGTAGTCAGGTACTTTGTCGCCGTCCGTGTCGAGCGGGCAGCCCGTTGCGTCCACTTTGACGCCAGCCGGCGTGGTGGGGCACTTGTCGTCGGCATCGGCTACGCCGTCACCGTCCGTATCGGGGCAGCCCTGCAGGGCGACGAGGCCCTTCACGTCGGGGCACTTGTCCTGGTAGTCGGCCACGCCGTCGCCGTCCGTATCCACGGGGCAGCCCACCAGGTCCACTTTCACGCCGGCGGGTGTGTCGGGGCACTTGTCCTTGCGGTCGGGCACGCCGTCGCCGTCCGTGTCTTTGGCTTTGCCGAAGGCTATCGTCAGGCCCACCGAATGCACCAGAAAGCGGTCGTGGGGCTTCTTGTCGTCCGAAGTGAGGATGTTGTCGATGTCGTCGGTGAATGCGTAGTGCTGGCTCGTGGTGATGTCGAGGAACACGGCCGGCGAGAGGCGGAAGCGCAAGCCGGCGAGGCCGAACACCTCCGGCACGGCGATTACATTGGAAAAACTGCCGGCCAGCTGCGTATTGGCGGCCTGAAATTGGCTGCTACCGCCTACAAAATTGCCAGTGCTATTGGCGATGAAGATACCGCCGCCCGCCATCAGGTAGGGCTGAATGAAAGCGTTCTCACTCAGAATGCGGCCGTTGTTGAGCTTCAGCTTCAGGCCAACGTCCACCATGCCGACTTTGGCCGTAAACTCGGGGCTGAACGTGGGGCCGGGCTGACCCACGAAGCGGTAGCGCTGGTAATTGCCGAGCAGGCTCAGGTCGAACGACGGCGAGAGGTAGCGGCTAATGTGGGCGTTGCCACCCACCTGTTGCGGGGCGTCGATAAGCCAGAAGTCGCCGCCGAGGTTACCCTGATACTGCAAGGTGCTGACCGCGCCGCCGATAGCCGTTTTGCGCTCCGGCGTTTGGGCCAGCGTCGGGGTGGCTGCGGTCAGGCCCAGCGCGAACAGCGCAGCACCGGGAACAACGCGCCGACAAATGGCAGAAAATGTACTCATGCGAAAGAAAGAAAAGTGGTGAAAGGTAATAAAGCGATTACTCGCTGGACGCTTTACGCAAAAATCAACTATAAGGTAACTAAGCTGGTCGGAATTACGGAAAAAAGCAGCGTGGGGTAGTCTGAGCCACGGCACCAGCGGTGCCCGCAGCCTGACTACTCCCGGCCGACCGATGCCAGTGGTATGGCGGCCATTTTGGTTACGGCAAGTCCAGCCTGCCCGCGCTATCAGCACAATAGTCGGGCGGCCTGCTACGCGCAAGGCCCGGCTGCGCCAGCCGGGTCTTGTCGGATGTTTCTCGCTTAAAAGGGCGCGCCGGGAGCAAGGGCGCTAGAGCCGTCCGAAATTCAGGCCCAGAATGAGCACGATGCCCAGTACCATGAGCACGAGGTAAGTTTCGACCGAGCCGGTTTGCACGAAGCGCAGTAGCTGGCCACCGGCGAGCGTCGCGCGCCCGAACCCGTTGGCGATGGGGTCGATTACGCCGTTCTCCACGAAGCGAAACAGCCCGCGCGAGAGCAGCATGACGGGCCGCACGAAGAGGGCATTATACAGCTCGTCCACGTAGTATTTGTGGTAGACGAGGCTTTCCGGGGCCGAGCGGGCGGCCGCGTCTTCGGCCGGGCGCTGGGCGCGGGCCACGTACTGCACGTAGGCCAGGGCGATGCCGAGCACGGCCACGGCCACCGACGCGCCGATGAGCAGCAGCTCGGTTTGGTGGTCGGGTTCGGTGGCGAAAGCGGCCGGCAGCAGCTGCCGCGAGTAGATGAAAATCGGGGCCAGGTAGTCGGCCAGGTAATGCTTGCCGAGCACGAGCGGCGCGCCCATGAAGCCGCCCACGGCGGAAAGCACGGCCAGCACGACCAGCGGCAGCGTCATGCTGGCCGGCGACTCGTGCAGGTGCGCCCGCTGCTCGGCCGTGCCCCGAAACTCGCCGAAGAACGCCAGAAATAAGAGCCGGAACATATAGAACGCCGTCAGAAAGGAGGTGAACAGGCCAAGGCCCCACATCAATTTGGAGTGCTCGAAAACGTGGCTCAGGATTTCATCCTTCGAGAAAAAGCCCGCGAACGGCGGGATGCCGGCGATGGCCAGGCAGCCGATGAGCATGGTCAGAAACGTGACCGGCAGGGCTTTGCGCAGCCCACCCATGCGGCGCAAATCCTGCTCGTTGCTCATGGCGTGAATCACGGAGCCGGCCCCGAGAAATAGCAGCGCCTTGAAGAACGCGTGGGTTAGGACGTGGAAAAACGCCGACGTGTAGCCCAGCACGCCCAGGGCCAGGAACATGTAGCCGAGCTGCGAGACGGTCGAATACGCGAGCACTTTCTTGATGTCGTTCTGCGCCAGGCCGATGGTGGCGGCGAAGAGCGCCGTAGCCAGGCCGATAATGCCCACGACTTCGAGCGTTTGCGGAGCCAGGGTGAAAAGCACGTTGGCGCGCAGCACGAGGTAGATGCCGGCCGTGACCATCGTGGCGGCGTGAATCAGGGCCGAGACGGGCGTGGGGCCGGCCATCGCGTCGGGCAGCCAGGTGAAGAGCGGAATCTGAGCTGACTTGCCCATCGCCCCCACGAAGAGCAGCAGCGTGATGGCCACGCACACGCCCGCGCCGTACTCGCCGAACTGCGCCAGGTGCGCCCTCTGAAACACCTCGGCGTACTCGACCGAGTCGAAAGTGAGGTAGATAAGAAAAATGCCGAGCAGAAAGCCCAGGTCGCCGACGCGGTTGATGATGAAGGCTTTCTTGGCGGCGTTGTTGTAGCTCGTGTTCGTGTTCCAGAAGCCGATGAGCAAATAAGAGCATAGCCCGACGCCTTCCCAGCCGATGAACAGAATGACGAAATTAGCCCCCAGCACCAGTATCAACATGCTGAATACGAACAGATTCAGGAAGCTGAAAAACTTGCCCACGTTCGCGTCGTGGCTCATGTAGCCGATGCTATAGATATGAATCAGCAGGCCCACGCCGGTGATGAGCAGCAGCATGAGCAGGCTGAGCTGGTCTACCTGATAGGCAAACGGCACCTGGAGCGAGCCGACCGAAATCCAGTCGAACAGCTGCACCGTGTACTGCCGCTGAAACGTGAGAAACAAAAACAGCGACAGCCCAAACGAGCCAGCTACGGTCGCCGAGCCAATCAGCCCCGCCACCGTGCCCGACACGCGCCGGTTAAGTACGCCGTTCAGCAGAAAACCCAGGAAGGGCAAGCCCGGAATGAGGGCGTAGAGCAGCGTGGCGTAAGGGGCAGTCGGGCCGGGAAGAACGGTCTCCATCGAGTGAATGGGTGATTGAGTGATTGAGTGATTGAGCGAATGAATGAGTGAGTGAAGTGGCTCTGCCTAAAAAGGCCCGGCAGAATCACTTCACTCAATCACTCATTCACTCAATCACCACTTGAGCCGGCTCAGCAGCTGGACGTCCGTATTCTGGAAATTGCGGTAAATCATGACGATGATGCCCAGGCCGACGGAAACTTCGGCGGCGGCGACGGCCATGATGAAGAACACGAATATCTGCCCGTTGGGGTCGGCGCGGTAGGCGGCGAAAGCCGTGAGCAGGATATTCACCGCGTTGAGCATCAGCTCGATGCACATGAAGATGATGATGGCATTGCGCCGCACCAGCACCCCCGTTACGCCGATGCAGAAGAGGGCCGTGGCGAAGAAGACGTAGTATTGCAGCGGCACCTGCTGAATGACGGCGGGCACGACTGAGGCGTTGGTAAGGGGCATAGCGAAGCGGATTCGGAGGGGCAAAGTTATCCGTCAGGGCGGGAAGTAGGGTCGTAGCGCGGACTCGCAGAGTCCGCGCGTGCTAACGTTGTTCAGCCGTCTCACGGGCGGACTCGCAGAGTCCACGCTACACCCTAAAATATCTGCCCACCCGCGCCGTCAGCTTAGCCACGATGGATGTTGCCCTTTCCCTGTCTTCGACCATGATGACTGCCGCCGGCCAGGACCAGCAGATTCAGGCGGCCGTGCGCGAGCAGCGCGGCCGCCTGCTGCGCTTTATCGAGCGGCGCGTGCCCGACCCAGCCGAGGCCGAGGACATCTTGCAGGATGTTTTCGCCGAGCTGGTCGAGAGCTACCGCCTGCTCAAGCCCGTGGAGCAGGCCGCCGCGTGGCTGTTTCGGGTGGCGCGCAACCGCATCATCGACCGCTACCGCCGGGTGCCGGCCCAGCGCACGGTCTCGCTCGATGCCCCGCTGGCCGGCGGCCCCGACGAGGCCGAACCCACCCGCCTGCTGCAAGACGTGCTGCCCGCCCCCGACGACTCGCCCGAAAACCGGCTGCTGCGCGAAACCATCATGGACGCGCTCACCGAGGCCCTGGCCGAGCTACCCCCGGAACAGCGTCAGGTCTTCGTCTGGCACGAGCTGGAAGACCGCTCGTTCAACGACATGGTAGCCGAAACTGGGGTGCCGCTCAAAACCCTCATCTCGCGCAAGCATTACGCCGTCAAGCATTTGCGCAAGCGCCTGCGCAAGCTCTACGAGGAGCTGTTTTCTTAAATGTGCTGATGTGCGAATGTGCTGATGTCTTTTTTCATCAGTCACCTGCGCTTCCTTGCCTCTTCTAAGTCAGTCAGCACATTTGCACATCTACTACATCAGCACATCAAAATCACCTTAGCATATCAATCATGAAATCCTTCTGGCTGAAAAAAGCCCTTAAACTCGTCTTCTTCGGGGCCTTGTTTCTGGCGGTCGCCGTGTTTGGCACGATGAGCCTCTGGAACTGGCTCGTGCCCGCGCTATTTCACGGGCCGGTGCTGAGCTTCGGGCAGACGCTGGGCTTGCTCGTGCTGAGCCGCGTACTGCTGGGTGGCTGGGGGCGCGGGGGCGGGCGGGCGCGGTGGGCGCGGGGCCGGGCCATCTGGCAGCGGCAGGCCGCCGCCGGCATGGCCAACCTCTCGCCCGAAGCGCGCGAGCAATTTCGCCAGCAGATGGAGCGGCGCTGTGCCAGCGGCTGGGCACGGCGGGCGACGGCTGATGAGGCTACTCAGACTGCTTGATTAGGGTCGAGCGCGGGCGACGCGGGCGGGTGGCTTTTCGCCGCCCGCCCGCTGGGTGTTGCAGAGGGACGTAACCCAGCGTGACTCTTTACGAGGACTGAACAACGCCAAGCGGGCGGGCGGCGAAAAGCCGCCCGCCCGCGTCGAACGTCACCCGACAACCAGTTGATAATTACTGCTGACTGGCCCGAAACAGCTTTTGCTTCTCGTCTTTCGACAAGCTCTCGTAGCCGGAGCGCGAGATTTTGTCGAGTATCATGTCCACTTCTTCGGGGGCGGTGCCGGTGGCGACTTTCGCTTTGGGCGCGGCCAGCGCGCTGCCGCCCCGCGCGCCGGAGCCGCCGGTGCGGTACGACACTTCCAGGGCCGGGCGGCGGGTGGTGAGGCGCGTGAGCCAGCGACCAATGGCCTGCACCGGGCGGCCCATATCGCGCCCGGCCTGCATCTGCTTGATGAAGATGAAGCCTAACAGCGCCCCGCCCAGGTGAGCTAGTTGCCCGCCAGCGTTGCCGCCGCTCAGCCCGGCCACCGAGATGAGCACCACGACCAGCGCAATCCACTTAATTTTGACCGGCCCGAGCAGAATCACCATGAACGTGTAGTCAGGCAGCAGCGTGGCCGCCGCCACGATGATGGCCGTGACGGCCGCCGACGCGCCGACCACCGTTTGCCCATTCTCCGCCAAGCGCTGAAATACGGGCAAGGAATTGAGCGAAAGCCAGAAAAACGTAGCCCCGACCAGCGCCCCGAGGATGTAAAGGCTTACCAATCGGCGGTTGCCGAGGTACTCGCGGATGACCTGCCCGAACCAGTACAAGTTGAGCATATTGAAGACGATGTGAAACGGGTCGTTGAGCGAGTGAACGAAGGCGTAGGTGAGCACCGTCCAGGGGTGGCGCATGAGCACGCTCGCGTTGGCCGACAGCTCCAACTGGCGCATGATGAGCAGGAAGACTTCATTCTTCTGCGATATGAAGAAGATGGCCTTCAAAATAATAAGCACGGCGAAAACCGCCCCGTTAATCAGGAGCAGCTTCGTGAGCGCGTTGTCGCGCTGCTGAAACGCGGCGCGGATATCCTGCGTGATACTCATACTATTGCTTAACGAAATAAACGGAGTCGCTCTGATAACCGGCCGCTAGTAAAATTGTCCGCGCCCGCGCTCCCAGATTTTAATAAGGAGGAAGCCGATGACTAAGCCGCCAATGTGGGCGAAGTGGGCCACGTTGTCGCCGGGCGTCCGGTGCACCCCGCTGTATAGCTCGTACAAGGCGTACAGGCCCACAAAATATTTGGCCTTGAGCGGAATGGGCGGAAAGAGCAGCATCAGAATGGTATTCGGAAATAAATAGCCAAAGGCAAACAGCACCCCAAACAGGGCGCCCGACGCGCCGAGCATCCCGCCGCCCGGCGACTGCAACACTTCAGTGTAGAGCTGCCTGACATTCTCGATTACGCTTTGGCGCAATTGCGGGTCGGTGGCGTTGCGTTCGAGCGCGGCGGCGGCCGGCTCATAAGCCTCTTTACTGATGCCAACCTGCTTCATAAAGTCCACGAAGTTGGCCACGTCCGGCTCGCGCGTCATCGCCTCGTAGGCCGTGGCGAGCTGCCGCATCTCGTAGGTGCGAACGCCCTCGTAGAGCGCGCCCGCGCCGATGCCGCAAATCAGCCAGAAGGTCAAAAACCGCTGGCCGCCCCAGCGCTGCTCCAGCAGCGGCCCGAAGTTTATCAACCCAAACATATTGGAAAAAATATGCAGCAGGTTGGCGTGCATGAACATGTGCGTCAGAAACTGCCAGGGCCGGAAAAACGGCGAGCCGAGCGGGTAGAGGCTGCCCAGCTCGGTGAGGTGCAGGCTCTCGACCTGTTGCAGCAGATATACCACTACGTTGATGATAAGCAGGTTGCGAACGGTCGGCGTGAGGTTGAACATGAATGTGAGGTAGTAGCGCGGGCTCTGCTAGTCCGCGCGTGGGGTCGTTGTTGAGCGGCGCGAAGTTGCCGTCTGACGCGCGGACTCCGCGCTGCGTGCGCGTCAGCCTTTACGGAAAAAGCCGGCCAACTGCTCGCCGTCGAGCAGCGTAACGGTGGGGCGGCCGTCGGGGGTGTAGTTGGGCACCTGGCAGGCGAAGAGCCGGTCCACGAGCGCGCTCATCTCCAGGTCGGCGAGGCGGGGCTGGCTGCTGGCCTGGGCCACGCGCCGGGCCAGGGCGCGGGCCAGCGCCTCACGGCGGTCGAGACGCAAGGGCGCGGCCCCGCTCCTGAACTGCTCAATCAGCCCTTCCAGCAGTTCTTTTTCGCCCCCGCTGGGCAGCTCGGCGGGCACGGCTTCGATGGCGATGGTGAGCGGCCCGAACTCGGCGAAGCGAAACCCGAGCTGCTGGAGCGCCTCGGTCAGCTCGCCGAGCACGGCATAGTCGGCGGGCGAAAACGTGAGCGGCCGGGGAAACAGCAATGCTTGCGAATGGCCCACGCCCCGGCCCGGCCCGGCCACGTATTGCTCGTAAAGAATCCGCTCGCGGGCTGCTTCCTGGTCAATCAGCATTAGCCCCGATTTGACCGGCAGCAGCACGTAGCGGGTCAGCACCTGCGTCGCGCGCGGTGAATTGGTGAGCTGGTGATTAGGTGAGTTTTTGCCGGGAGCTTCGGCAGGCCCGCCAGAAGCCGGATGCACGAAGGGCAGCTCGGGCAGCGCGGACGCGGGCGGCGCTTCAGGGGCGGCGGGGTCGGCGGGCGGGCGCACGGGCTGGCCCAGCTCGCGGTAAAATGCTTCAAGCTCGCGCCGGGCCTGCTCGCTGGGACGGGATGGAGCGGCGGGCGCGCCTGTGCTGCCCGAGCGGCCCCCGTGGGCGGCGGCCGACACGGAGTCGGCTAGCGCGTCGGGGTTAAATTCAACGTGGCGGGCGGGCGTGGCGAGGGCGCGGTCGTCGCCCCCGCCGAAGCTGCCGGCCCCGGCCGACGTGCGCAAGGGGCGAATGGGCGCGAAATTGACATCGCCCTCGAAGTCGAGCGAGGGGCTGAGGCTGTGCAGGCCCAGCGCCTGGCGCACGGCCGCCCGCACCACGGCGTACACCGTTTTCTCGTCCTCGAACTTGATTTCCGTTTTCGTCGGGTGGACGTTGATGTCGATGGTTTTCGGGTCCAGCTCCAGAAACAGCACGTAGAACGGGTGCGTCTCCTTGGGCAATAACCCCTCGTAGGCGGTCAGCACGGCGTGGTTGAGGTAAGCCGAGCGGATGAAGCGGTTATTGACGAAGAAAAACTGGTCGCCCCGGCTTTTCTTCGCCGATTCCGGCTTGCCGATGTAGCCGCGCACGGTGATGAAGGGCGTAACCTCCTCACAGCTCGCCAGCTGCTCCTTGTACGTATTGCCCAGCAGCGCCACGATGCGCTGGCTGAGCTTGCCGGCCGGCAGCCCGAACACCTCCAAATCGTTTTGGTAGAGCGAGAACGCCGTTTGCGGATTGGCCAGTGCCACGTGCTGAAACTCGTCGAGGATGTGGCGCATCTCGACGGCGTTGCTTTTGAGGAAGTTGCGCCGGGCGGGCACGTTGAAAAACAGATTTTTGACGGCGATGCTCGTGCCGTCGGGGCAGGCCGTCGGCCCCTGGCTCGACACCTGCGAGCCTTCGACGAGCAGCAGCGAGCCGGTTTCCTGGCCCCGCGGCTTGGTGCGGATTTCGACCTGGGCCACGGCCGCGATGCTGGCCAGCGCCTCGCCCCGGAAGCCCAGCGTACGAATGCGAAATAGGTCCTCGGTCGAGCGAATCTTGCTCGTCGCGTGGCGCTCCAGGCTCATGCGCGCGTCGGTGGGCGACATGCCGGCCCCGTCGTCCACCACTTGCACGAGCTGCTTGCCCGCTTCCTTGACAATGAGTTGGATGGTGTTCGCGCCCGCATCCACCGCGTTTTCCAGCAATTCCTTCACCACCGAGGCCGGCCGCTGCACCACCTCGCCCGCCGCAATCTGGTTAGCCAGGTATTCGGGCAGCAGCTGGATGATGTCGGGCATAAAAAGGTGGCGCGCGGGCTTTAGAATGTGGCGCGAGCTTTAGCTCGACGTTAAGCAACAGCTCGCAAAATTGCCTTCAAACCAGCCAGTCGGGCTTCGTACCAACTGCGAGCTAAAGCTCGCGCCACATCCCGGCCCTAACTTTACGGTCAATTTAGGCAATGCGGGCTTTTACCAAACCGTTCTGACGCGCTGCTGGTTCGCCCGCAGCAGGCGGCAAAAGTAGGCCCCCGGCCCGCACCTCGTTATTATTCACCCCGACCCCACCAGGGCCTTGATGCGCTTTAATCTTCGACTTTTTGGGCTGAGCGCGTTGGTAGGAGCGGGGCTGTTGTGGGGCGCCACCCCGCGCCGTGCCCCTTCGCGCCTGCCCGACCCGCTCGCCCAAGGCCCCGCCGAGCAGCGCTGGGTCGATAGCGTGTTCAACTCGCTCACGCCCGACCAGCGCCTGGGCCAGTTTTTCATGGTGGCCGCTTACTCGAACCGCGAGAAGGCCCACGCCGACCGCATCGAGCGGCTGGTACGCAACCAGGGCATCGGCGGGGTGATGTTTTTGCAGGGCGGACCGCGGCGGCAAGCGCTGATGACCAACCGCTTGCAGGCCGCCGCGCGGGTGCCGCTGCTCATCGCCACCGATGCCGAGTGGGGCCTCGACATGCGCCTGGACTCGACCTCGCACTTCGCCAAGCAGATGACGCTGGGCGCGATGGACGACGACCGGCTCGTGTACCAGATGGGCCGCGACTTGGCCCGTAAGCTGCGGGCGCTGGGCGTACATATCAACTTCGCGCCGGTCGTCGATGTCAATTCCAACCCCGGCAACCCGGTTATCGGCAACCGCTCGTTTGGCGAGAACCAGGACCGCGTGGCCGCGCTCAGCGTACAGTATGTCAAGGGCTTGCAGGAGCAGCGCGTGATTGCCGTGGCCAAGCACTTCCCCGGCCACGGCGATACTGACACCGACTCGCACGTGGCCCTGCCGGTAATTAACACCGACATGGCCCGCCTCGAAAAAGTGGATTTGGTGCCGTTTCAGAAGACTTTCGAGGCGGGCGTACTGGGCGTGATGGTGGCGCATTTGTACATGCCGCTCTTCGACACGACCAACGCCAAGACGACTACCCTGTCGCGGGCGTTGGTGACGGGTTTGTTGCAGGAGAAGATGGGTTTCAAGGGCCTGATTTTCACTGATGCGCTCAACATGCGCAGCGTGAGCCGCCTCTACCAGGACGGTGAGCTGGACGCGATGGCGCTGGCCGCCGGCAACGATGTACTGCTGTTCTCCGAGGACGTGCCGGCCGCGCTCGGCCGCATCAAAACCGCCGTCGCGGCCGGCCACCTCAAACAGGCCGACCTCGACGCGCGGGTCAAGAAGATTCTGCGGGCCAAGTTCTGGGCCGGGTTGAGCCGCCTGCGGCCGGTAAACCTGACTCAGCTC
>JANXNW010000003.1 GCA_025353905.1 Hymenobacter sp.
ACCTGGTTCACGTCCACGGCCAAGCGCTCGTCGAAGACGTAGCACTGGCCATCAAAATCCTCGCCGCCCGCCTCTTGCCCGTACTTGATGATGCCGCCGTGCAATTGATAGACATTCTCGAAACCCTGCTCCAGCAGGAAAGCGGTGGCTTTTTCGCACTTCACACCGCCGGTGCAGTAGGTCAGAATTTTCTTGTCTTGAAATTCTCGTAAGCGCTCGACGCGCTCGGGGAAATCGCGGAAATTTTCGATGTCGAGCGTAACGGCGTTCTTGAAGCGACCCAGATTATATTCGTAATCCGAGCGCACGTCCACCACGATTACGTCGTCGCGGTCTTTGAGCGCCCGGAATTCCAGCGGACTCAGGTGCTGGCCGGTGCGCTCATGAGGGCGCATGTGGGCCAGGCTGCTGTGCACGATTTCGGGCTTGAGCCGCACATGCAGCTTAGCGAAAGCGTGGGCTGATGCTTCATCAACCTTGAAATCGAGCGAAGCGAAGCGTGGGTCGGCTTTGACAGCGGCCATGTAGGCGGCGCAGTTATCGCGGGTGCCCGACACGGTGCCGTTCAGCCCCTCAGCCGCCACGATGATACGGCCCCGCAAATCCAGCTCCACGCACAGCCGGTGGTGCTCGGCCCGAAACTGCTCCGGGTCGGCCAGCGGCGTGTAGCAGTAGTAAAGCAGGACCTGATAGTTCATAGTTGTCCGTTGTTAGGTGTCAGTTGTTAGTGTTTTTCGGGCCTTTTTTAGTCATTCCTGACAACGAACAACTAAAAACGGACAACTAAAAACTAGACTGGCTTCGCCGGATTGCCGAATACCGTTTGGCCATTGGGCACATCGGCTACCACCACCGAGCCGGCCCCGACGCGGGCTTTATCGCCGACCTTGACGCCGGCCACGAGCACGGCCCCGGCCCCGATAAACGCGTTTTCGCCCACCGTGGCCCCCACCCCGACCTGCGCGCCGCTACCGAGCTGAGCAAAGTCACCGACCGTGGCGCGGCCCTCGACCACGGCATTTGGCCCGACGATGATGCCCGCGCCGAGCGTGGCCGTGGCGGCCACTACCGCGTTGGGACCTACGTAGTTGCCGTGGCCCAGCGTGGCATGGACCGATACACTGCCGCGCTGGTGAATGGCATTGACTGGCACTACCTCGTACTCGGTCAGCAGCATCTTGGTGAGGCTGCGGCGACTGGCGGCATCTTCGGTGGCCACGAACACCTCGCACTTCTTGCCCAGCAGCTTGAGCAGCTCCGCGTCGTCGGTGTTGCCCATCACCGGCACGTCGAGC
>JANXNW010000010.1 GCA_025353905.1 Hymenobacter sp.
GAGCTGACCCAGGAATTACGCACTCAGGAAAAGCAGACCTATGAGCAGCTCATCCGCCTCGTGGCCCATGAGGTGAACAACTCTATCGGGGCCGTTAACTCGCTGCTGGACAGCTTCCGGCACTACGCCCCGCAGCTGGCCCCGGCTGACCAGGCCGATTACGCGCAAGGGTTGGCGGTGAGCATCGCCCGCAACACCCAGCTGGCCGATTTCGTGGCCGGCTACGCCCGGCTGGTGCGCCTGCCGGCCCCCACCCCGCACCCCACTGACCTGCACCAGCTGCTGCGCGACCTCGGCCAGCTGCTCGGCCCCCAGAGCCGAGCGCAGGGCATTTGCTGGCACTACGAGCTGGCCACGGACGGGCCGCTGACCGTGTTTGCCGATTCGCAACAGCTCAGCCAGGCGCTGCTCAACGTGGCTAAGAACGCGATTGAAGCCATCGGTAATGGCGGCGGCAACGTGTGGGTACGGACCCTGGCCCAGCCCCCGACGCTGACGCTGCTCAACGACGGGCCGGCGCTGAGCGCGGCCGTCAGCCAGCGGTTGTTTACGCCCTTTTTCAGCACCAAGCCCGGAGGCCAGGGCATCGGCCTGACGCTGGTACGCGATATTTTGGCGGCCCACGGCTTCGCGTTTCGGCTCGAAACCCAGCCCGACGGGCTGACGGCGTTTACCGTACGACTGTGAATAGCGTTGCTTCTCGTTTCAAGTAAGCCGTTCGGGAAGTTCACGCAGAGGTCGCAAAGGCTATCCGCAGAGGGTCGCAGAGCTAAATATCCCTGTTTGGGAATGATTGAGGTCTTTACTCGGCTCTGCGACCCTCTGCGGATAGCCTTTGCGACCTCTGCGTGAACTTCCCGAACGGCTTACTTGAAACAAGAAACAAACCCGACCGACTCGCGCTCCTTCGCGCCGACCTTTGCCGCTGATTTTACCCGGTCCGTTCATGCCCACTCGCTTCGTTTGCTGTCTCGTACTGCTGGTTTTAACGGGCAGCCTGGCCGCCGCCGCCCAGACTACCGCCCCGCCCCCGCCCCGCCTTACGCTGGGGCTGAGCACGGCCAGCCGCACCACGTACTTGCAGCGCGCCCCGCTGCCGGCCGACGACCGGGGCTACCTCGGCAGCACCGCTACCTACCAGGCCCCCAGCGGCTTTATCGGCTCGGTGTACCTCAATCACTCGTATAATTTTCAGACCCTGGGCGAGCCGTTTATCAACTACGCCGAGCTGATGGCCGGCTGGCAGGCTACCGGCGACGGCGACACGTACTGGACGGTGCAGTACACGCGCCTGGCGGCCTACGGCGAAAGCGCGCTGGTGCAGGCCAGTCTGCGCAACGACTTCAGCGCCAGCGTGACGCAATTCTTCGACCTGCTCACGGCCAGCGTCAGCGCCGACCTGTTCGTGGGCGGCCGCCCCGATTTCGTGCTGACCCTCGACCTGAGCCACGGCTTCGAGTTGCCCGTGCCGGGCGAAACCACCGCCCTCACCCTGGAGCCGACTGTCGAGTTTGCGGTGGGCAGCCAGCGCTTCTACACCGCCTCGCTGGGCCGCACCACGCTCGTGAAGAAGCGCCGCGCGACGAGCATTTTCACCGAGCCTGACGCGCCGGGCTTCAGCGCGCTGGGCTACACGCTCTCGGCCCCGCTCACCTTCGAGACCGGGCGGCTGCGCGTAGTGGCTACGCCGAGCTACCTCATGCCGCTCAACGTGCCGAGAGGCGGGGCCGACGCGGCGTTTTTCTACTTCACGCTGGGTTTGAGCCGCACATTCTGGTAAAGGCGAAGGTGGCGGCGGCGCGGGTGAGACATGAGACGGTGAGAAGTGGGACACGATACTCTCGTTTGGAAAGTCTCATGTCCCACCTCTCAAAATCTCATGTCTCAAATCATCACGGATTACCCACATCAGTCGGCAGCGGGGCGTAGGGCGGCAGGCGGGCATCGCGCCAGGCGGCCCAGCGGTGGTGGGCGCGGCGCACGTCGGCCCAGATGGCGCCCACGAACAGGTTGAGGCGGTAGCTGTAGTACCAGCCGTCGAAATCCTCCCGGTAGTCGATGGCTTTGAGCGAGACGCGGTAGCCGGCTCCGGCGCTCACGCCCACCCAGCGCGTGGGCTTGAGCAGGACGCTCAGCCCGATTTCGGCCGGGAAAAACAGGCCCCGGCTGTCGGTGGTAAGCTGGTCGTTTTTGTTGGTGACGGTGTAGTGGCTGCGGCCCAGGCCCAGGGCCACCGGCGCGCTCAACTCGACGAGGCGACGATTGAAAAACGTGTAAGCGAGGTTGGCGGTGAAATACATCAGATTCAGCTCCGGGGTAAAGGTGTCCTTGATTTTCGCGTTCTTACCCTTGCCCGAATACGTGTAGAGCTGCGAGTAGCTGCGGCGCAACGTGTAGCCGCCCAGCCCGAGCCGGTACGGTTTGCCGCGCGGCGTAAGGCCGATATTCAGCCCGATGATGCGTACGGCCGACGCCTGGATGAACGAGTTACGGTTGTCGAGAATCAGGCTCGGCGTGAAGCGCGGCGCGGGCGCAACAGGCGCGGCGGGCGCAGTCACCGAAGCCACCACGGCGGCCGGGGCCGTTTGGGCGCGGCCGGGCAGCACAGCCCCGCTCCCACCGACCAGCCCCATACTCAGCCCCAGACTCAGCCCGCGCCAGCTCAGACCAACCAAACGCGCTGCTCTAAAAATGTGCTTCACAAGTAGTTCAGGTTAGCTAAAGTAGCGGATGCTAGGCTACGGCCGGCTCCGGCTCAGCCAGCCAATCAGCCTAACCAAAGCGGCCCGTGCTACGACGCCGACCCGGGCGCGGGGTTTAACGCCGCGCCCTGCAAATACGCCACGGCCTGGGCCACGAGCTGAGCGGGCGCGGCGGCCACGTCGAGACGCAGGCCGTAGGCGGGTTTTTCGAGGGTGGCGAGCTGCGAGTCGAGCAGGGTGGCCTGCATGAAATGGTCGGTGCGGGCCAGCAGGCGCGCGCGCAGCAGGGCCGGGTCGCCGTCGAGAAATACCCAGCGCAGCGGGGCGGGCGCGCCGGCTTGCAGGGTTTGGCGGTAGCTTTCCTTGAGGGCCGAGCAGGCCAGCACCGCCCCGCCGGCCGTGGCCCAGCGGCCAAGGTCGGCGGCCAGCGTGGCGAGCCAGCCGGCGCGGTCGGCATCGGTGAGCGCGATGCCGGCGCGCATCTTGGCGATGTTGGCGGGCGAGTGGTAGTCGTCGGCGTCGTAAAAAGGCTGGCCCAGATGCTGGGCCAGCAGCCGGCCCACGGTGGTTTTGCCGCAGCCCGACACGCCCATGACGATGACGAGCGGTTGAGGTAGGTTCATGGGCGCAAGTACGGGGGCTGGGGCAGCAACGGGCGCGGCGACGGGCGCGGCGACGGGCGCGGGAGCCCCAGCAGATGCTTTTTGAGCCGTCAGGCGGTCGATGAGCTGGTCGAGTGGGCGCAGCAGCACGTTGGCGGCCAGCACGAAGCCGGTGCCCATGCTGGCTTCGTACCAGTTGCCCAGCCCGGCCAGCATGCCCACGCCCGCCGCGCACCACACGGTGGCGGCCGTGGTCAGGCCGACGATGGTTGTGCCCTCGCGCAGAATGGCCCCGGCCCCCAGAAATCCGATGCCCGTGATGACCTGCCCCGCCACCCGCCCGGTAGCCGACGCGTCGCCGCTGAAATTCTGCCCAATCAGCACGAAGAGCGCCGCCCCGAGCGCCACCAGGGCGTTGGTGCGGGTGCCCGCCGAACGGTGGTGAATCTGCCGTTCCACGCCCAGCACCGCCCCCAGCAGCAGAGCCAGCGCCAAGCGAAATTCAAATTGATGCAGAATGGGCATGGGGTGATGGGGGTGAGGTAGTGAGGTGGTGAGTTGTTCTAACGCGGCCCAGCAACGTCACCTCACCCCCTAGCCCCCTCTCCAAAAGAGAGGGGGAACTAGTTTCTAGTGCTAGGGCGTGAGGACAATAAAAAAACAGTTATTCATCTAAGCCAATCAAGCGCTGCTCCGATATGCCAGAAAGCCAGGAAGGATACCACGGTTTTGTCGTAGCGCGTGGCCAAGCGCC
>JANXNW010000029.1 GCA_025353905.1 Hymenobacter sp.
AGTTCTCGCCCTGGGTAATATCGGCCCCGAATACGCCGACACGCGCCACAACATCGGCTTCATGGTGGCCGATTACTTGGCCGATAAATTCGACGCGCCGCGCTTTGAGCTGGGGCGGCACGCGTTCACGACCGAAATCAAGAACAAAGGCCACCGCTACGTACTCGTCAAACCCACGACGTACATGAACCTGAGTGGCAAAGCAGCCGCGCACTGGCTGAGCGTTCTCAAAATACCCGTCGAAAATATGCTCGTCGTGACCGATGACCTGGCTCTGCCCTACGGCAAATTGCGCCTGAAAGGGCAAGGCTCGGCCGGCGGGCACAACGGCCTGAAATCCATTCAGGAAAGCTTAGGCACCAGCGACTACGCCCGCTTGCGCTTCGGCGTAGATGCCAATTTCCCAAAAGGCCAGCAGGTGGATTACGTGCTCGACCCGTTTTCGGCGGATGAGCAGATTGATTTGCCTTTGCGCATTGAGAAAGCCGGCGAGGCCGTGCTCGCATTCGGCGCGCTGGGCCTGGAGCGGGCAATGAACGTGGTAAACGTGAAGTGAAGCTTGTTTTAAAATGGCCATCCAACTTACTTACACCCTGGGCAACGCTGGCTGGGCCTATGCTCAGGTTAGCAGTGAGCAGCAGACCGTGCGTATGACCATCTCATACTTACACGACACGCTGACCAACCTGGCCGATGCTGCTTTGTCGTTGCTGCTCAGTCCGTCGCTGCCGCAAGTCATCGTGTTCATGGACGAACCGGGTGAATACCAGTTGCGCCTAACCCCGGACAAATCCGGGGTTATTCAGGCGGAGCTGCGCTGGTATAATGACTGGCAAAGTTGGGGAATGTATGCGGAAAACCGCTACACATCCGCGCTGCAAACCACTACTACCGCGTCCGATTTTGCACTGGTAGTTGAAACCGTACTGGATGATATATGGCTGACGCACGGGCCGGAGCAATACAAGGCGAAGTGGATAGAGCACGATTTTCCCGACCACCAATACGACCGGCTTATTCAGGTTTTGAAAGCTTAAATCGTCCTGTTACACTACGCCGCTGCCGTTGCGCACGGGCGCGCCGGGCTGCATCAGGGCCAGCGAGCCATCGGCGTTTTCGGCCAGCAATAGCATTCCCTGGCTTTGGATGCCTTTGATTTCGCGGGGCGCTAGGTTCAGCAGCACCAAGCACTGCTGCCCAAGCAGCGCCTCGGGGATAAACGACTCGGCGATGCCACTGACGATAGTGCGCTGGTCGAGGCCGGTGTCGATGAGCAGCTTCAGCAGCTTTTTGGTTTTCGGCACTTTTTCGGCGGCGATAATCGTGCCCACGCGCAGGTCCATACGCCCGAACTCCTCGAAGCTAACGTTTTCTTTGGCGGCCGTTACGTGTCTGGCTTCGAGGGCGTTGGCTTGTTTGGTGTCGAGCAGCTTTTGCACTTGCGCGTGGACTACGGCATCCTCAATTTTAGCAAATAATAAAGCGGGTTCTTGCAGTTGATGACCAGCGGGTAATTGGTCGGCGCGGGCGGCGCTGGACCAGTCGCCCGGCTCGAAATTCAGCATCTGGGCCAGCTTTTGGGCCGACTCGGGCAGGAATGGCGCGAGCAGCGGCACGAGCGCAGCCGTGAGCTGCAAGGCTACGTGCAGCACGGTACCGGTGCGGGCGGCATCGGTTTTAATCAGGTGCCAGGGTTGGGTGTCGGCCAGGTATTTATTACCCGCGCGCGCCAGATTCAGCACTTCGGCCAACGCGTCGCGGAACCGGTAGTTTTCAATCAGCTCCCCTACCCGACCGGGAAACTCGGCTATTTGCCGAAAAACTTCCTCGTCCACTTCGGTTAATTCGCCGCGCTCGGGCACCCGGCCCTCGAAGAATTTCTGGGTGAGGACGGCGGCGCGGTTCACGAAATTGCCGAGCGTGGCTACCAATTCGTTATTATTTCGGGCCTGGAAGTCCTTCCAGGTGAAGTCGTTGTCTTTGGTTTCAGGCGCGTTCGCGCACAGCACGTAGCGCAGCACGTCGGCCTGACCGGGGAAATCCCGCAAATACTCGTGCAGCCACACGGCCCAGTTGCGCGAGGTGCTTATTTTATCGCCTTCGAGGTTGAGAAATTCGTTGGCCGGCACGTTATCGGGCAAAATATACCCGCCATGCGCGCGCAGCATGGCCGGAAAAATAATGCAGTGAAAAACAATATTATCCTTGCCGATAAAATGCACGAGCTTGGTGCCCGCATCCTTCCAATACAGCTCCCACTCGTCGGGAAAGGCTTCTTTGGTAGCCGAGATGTAGCCAATCGGCGCGTCGAACCACACGTATAGTACCTTGCCTTCGGCGCCTGGCACCGGCACGGGTACACCCCAATCGAGGTCGCGCGTGACAGCGCGCGGCTGCAAACCCTGGTCAATCCAGGATTTACACTGGCCATAGACGTTGGTTTTCCAATCGGCCTTGTGGCCTTCGATTATCCACTCGCGCAGCCAGGGTTCGTATTGGTCGAGGGGCAAAAACCAGTGGCGGGTTTCGCGCAGCACGGGCGCGTTGCCGCTCAGCATCGAGCGCGGATTGATTAACTCCGTCGGGCTGAGCGAGGTGCCGCAGCGCTCGCACTGGTCGCCGTAGGCGTGTTCATTGCCGCAGTTCGGGCAGGTGCCGACCACGTAGCGGTCGGCCAGAAATTGGGCGGCCTGCTCATCGTAAAGCTGCTGGGTAGTTTGCTCGATGAATTTGCCTTCGTCGTAAAGCTTGCGGAAAAAGCCACTCGAAACTTCGGCGTGGGTGGGCGAAGACGTGCGCGAATACACATCAAACGACACGTTGAAGTCGCGGAACGAGTCGCGAATCAGGGCGTGATATTTATCCACCACCTGCTGCGGCGTACTACCTTCTTTCTGGGCGCGAATGGTAATTGGAACGCCGTGCTCATCGGAGCCGCAAATAAATTTTACATCGCGACCCTGAGCGCGCAAATAGCGCGCGTAAATATCGGCCGGCAGATAAACGCCCGCCAAATGGCCGATGTGGACGGGGCCGTTAGCGTAAGGCAAAGCCGCTGTAACAGTGTATCGCTGAGGAAGTAGAGTCATAAATAGAGAGTGAGTCGAATGCGGAATGGAATACGCCGCACTGGTAATTAGTAGTTGCCGGCTACCGCTGCTTTCTACCTGAAACAGGTGAAAAATGGTGGGGTCGAGTCACAAATTTTAACAACCGACAAATTAAATCATTAACAAAATTGTACGTCGCACGTTTGCGTGTTGATTATTCGTATATCTTTGGCCCAAAATCAAGTAAACAGTCAGGTAGCGAGTAATTTCTTTCTCACTTTCTTATCACTTTCTTTCATCATGGCCAAGAAAAATAACGCGGCCACCGAAGCCGAAGCTCCGGTGGCAACCACCAAGCGCAACTCACAGGAAAAAACCGCGCGCAAAGCTGCCAAAGCCGGCCAGCGCGCCACCAAAAACCTGAGCGATGACCGCGCCGAGAAAAAAGCCAATCAAAAGCAAGGGCTGAAATCGGCGGCCAAGCAGCTGCAAAAAGAGTTGGACACGCGCATGAGCGAAGTCGTTTCGCGCATCCGCAAAGAAACGAAGGCCAAGCTGAAGGAAGTGGTGAAAGAAGCCACCCGCCGCCTCGACGTTGACACCGAACGCATGTTTGAGCAGGCCCTGCACACGATAGTGCGCCACTACGACTCCATCGCGGGCAGCGGCACGAGCAAAAGCAAGAGCAGCTCGGTCAGCAACGGCGAAGCCAGCTCGAGCGAAAACGGTACTGCCGAAGCGCCCAAGCGCGGCCGGCGCGGTACGGGCGCAGCCAAAGCCAAAGCCCCGACCCTCAACAAAGACGGCTCGCCGCGCAAGCCGCGCGGCCGTCGCAAAGCCACTGCCGAGGCTACGGAGAGCGCCGCTGCCAAATCCGCCGCAACCGCGACCACCGGTCGGGGCCGGGGCCGCGCTAAAGCCGCCGCTCCCGCTGCTGCCGCCACGCCTGGTCGCCGGCCGCCCGGTCGTCCCAAGCGCCAGGCAGCTACGGCCGCCCCGGCTGCCGATAACGCCAGCAACGGCGGCGCGGCTGCCGAAGCGGCGGATAACGGGTAGTCTGATGCTGCCAGAATAGTTGAGAGAAGGGCCGCCCCGGTGGGGCGGCCCTTTTTTATTGGCGGCAAGCTGTTACAGCAGCGTTAGCTGGCACTGCGGAATTCTGCTGCAGGGCTTTTCGCAGAGTTTTCAAATGAAATTTTACGAGCCAAGTTATCCTGCGGCTGGCAGACGACGACGAGCTAAAGCTTGCGCCACCGTTACGGAACGCGGCGCACGGTATCGGTCGGCGACTGGCCTAGGCGTTGCAGGCGGGTTTCGGGCGCGCTCAGGTTGGGGTCGTTCGTGTTGAGCGACTCGGGGTGCTTGCGGCGGTTGATGTCGGCGGCCTGCTCGCCGAGGCGCAGCGTGTTGGGCGTGGCATCGGGCACGGCGGCGGGGCGGCGGTTACCAGCGGGCGCGGCGGGCGCATTGGCCTCGTAAATGGCCCGGCGGTCGGCATCGGAGCCGACGCTGGTGGGCGTGGCGGTGGGTCGGGAGGCGGGCGCGACAGCTTCAGTGGCCGTATTCGTGGCGGTGCAGGCTGCCAGTAGCGACGGCAGTAAACCCAGCACGACACGATGGAAAAAAGTAACCAAGCGCATAAAAACAAGCGAAAAAAGCCGCCCGGCGGGGGCGGCTTTTCACTTAACGCGACGCGCGAGCCGGGGTTGGGTGCCGCTATTTTTTCTCGAAGAGCATGGCATCCGAATCCATGCAGTAGCGCTGGCCGGTGGGTTGAGGGCCGTCGTTGAAGATGTGGCCCAGGTGCCCGCCGCACTTGGCGCACACAATTTCGTCGCGGCTCATGCCGAAGCTCACGTCCGACTTGACCTTGACGCTGGCCGCCGTGGCGGGCGCGAAAAAGCTTGGCCAGCCGGTGCCCGACTCAAATTTAGTAACCGACGAAAACAGCAGGTTGCGGTCGGCCGCGCAGTAATAATTGCCAGCGGCGTGGTTGTCGAAATACTTGTTTTTATACGGCGGCTCGGTGCCCTGCTCGCGCAGGATGTAGTACTGGGCCGGGGTGAGCTGTTTTTTCCACTCAGCATCAGCCTTCACGACCGGAAACTCGCCGGTTTTACCCGTCACGGGCTGGGGTTGCGGGTATTTAGCAGTGGCTGAGCTGGCTCCTTTCGGGCCGGCGGGCTGGTTGGTGGCAACGGATTTGTTGGTGGTTTGCGAGCAGGCGGGCGTAAAGGCCAAGGTGCTCAGGAGCAGGGGCAACAGGGAGAGGCGCATGTTTTATTTTGGGTGATTGGGCAATGAGGCGATAAGACGGGGCTGCCGGCTTTTCGCCGGCTGTCCGCCGCAGATGCTACCGAATCAGCTGGCCTAACAAACGAGAAAAGCCCGGCGTTCGGATGGCGGGCGCGGACGGCGCGAGCGGACAGCCAGGCACAACAACCAACGCGAAGCGAAAAGGTAACTCGGTTTCCGACTTGATAATCCGTACCTTTGCGGCCGCAAAAACTGACTTATGACCCAGAACATTCGGAATATTGCCATCATCGCGCACGTAGACCACGGCAAGACGACTTTGGTGGACAAAATCATCCACGCCTCGAAGATTTTCGATGCCCACCAGCACTTCGACGACCTCATCCTCGACGACAACCCGCTGGAACGCGAGCGCGGCATTACCATCGTGTCGAAAAACGTGAGTGTGCGCTACAACGGCGTGAAAATCAACATCATCGATACGCCTGGTCACGCCGACTTTGGCGGTGAGGTCGAGCGGGTGCTCAAGCTCGCCGACGGGGTGCTGCTGCTGGTCGATGCCTTCGAGGGCGCCATGCCGCAGACGCGCTTCGTGCTGGGCAAAGCCATCGACTTGGGCCTCAAGCCCATCGTGGTGGTGAACAAGGTGGACAAAGAAAACTGCCGGCCCGATGAGGTGCACGAGCAGGTATTCGACCTCATGTTCAACCTCGGCGCGAGCGAAGACCAGCTCGATTTCGTGACCTTGTACGGCTCCAGCAAGCAGGGCTGGATGAGCACCGACTGGAAGCACAAGACCGACAACATCACGCCGCTGCTCGATGCCGTGCTGGCTTCGATTCCGCCGGCGCCGGTGCTCGACGGCACCCCGCAGATGCAGATTACCTCGCTCGACTACTCGTCGTTTGTGGGCCGCATCGCCATCGGGCGCGTGCATCGGGGTACGCTGAAAGAGGGCGCGAACATGAGTTTGATGAAATCTGACGGCAGCGTAAAAAAAGTGAAAATCCGCGAACTGCACGTCTTTGAGGGTCTCGGCCGGGTGAAGGTGGACGAGGTGAGCAGCGGCGAGATTTGCGCCGTGTCGGGCATCGAAGGCTTCGACATCGGCGACACGCTGGCCGACGCCGACAACCCCGAGCAATTGGAGCGCATCAGCATCGACGAGCCGACGATGAACATGCTCTTCACCATCAACAACTCGCCGTTTTTCGGCAAGGAAGGTAAGTTCGTGACTTCGCGCCACTTGCGCGACCGACTTTTCAAGGAAACCGAGAAAAACCTGGCTTTGCGGGTGGAAGCAACCGACAAGGAGGACACCTTCCTCGTGTTTGGGCGCGGTATTCTGCACTTGTCGGTGCTGATTGAAACCATGCGCCGCGAGGGCTACGAGCTGCAGGTGGGCCAGCCACAAGTGTTGTTCAAGGAAGATGAGAAGGGCAACCGCCTGGAGCCGATGGAATTGCTCGTGGTGGACGTGCCGGAGGAAACCGCCGGCAAGGTCATCGAGCTGGTGAGCATGCGCAAGGGCGAGATGACAATCATGGAGCCCAAGGGCGACTTGCAGCACCTGGAGTTTAAGATTCCGAGCCGCGGGCTGATTGGCTTGCGCAACAACGTGCTGACGGCCACCGCCGGCGAGGCCATCATGAACCACCGCTTCGCCGAGTATGAGGAGCACAAGGGCGTGATTCCGGGCCGCATCGCCGGCTCGCTCATCTCGCTCGAAACCGGCCCCGGCACGGCCTACACCATCGACAAGATGCAGGACCGCGGCTCGTTTTTCGTGGACCCCGGCGAGGAAGTCTACGCGGGCCAGGTTATCGGCGAGCACACCCGCCCGAACGACTTGACCATCAACATTCAGAAGGGTAAGAAGCTGACCAACATGCGCGCCAGCGGCACCGACGACAACGCCAAAATCGTCCCCAAGCGCCAGTTCTCGCTGGAAGAGGCGATGGAGTATATCCAGAAGGACGAGTACCTGGAAGTAACGCCGAAGTCGATTCGGATGCGCAAGATTCTGCTCGACGAGAACGAGCGGCTGCGCTACGCCAAGACGGCCGAATAGGCAAGCAACAGTTTTTACTTTGAGAAGGCGTACCCCACCGGGTACGCCTTTTTTTCGTGCCGGATGCGGGCGCTTTTTGCGGGGTAGTCAGCTCGACAGAGCCAAAAGTTTTTGCGTTTTAACCCTACCGAATATCACTGGAAAACTTGCGCGCGTGAGCTGAGTTAACTGAACAGTAAAAAAAATTTCCTGAGTAGCATTTTATTGGCCGACATACAATATATTTGAGCGCAGCAAAAGATAATAGTGGTACTTTACCAAGTTATATCTACCAAGCAATCATCTATCCGGCTTCCACATTGGGTCGAAACCGGGGACAGAAATCAGTTGGTTTGCCTGAACTATAAGCTGTTGTACTAACTCCTTCACCTTCGTTTTTTTCTTCACTTTTTTTCTCTCTTTCAACATGGCATACGCTACCACTACTCCTGCCGGCCAGGCCGTCAAAAACATCCTCGATGCGTTGCCCGGCCTGATTGCCGTGGCGGTGGTCGACATCGAATCGGGCATGAGCCTGGCTTCGCATTCCAACCAGGACAGCTTTAACCCGGACACGGCTGCGGCCTACAACACGGAAGTGGTAAAGCAAAAGCTAAAGGCCATGAAGGCGCTCAAGCTTACCAACGAAACCATTGAAGACGTGCTGATTACGCTCACCTCGCAGCTGCACTTGCTGAAGATAGTCGGCGGCGGCAGCAAGTTCATCTACCTCGCCGTCAGCTCGCGCGACACCAACCTGGCCATTGCCCGCGAGGTACTACGCGCCCAAGCCGAGCTGCTCAAGTAGGCCAGCGGCAGCGCCCGGCCAGCCGGCTGCTTTGGTATCCGACAACTCCTCTGCATTCCCCAAAAAACCCCTCCTGCGCCTCGCCTATGCCGGTAACTACTACTCCCACTGCGGCCACGCTCACATTGCACTTGGCCAGCTTACAAGCTTCTCTACTCACCAGCAGCAGCTTGCCCGAACCGACAGCTTCGGCGCTGCTGGCCGAGCTGCTGCCCCTACTGCTGCAGGGGCTGGGTGACCCCGACCAGCTGGGCCGCCCAGCCTCGGTGTGGGCCTTGTGCCAGGAGCTGTATCGAGGCGAGGCCCACGTGAGCCTGGCTGCCTTGCTGCGCGATGACGAAAGCTGGCCCGCCCGACGGCGCGAGCTGGCCGGTAAGCTGCTCGGTCCGGCGCAGCTGCGGGCGCTGGCCCAGCGCCACGGCAAGGCCAGCCCCGAGCTGATAGCCCAGCTGGCAGGACGCCTGAGCCTGGTGTTGCTGGCGACGGCTGGCCAGTACAGCAGCGCCAAAGAACTGGATGCCAACGAGCTGCACCACTGGCTGCGCGCGCCGAAATCGACGCTTTCCGCCCCAGCCGGGGCTCCAGGCACGGGGTCCGCGTCGGCGCTCGGGTCAGAATCTGTGTCAGAGCCAACCACGGCAGAGTTTGCCGTGGCGACTGCGGAAATGTCCGCCTGGCGGCGGCAGTTGGGCAAGTGGTGGTCGCTAGCAGGACTCGTGCTGGTAGTTTTGAGTAGTGGGGGCTACTACCTGAGCCAACCTGCCGCTTCGGCTACTGGCCTGGCCGCCGCGCAGCCGGCAGCACGTTCTTTGGCTGCTGGGCTTGTCGGGTCCCCACCGGCAACACTTGCCGCCCAGCCTGCCAGCAGCGAGCCAGACGCCCGGCTCGCTGCCGCAACCACTCACCCCGTGAGCTCAACCCCGACCGGCACCGACAAAAAGGCCAAAAAGTCCGCTGAGCGGGCCAAGCGGATGCAGCCCGAACCCCGACGAATCTCGACGAGAACCAGCGCGGCCAAGCTGGCCAAGCCAGCTAAGCCGGCCGAGCCTGATAACCCTGGCGACGAGCCCCTCTACAAGCGCCTGGCCCAACCCGACCCGGCCAATCGCCAGATGCTGGACCTCGACCAGCTTACCTTTGAGCAGGGCCAGACGACGCTGGACGCGCAGGGCGTGAAGCGCCTAAAACAAGTGGCCGCCGTGCTGCGTAAGTTTCCGCGTAACCACCTCATTGTCTTCGGCAATGCTGAGCCGGCCGAGCCCCAGCCCCTGGTGCTGGCCCTGAACCGGGCCCAGGTAGTGGTGAACGAATTGCTCAAGCAAGGTGCCCCGGCCGGCGTTTTGCAAGCCCAGGGCCGGATGCGCTCCGTAACTACGACCACCGGTGAGCCCACCAGCGGCCGCCGCATCGCGCTCTACATCAGCCCGCCGCCGCCACCCGCCGAGTAGGCAGACTTTTCGAAAATAATTAAGCTTTCCCCTTGCTGGAGTCCTTAGCTTCTCTTCTTCAGCTGTTCACGCTGACTGACGCGCCGGCCGCCGGCCGTCTGCAGACGCGTTTGGCACTCGTGCTGCGCGACCCGGCCGCGTACCAGACGCAGTATGCCGATGAGCTGGCCGAGCGCGGTATCGAAGCCCCGCTGCCGGCGCAGGAGCTGCGCGACGTAGCCCTGCTCGACGCGCTGCTGGCCGAGGACCTGGCCTGGGAAGCCGATTGGAAAGACGCGGCTGCCGACATGGCCGAGGGCCTGAGCGAGGTGCTGATTCGGCAGGAACGAGCCGCGCGGTTGGCGCTACCTGCGCCACGCGGCAGCTACGATTTTGGCCCCGAGCAACTCGACAACGTGCAGGCTGCGCTCGAAACGCAAGGATTGGCGCTGGTGCTGTTTGCGCTCGACAGCGACTCGTTTCCGTTGGGCGTGGTGGCCGAAGCCGACGCGGAGCGTCTGCGTGAGTTGGCCCGCGAGCTGGGTTTTGGGCTGACGGTATATTGAGGTAGCGCGGGTTTCTGACCCGCTGACGCAAACCAGTTAAGCGGGTTGGAGACCCGCGCTACTTTCGCCTTATGCCCGACTACATCAGCAGCCCCCAAAATCCACGCATTCGCGAGCTACTGCGCTTGCAAGACAAGCCCGCCGAGCGTCGCCGCCAGGGCCTGACGCTGGTGGAGGGCGCCCGCGAGCTGGCCCACGCCCGGCGCGCGGGCTGGGCCGTGGCTACGCTGCTCGTGTGCGAGGAGCTGGCCGGCGAAGCCCTCACCCAGCAGCTGCGCGCGCCGTCGCTGGCACCCGAACCCGCCTACGACTACCTGGCCCTGGCCCCGGCCGTGTTTGCGCGGCTGGCCGTGCGCGAGCGCTCCGACGGGGTGCTGGCCGTGCTGCGCACTCCGCAGCGCACCCTTGCCGACCTCGTTTTGCCCGCCAATCCGCTCGTGCTGGTGCTCGAAGCAGTGGAAAAGCCCGGCAACCTGGGGGCTATTCTGCGCACCGCCGATGCCGCCCCGGCCCACGCGGTGCTCGTCGGCGACCCGCGCACCGACCTCTACAGCCCGAACGTGATTCGGGCCAGTCTGGGCGGCATTTTTACCGTGCCCACCGTGGCCGCGCCGATGGCCGAAATCCTGGCTTACTTGAAGCTGAAAGGCATCCGCAGCTTCGCCGCCGCGCTGGCTCCGGCGGCGCGGGCCTACACCGCTACCGACCTGGCCGGCCCCACGGCTTTGGTTCTGGGCACCGAAGCCGAGGGCCTGACCGCCGCCACCCGCCTGGCCTGCGACGAAACCCTGCTCATCCCCATGCGCGGCCAGCTCGACTCGCTCAACGTGAGCGTGGCCGCCGCCGTGCTCACCTTCGAGGCCGTGCGCCAGCGCCAGGCAGCAGAGTAACGAGGCAGTTGGCGGCCAGCGCGTTTATTTGCTTACATGAAAGCAAAACCCCTGTTCGTATTGGCGCTGGGCCTGGGGCTGAGCGTCGCTGGCCTGCCCGCCCAGGCCCAGAACACGCCGCGCCAATTGGGCGGCGCGCCAGTGGTAGTCCCGCCGGTGGCTCCCGCACCCGTGCCGCCGCCCCGGCAGCTTGACCCCCGCCCGGCCCCCGCTACTGCCCCGACCAGCACGGCTTTGCCCGGCGCTGCGCCCGCCGTGTCTACCACGCCCGCCCCCGCTGCCACGCCCGACTCAGCGGCACGGACGGCGGCCGGGGTCGCGCCGGCCCGGCCTCAACCCGCCCAACCTGCTCAATCTGCCCAACCCGCACCTTACACGGGGCCACCCACTGGCCCCGGCCGGCTCGTGGGCGGTACGGGCGCGGCCAGCCCGCGCTTTCGGGTGGGCCTCAAGAGCGGCACCGTTTACGAAGTGCAGGAGGTGGAAGTGAAGTCGCCACTTTTCGGGCGCAACTTTCTGCTGCTCGACGGCCAGCGGCGGGTAGACCTGGGGGAAGTAGGTTTTTATGAAAACGAAACCGGCCACTACGTACGCACGGCGCTGCCCGGCTCCGGCCGGGAGGCCACGTTGCGGCGCGAGCGAGTGGGCCGTATCAGCCTGTACGCCACTTATAACACGAGCTATTCACCGGGCGGTTTTGGTATGCCGGGCATGGGCATGGGCGGCTTTGGCATGGGCGGCATGGGGATGGGCGGCATGGGCATGGGCGGAATGGGGATGGGCGGCATGGGCGGCTACCGTACCACCAAGACCGAGTATTTCTCGAAGGATAACGGCCCAATTCAAAACCTGAACGCCCGGACCCTGGCCCTGGCCACCGCCGACAACCCCGGCGCGCAGGCACTGCTGGCCAATGCCCGTGGCTACCAAACCTCGGCCAGGGTAGCCTACGTGGTGGGTGGTGGGCTGCTCGTGGCGGGGCTCTTGCAGTCGTTTCAGCGCAACGGCGGCGGCGGGCCTGGCCTCTCCCCACTTCTGTACGCGGCCGTGCCGGTGTTTATCGTGCCCCTTATTTTTCAGGGCAAGCAAGGCGCGGCGCAGCGTCAGGCCATCGCGCTGTACAACGGTCAGCGGTGAGCCATTCAAAATTTATCAATTAACCTTCATCAGTTATCAGTCGCTGAAGTTGAGGCGTTTTTTGAAGCCCAATCAACCGTTGCTGGCAGTTGTCGTTGAAGCTTGACGAGAAGCTGTTAATTGATAAATGTTAAATGTTAAATGGCCTGGCCCTGCTGGCCCACGGGCGGCTGTGCGCCGAATACGGCGCGCCGTTTCCGTTTTTCAGCGACAAAGACCCGCTCAGTGAGCTTATCAGCGCGCTGCTCTCGCACCGCACCAAAAACGCCGACTCGCACCGCGCCTACCAGCAGCTACGGGCCACGTTTCCGACCTGGGAAGCCGTGCGCGACGCGCCCACCCTGGACGTGCAGCGGGCGCTGAGCGCCTGCACCTGGCCCGAGCAGAAAGCACCCCGCATTCAGGCCGTGCTGCGCGAGATTAGCACCCGCTGCGGCACCGACGCGCCCTGCGCGCTGGATTTTCTGGCCGAGCTGCCCATCCCGGAGGCCCGCGCCTGGCTCGAAAGCCTGCCGGGAGTAGGGCCGAAAACGAGCGCCGCGACGCTGCTCTTCAGCTGTTTGCGCCGGCCGGCCATGCCCGTCGATAGCCACCACCACCGCGTGGCGCAGCGCCTGGGCCTCATCGGGCCGAAGGTGAGCGAGAACGCCGCCCACAAGCTGCTAGCCGCCCTGCTGCCGCCCGACTGGGACGCCCAGCAGGTGTACGACCACCACGAGGCATTTATGTACCACGGCCAGAAGTGCTGCTACTTTCACCGCCCGGCCTGCGAGCGGTGCGTGTTGCTCGACGTGTGCCCCACCGGGCAGGCCGGCCTGAAAACTTAAAGCTGCCTTCGTAACTTGTCGGCCTGCTAAAAGCTTACTGCTCATTACGGCCTGCTTTTCCGCCGCTGAACTCGCAGATAAACGTGCGGGTGAACTATGCAGGAAGTTCGCGCCGAGGTCAGCCGCCGAGGCCCGCGGAATGGATAAGGTTGGCTAACAAGCGCTAGGTTAGCTCTCTTAATTTTTAACTTTTAATTCTTAATTTTTACCTGACCATGCTTCGCGACTTACGCTACCTGATGGCCTACACCGTGCCGGCGACGGCTTTCGCCGGGTTTTACCTGGGCGGGGGCTGGGCGTGGCTCACGCTTGGCTACGCGTTCGGGCTGATTCCGCTGCTGGAGCTGGCCTTTCGGCCGGCGGCCGAGCCGGTGCCGGGCGTAGCGGCCGCCACCGAGGCCAAGCGGCACCCGTTTTTCGACGGGCTGCTGTATTTGAACGTGCCGCTGCTGCTGCTGCTGCTGGGCTACTACCTGCTGCGGCTGCGCGCCGGGGCCTTCGCCTCGCCGCTGAGCACGACCGGCGCGGTGTTCTCGATGGGCATTTGCCTGGGGGCTATCGGCATCAACGTGGCCCACGAGCTGGGCCACCGCACCCGCCCCTGGGAGCAGCGCCTGGCCCAGGTGCTGCTGCTGAGCAGCTGCTACCTGCACTTTTTCATTGAGCACAATCGCGGCCATCATCGTCACGTGGCCACGCCCCTCGACCCGGCCACCTCGCGGATGCACGAACCGTTCTGGGCGTTTTTCCCGCGGGCCATGCGCGGCGAGTTTCGCTCGGCCTGGCACCTCGAAGCCGAGCGCCTGCACCGCGCCGAGCTGCCCGTAAACTCGCTGCGCCACAACCAGATGTGGCAGTTCCAGGCCGCGCAGGGGCTGCTGCTGCTGGCCATCGGGCTGGGCTTCGGCCTGAGCGGCATGCTGGCCTGGCTCGGGGCGGTGGTGATTGGGATGCTGCTGTTTCAGCTCGTCAATTACGTGGAACACTACGGCCTGCTGCGCCGCCAGACGGCCAGCGGCAGCTACGAGCGCGTTCAGACCCATCACTCCTGGAACTCGGAGCACCCGCTGGGCCGCATCCTGCTCTATGAGCTGACCCGCCACTCCGACCACCACTACCAGCCCGCCCGCAAGTACCAGACCCTGCGCCACCTCGAACCTAGTCCGCAGATGCCCGCCGGCTACCCCGCCATGATGCTGCTGGCCCTGCTACCGCCCGCCTGGTTTCGGGTGATGGACCCACGCGCCGAAGCCGCCCTGACACTAGCCTGAACCCCTTACTGACGGCACTATCAGGCGCCCCGTCAGGCCGCTCCCGGCGGTCTGACGGCTCTCACGTGGTGCTGTCGTCAGTAGCCAGCGAGCCTCGTCAGACAGCCGGCAGCCGTCCGACGAGGGCGAACCAACGAACAAGCGGGAATTGCTTCGTTCCTCGCAATGACAAAATCAGGACATACGCAAACTGTAGCGCGGAAGCCCTTTGCTCCGCGTGGCGCACGGAACGCGGAGCAAAGGGCTTCCACGCTACATTCCGACC
>JANXNW010000049.1 GCA_025353905.1 Hymenobacter sp.
CCCAGCGTGGTGATGGTGGGGTCTTGCCCGTAGGCATCGTAGTAGGCAATGGGCTTAGGCGCGTCGAGGTTGGGGGAGGCCTTGCGCAGCGCGGCCTCCTCGTAGAAAAAAGGCCGGTTGCTGGCCAGGGCAGCGGTTTCGCCGGGCCCGGCCAGTTGGCGGGCGGTCAGGTAAAGCTTGCCGCAAAAGCCCACCACCACCGCGCTAAAGCCATCGCACTTGAACTCGGGCCGCTGCTGCTTGAGGCGCCGCGCCAGGGGCTCCAGCGGTCCGAGGGGCGGGGTAGCAGGCCCCGTCAGCACCTGCTGGTGGCGCTGGTAGGTGAGGCTGGCATCGTGCCCGAGCGCCTGCACCTGGTCGTAATAATCGCGAAATTTCGAGGAAATGACCATAAGACAGGTTGCTTGGTGCGGACTGTTACTAGCCAAATGTACCCGGCTGGCTCGGAGAATGCGGGGTTCAATTCGTCCTGGCCTGCTCACGCACAGCACGTTGGAACGGAAGTGGCGGGAACTCCCAGCCCGGTTAATTAGCGCGACCCGGCCCGCCCGCAGCCTTACCCGGTGGGCTAAGCGAGCTGCCGCCCTTTGGCCCGAAAGCAAAAATGGCACACGCTGGACCCCATAATGGCGGGAGCCAACAGCCCCACGAAGGGAATCAGCAGAACCCCCAAATGCAACAGGCCCAGCACCAGAATTGCCAAGCGGTTCTCGCGCGCGAACTGCTTCACTTCCTGAGTGGTAGCCAGGTCTTCCAGCGCATCACCCACCAGGGATTTGGCCCCAAAGTAGCAGCCGACCAACAGAATGACCACCCCGTTTACGACGGGAATAAACAGGCAAAAAAAAGTAATTAGCCACGCTTTAACATTGTTGCCGGAGGAAAGCCTCAAACCGTCCAGCCACTTTGATTGGGCACCTTTTTCAATTTCAGGGTATCGCGTCAGGGTTCGCTTTTGCACGTATTTCATCAAGAATACCTCCAGCAAAACCCGCACGGAAAGCAGCACCAGCAGCACAAACGGCAGAGCCACGAGAATATACATCAGCACGTAAAATCCGCCCACCGCAAACAAGAACGTCGTCACTCTGCTGACTATGCCGTCCGCGGTAGCCACGCCCGAAGAGTCAAGCAGGTGGGGAAAGGAGAAGTATATCGTCGCCGTCACTAAGCCGGATACCGCCCCCGCCGCCTGCGAGATTTTGTCCCACTGCCAATAAAAAATCAGCCCCCAGAATATCAGGCTTACCAGCCAGATGACCAATGAATGGAATACGACTTTCGGTTTCAGCGAATCCCTGAAAGCCAGCCTCATGCACTTGAGTGCTTCGACGAGCACGGGCCTAAAAGCAGCAGGTGTCGGCCGGGGGCGGAGGAGCGTTGGGCCCATTCGTTTTGTCGTATTAGTTTCGAAAGCAAGCCCGAAGGTACGGGCGAAAACAAGATAAGCTGGCACTAATTTCGTCCTGACCCACTCATGTACAGGGCGTTGAAGCAGAATCAGTGGAGACTTTCAGCCCATCAGGCAGCGCCATGCGGCCTACCCTTCACTGGACTCAGGATTTTGGATGAGCTGCCGCCCCTGGTTCGTGGCTCCTGCTTTAGCCCGGACGCAACGGCCGGCCGCCTACTTTTGGGCCATGAATACGTGGCTGCTCGCCGCCGGCCTCGCGCTGGCAACCCCCTCCCCCACTTTCCTGCCCAGCCAGCCGCCGGCTCGCCCGCCGCTGGTGGGTGCGGCCCAGCTCAGTGCCTACCTGCCGCTGCTCAAGAATCAGCGCGTGGGGCTGGTTGTGAACCAGACCTCGCGCGTGGGCCGGGCGCACCTCGTGGACACGCTGAAAAGCCTGGGCGTGAACCTGACGGCGATTTTTGCGCCTGAGCACGGCTTTCGGGGTGAGGCCGCCGACGGGGCCACCATCGCCGACGGACGCGACGCGCGCAGCCAGGTGCCGGTGCGCTCGGTGTACGGCAAAACCAAGAAGCCCACCCCGGCAATGCTGGCCGACGTGGACGTGCTTGTGTTTGACATTCAGGACGTGGGCGCGCGCTTCTACACCTTCATCAGCACCCTGCACTATATTATGGAAGCCGCGGCCGAGCAGAACAAGCTCGTCGTGGTGCTCGACCGGCCCAACCCGAACGGCGCGCTCGTGGACGGGCCGGTGCTCGAAGCCAAGTACCGCTCGTTCGTGGGCCTCGACCCGCTGCCCATCTGCCACGGGCTGACAGTGGGCGAGCTGGCCGGCATGCTCAACGGCGAGAAGTGGCTGACCGGCGGGCGGGCGTGTCGGCTGAAAGTGGTGCCGGTGGGCGGCGGCTACACCCACGCCACGCCCTACGCCCTGCCCGTGCGCCCGTCGCCCAACCTGCCCACCGCCCGCGCCGTGGCCCTGTACCCGAGCGTGTGCCTGCTCGAAGGCACCAACGTGAGCGTGGGCCGCGGCACCGACCGCCCGTTTGAGGTGGCCGGCGCGCCCACGCAGCCGCCCACCCGGCCCTACCAGTTTACGCCCCGCCCCAACGCCGGCTCGCCCACCCCGCCACTCAACGGGCAGCTTTGCTACGGCCTCGACCTGAGCCGCCCCGCTCCTGGCGAGCCGGCCCAGACGTTTACCGTGCGCTACCTGCTCGACTTTTACCAGCAAAGCACCGACAAGCCGCATTTCTTCTCGAAGTATTTCGGGGAGCTGTCGGGCAACGACTCCTTGCGGGCGCAGGTCATCGCCGGCCGCTCCGAAGCCTGGATTCGGGCCTCGTGGCAGCCGGGACTGATGAAGTTTCGGGCATTGCGAAAGAAGTATTTGTTGTACCCGGAAAAGTAAGTTTTTTTGGCCCGCTCGGACGCACACCTCACTCAACTGGCTCCCCTCTCCCGTAACCCCATCCCCTGGCCCCTTCCCCGATGGGGAAGAGGAACTAGCCTTAGTCCTAGCCCTAGAGCGGACGCGGAGTTAAAACTAGAAACTAGAACTAGTCCCCCTTCCCCATCGGGGAAGGGGCTAGGGGATGGGGTTACGGGAGAGGGGAGCTAGGGGGTGAAATGCTACCAGAGCAGCTGTCCCCCCTTCCCCCCATGCCCGCTCCCCTCCGCCTCATTTTTATGGGTACGCCCGATTTCGCGGTGCCCACGCTCGACGCGCTGCTAAACATGCCCGAAGTAACTGTGGTGGCCGTCATCACGGCGCCCGACCGGCCGGCGGGGCGCGGGCGGCAGGTGCAGGTGTCGGCGGTGAAAGCGGCGGCGCTGGCCCACGGGCTGCCCGTGCTGCAGCCCGAACGGCTCAAAGCGCCCGAGTTCGTGGAGGAACTACGCGGCTACGCGGCCGACTTGCAGGCGGTAGTCGCGTTTCGGATGCTGCCCGAGGTGGTGTGGAATATGCCCCGGCTGGGGTCGGTCAACATCCACGCCTCGCTGCTGCCGCAGTACCGGGGGGCGGCTCCCATCAACTGGGCGCTGATTCAGGGCGAAACGGAGACGGGCGTCACGAGCTTTTTCTTGCGCCACGAAATTGACACCGGCGATTTAATTATGCAGGATAAAATGGTTATCGACCCCGCCGACGACTTCGGTACGCTGTACGACAAACTCAAGCTGGCCGGCGCAGCGCTGGCCGCGCGCACGGTGGCGGCCATCACCGCGGGCCAGGCCCCGAGCACCCCGCAGCCTATCGCCACGGCCGGCCTGCGCCCGGCCCCGAAGCTGACCCGCGAAACTGGTCAGCTCGATTTCAGCCAGTCCGCCGCCGCCCTCGTGAACCTGGTGCGCGGCCTCAGCCCCGCGCCCGGCGCCCACACCACCCTGCCCGACGGCCGCGCCCTGAAAGTATTCCGGGCCGCAGCCGAGCCCGCCGACGCAGACGCCCCCGGTACCTGGGTCAGCGATGGCCGCCGCTATTTGTCGGTGGCAACTCCCAGCGGCTGGCTCGATTTGCTCGACATTCAGCTCGAAGGCAAAAAGCGCCTGCCGGTGGCGGAGTTTCTGCGCGGCAACAAGCTGGAGCTCTGATAGGATTTATGTACAGCAGCTTTCTCGCAGAGCTTTCAGCTTGGCCTCTGTAAATCTCCGCATTTTTCCTCCGCGAACCTCTGCGAGAAATACTTTTTATGAGCCGGTTACACAGTGTTCAGTTTGATTTTCCCAGTTTAATTTTCTCTAAATGATAGTCTTCGTAGTAGCAGTGGCCGAAAACGGCATCATCGGCCGCGACGGGGAGTTGCCCTGGGGGCGGCTGCCCGCCGATTTGAAACACTTCAAGCGCCTGACGCTGGGCCGACCCGTGGTGATGGGCCGCAAAACGTACGACAGCCTCGGCCGGGCGCTGCCGGGCCGCCCGAACCTCGTCGTGACGCGACAGCCCGGTTGGGCCGCTCCCGGCTGCGAAACCTTCGCCTCGGTGCCAGCCGCGTTGGCGCGCGCCCAGATGCTGGCTGACGCGGCCAATCCAGCCGACCCCGCCGGCACGGTGTGCGTCATCGGCGGCGGCGAAATCTACCGGGCCGCGCTGCCGTTGGCCGACGTGGTGTACCTCACCGAAGTGCATCATCCGTTCGCCGGCGATGCCTCCTTCCCGCCCCTGCCGCCCGGCGAGTGGCGCGAAGTCAGCCGCGAGCGCCACGAAGCCGACGAGCAGCACGCCGTGGCCTTCAGCTTCATAGAGCTACGGCGGCGATTGAGTGAATGAGTGATTGAGTGAATGAGTGATTGGCTCATGCAGGCTACTTCACTCATTCACTCACTCACCGCAGCAGCACCAGCTTGCCCCAGTCGTTTTTGAACGCCTGGTCGCCGGCCGTGGTGCGGCGCTGAAAATCGCCTTTCGGGTCATCGAGGCTGACCCGATACAGGTAGGTGCCGTTGGCGAGGCGGTCGCCGTACTGGTCGGTGCCGTCCCAGGCGAAGTCGGTCAGGTTGTTGCCGATGTGCAGCGGCCCGAGCTCGGCCATGAAAATCTCGCGCACGACGCGGCCCGTGAGCGTCAGAATCTGAATTTTCATGTTGCGCGGCAGCTCTTGCCCGGTCAGCGTGAAGACGAAGCGGGCCTTACTTGTTACCGGGTTCGGGTAAGGGAAGACGTTGGTGATGGTCGAGGCATTAACTACCTGAAACTTCACCTGAAAATCCTGCGAGCCGGCCTTTTGATTGGTCGCGTCGCGGCCCTGCACCCGCAGCGTGTAGAGGCCGTCGGGCAGGGGCGCGCTCAGGCCGGGCTGGTAGTCGAGGCGGGCGTTGCTGCCGTTGGTATTATCCACCGAAAAGCGCACCAGCGGGCCGTTCACGTCCACCGGCAGCGGGGCCTGGCCGTCCTTCTGCAAAAACACGGTGAAGTAGCTGGCATCCTTGATGAGACGCAGCCGGTCGGTGCTTTTGAGCTGAATGCTGACCAGCGGGCGCGGGGCCACCAGCTCGCCGTCGAGGATGTGGCGGCCGTCCACAGCCACATCGAGGGTGGGCGGCAGGTTGCTGTCGCGCACGGTAAACGCGTCGAGCCGCAGCACGTTGTTGAAGTAGAACTGCTCGGGCTGCAGCTGCGGATTGACGATGACCTCGGGGTAGAAGCGCCCAAACTTGCCAATCATATCCAGCGTGACCATGGTAGTCAGGGCCGAGTCGCTGGCGGCTACGTCGCGCACGGCATCAATGAGCTTGGTGGAGTTGGGTACGGGCAGGCCGGTGGCGGCGTTAATGAGCCGGGCCTGCACCTTAAGCCGGCTGGCAAACGCTTCCGGGGCTACGTTCTCGAACTTCACCGGGAAGCGCAGCTGCCCGGCCAGCGCCTGATTCCGCAACCGCACACTGTCGTACACGGCCGCCGCCACGAGGTCGCGGCGCACCACGCCCTCGGGCAGGCCCTGGTAGGTAACGAGCCACTGCTTGAGCTGGGGCGGCACCCGGCTGGTGGGGTCGGCCAGCGCCAGCGAAAGCTGCATGTACGGGTACGCCGTGGCCGAATACCCGCTCAGGTCGAGCGGCTGGGAGCCCACGCTGGCGTTGAGCACGGTGGCTTTACCGGCGGCGTCTATCCCACTGAGGCTGAGGGTATAGGTGCCAGTGGGCGTTTCGCGCTTAATCGTGTGGTAGAGCGTTTGCCACTGCCGGGCCGGGCCGATGAGGGTGCTCGTGATGCTGCCCGCCGTGCCAGCCGTGGGCCGGTTGAAGTCGAGCAAAATGGCCTGGCCGGCGGGGTTGGGCTGGGCGCGGTCGGGGCCAGCTTCGGCCAGCAGCTGGCCACCGGCGACGCCCTTGCGGGCCACGATGGCCCAGCCCTCGCCGTTGCGCAGGCCGCTCACGAGCTGGCTGCCGAGCGCGGCGGCCAGTTGCTGACGCGCCGGGGCCAGCACGGGCGCGGCCCAGCGCAGGCGGTTTTGGCTGACCAGCAGCACCAGCGAGCCCTCGGGTATTTTCATTAGAAAATCGAGCAGCTGCGCCCGGCGTGTGGCGCTGTTGTGCAGGTTGTCGAGCGTATCGCCCGCCCAGACGGGGCTAGCTCCAAAGTGGTAGAAGGTCTGGTCGCTGTTGCCGCAGGTCGCGTAGGTGCCCGGCACGGCCACGCGCTGCAAGGTGCGCGGGTCGAGCACGGCCACGAGCAGGTTGGGCGCACCGGTGCCGCAGTCGTTCAGGTAAGGCGGGGCGTTGAGGTCAGTGCGGATGCTGCCCCCGCCGGCCACGAAGTTGGGCGCGCTGCCGGGCGGGCCGCCGCCCACCGTGCGCAACACCACGGGCAGCGGTGTACCCGCGAACGACCAGCGTCCGCCGGGCGCGCTTTGGCTTAGCTGCTGGAGCTGGTCGCGCCCGAACTGCGCGTAGTGGCTCTGCGACCAGCCCCCGCGCACGGCGGCGGGCAGCACCCGAAACGAGCTGAGCTGCCAGCTGGCATCCTCAGCGCCCACGGGGCTCGTGAAGCGCACCCGCCAGTACCACACCGCCGAGTCGCGGCGGGTCCCGGGCAGCAGCGGCCGCGGGGTGTAGCTGGTCACCACGGCCGCCTGCTGATTGAGGCTCTGCTGCAGGGCAGGGCTATCGAAGGTCGCTACCGAATCGACCTGAAAATCGTAGCCGCGGGGCTGGCCGGCGGGGTCGTTGCTCTGAGCCACGAGGCGCGGGGTCGTCGTGGGCACGATGGCAAACTCGGTGGGCGTGAGCAGGGTAATACCGCGTCGCAAAAACGAGTAAGTCAGCGTAGCCACGTTGTTGTTCTCGTCGAGCTCGGCAATCTTATTGCGGTAGTCGAGCTCCACCTTGAAGGTGTTATCCCCGAAAAATGGCTTGCCGGCCGGGTTGCTCAGCGTCACGCTGTAGGTGGTGTCGGCCCCGAAGAAAGCCGGAAAGGGCTTGTGCAGGACGTTGTTCGCATCGCGCTGATTGTTGAAGCTGATGACCTCCGGGGCCAGACCGCTGCTGGCGGGGAAGGTGCGCGTGACGCGCACCTCGACCGAGTCGCGGGTGACGCGGCCGGGGTTGCGCACCCCGATACGAAGCGTAAAATTGGTCGAAGCGGCCGACACCACCGGGTCGGGGGCGATGGGGGCCAGCGCCAGGGTGGCGTTGCTGGCCACCAGGTCGGGCTTCGCCGGGGCGAAGAGCCGCAGGGCCGGGTCGCCCTGCCAGAGGGTGCATTGGAGCTGCTCGATAGTCGCCTCCGGGTAGGGGGCCGAAGCCGCGAACGCGGGGTCTATTTGCAGGCGGCGCACCACCTCGCGGTGCATCTCGGCCACCGGCCGGCCAAACCACTGCGGCTCGGTAAAAAATACCTTGTCGCTGACCGTCTGCGCGTAGTTGAGCGGGGCATCGAACGAGAGCCCGGATTCGGCCATGAATCCCACCGCTCCCTTGTTGGGGGCCAGTATCCAGCTGTTGCTGTACGTCGTGGTATTAAAGAAAACTGCCCCCGCGAAACAGCCATTATAGCACATTACCGGGTACTTGCCGGCATTGGCGTAGCCGGTGGTCGGGTCGTTAATGTCGCCGAGGTTGATGTCAAATTCGGTAGTGGAGCCGTGGCCGAAATAGCTTATCATCGAGAGCCCGGCATTCAGGTCGGGCGCGATGTTGAGCGACAAGCGCGTTTTCGGGTCCGTCTTGCGGTAGCTGGTCACGCGCGCGCCCAGCAGCGGCCCCTGCAGAGTGCGCTTGTAGCTGTCCATGTACTCATTAAACGTAATGAGGTCCGCGGCAGTCTCCCCACCCACGAGCTGCACCACCCGCTTGTGCCAGGGCGCGGGGTCGAGCTGGTTGGGGTCGAGCTGAGCCTCGTGCTCGCGCAGCTTGCTCAGGTAGTTCATCACCTCTTGCGGGGTGGTAGCCACGAGGCGGCCGGTGGGCAGCGCCGCCTCGTAGCGGTCGTTCATGAAGTCGTTCGACAAAAAATTGTCCGACGGCGAGCGGCTCGAAATCGGCACCAGGTCGAGGCCCTTCTCGCCCTGGATGCGCGTGCTGTTAAAAGCGCTGGTGCCAAAGCCGGGGTTAAAATCCGAGGGGCTGCCAACGGCTACCTCCGTACCCGGCGAGATGCCCTTGCCTAGAAGCAGCAGGTACTTGGTTTGGCCGGTCGGGACGTTGGCGGCCAGCCAGCGGGCGAAGTGGCGCAGGCCAATGAGCGAGCGCTCGCCGTAGTGAAACTGGTCGTAGAGCTGCCCGGCCGTCACCATGAGCGTGTCGTAGCGGCCGCCGGCCACCGAGGCGCGGTAGTTGGCGTAGGCGCGGGCGGCGTTGGGCACGCCCGCCGCCGGCCCCATCAGTTGCGGGTGGGTGATGATGACGAACGTGGGCCGAACCGGGTCAATGGCCCGAAACACAACCCGGCGGGCGGGCGGCGGCACCCGGGGCCGGGCGGCATCGGCCAGCAGCAGGCGGCGCGATTGCTGCTCGGTCGCGCTCGGAAACACGAAGCGCCGGGCCGTAGCACCCAGCGTCTGGGCCGGGGCGGGCTCGATGCGCTGCACATTCCAGGGGTCGTGCACGTCGTAGCCGCGCACGGTGGCTGGCAGGTTGTCCACCTCGTACGTGGCCGGCCCGGCCAGCAGCGAGTCGTTGAGAAACCCTACCTGGCGGCGGTCCGCGAACCACACGTTTTGCTGCGCAGCCGTCACGCGCCACCACGAGAGGCGGAACGCATCGGACGGGTCGGTCGGGTTTACCTTGGGATACGGCACGCGCAAAAGGCCCAGCTCTACCGAGCCATTAGGGCCAATATCAGTGGGCTGCAGCACGAAGCGCCCGCTCATGTAGTCGAACAGCTCGCTTCTAAACGTGCCCAGCACCCGACTGGCTCCGCCGGGCGGCACCACGCTCACGTCGATAATGTGCTTGACGCGGGTGGTGCCCGATAACACCACGTCGAGCCGGGGAGGCGGCGCGCCCGGGCTGGTCACCACGGCGCGCAGGAGCGTGTCCAGGGGGAACTTGGCTAGCACGTCCTGGTTGAGGAAATAGCTGAAAAAGCCTTCGCCCGATTCCAGCCAGGGCTGATAGGTAAATCTTAGGTACGGCGACTGCGTGTAAAAGTCAGTCTTTTGTGTCAGCGACGCTTGCAGCCGCCAGGCATGGGGCGCCCCCCCGGCGGCGGCCGGCTGGGCCATACGCTTGCCCGCCCGCGTGCCCCAGGTCACGAAATAGGCAGCCGTATCCGTGAAAAAGCTGTAGTGCGGGTTGAATTGCAGCTTTGGGTTTTTATAATACTCTTTGTCGAGGGCGGCGTCGTTGCGCTCCCCGTAAAATTCCAGGTACGTCGTGTTGTCGAGCGCGGCCCCGTTACCACCCTGGAATACGGCTACTTCGCGGCCGCGTCGCCAAAGCTGCAGTTGAGTAGGCGGCACCGCGCCCGCGCCCGCCAACTGGTTCAGGTAGGCGTAGTCGAGGCGATAAAGCCCGTCGCGCCAGACCTTGACTTTGTAGTACGACTGGCCCGGCACAATCCACTCGTTGCCGTACGGCCCCGACTGAGCCCGCGCCTGCGGCAGCCCCGCCCAGCCCAGCCCGGCCAGCAGCAGACCCACCAAAAACCGAAGTCGGCGAAAGTCTAAATAAGTCATTGCGTTCGGGATTTAAGGGCTGCTTGGGATAAACTGTTTTTGATTGATTCTACCAAGACAGGAGACTTTGGGAAGTGGGACACGAGACTTTTCTCGCCGAGAGTCTCGCATCTCACTTCCCAAAGTCTTCTGTCTGACTAAACTCACCGGCTCGTGGGCAACCCGCCGGCTGCTGCCGAGCGGCCACCGAGCCCGTAGCCGAGGCTGACGATGAGCGAATTGGTTTGCGAGGCCGAGCCGAGCGTTTCGACGGCCAGCCGCGAGAGGGCCAGGTCCACGCGCAGGCCGCTGAAGGCCACGCCCGCGCCCAGGCTGTACTGGCCCTTCCACTGCTTTCCGTCGAAGAGAGTGAGCTGCTGGTAATTGCCGGCCCCGCCCCGCAGAAAAGCCAGGTTGCGGTAGCCGATTTCGAGGCCCATGCGCGGGTCTACGCTCACGGGCTTGCCCGAAAGCAGCGTGTTGCGCTGCCCGTCGGTGGTGGCTTCCAGGTCCACGGCCGCCAGCACCGTAAACTGGCCCGGCAGGCGCAGCTGCCGGCTCGCGCCGAGCACGAAGCGCGGTAAGGTCAGCTCGTTCACGTTCTTGGGGGTGATTTCGCCGGGAATCGCGTTTGCCTTGAACTTCTCGGCATCGACGCTCCAGGCCACGAAGGTGGTCGTCAGGTCGCGGGCCATCAGCCCGAACTGCCAGCCGGCGCGGTCGTAGCGCAGGCCCAGGTCCACGCCGAAGCCGTAGCCGTTGGCGAAGCTGCCCACGTTGCGGTAGATGAATTTGCCGCTGCCGCCCACGCTCAGCCCCGCCGGCCCCAGCTTGCGGGCGTAGCTCAGCAGCAGGGCGTAGTCGGCCACCGAGAAATACGTAATTCTATCGTACTGAATTTGCCCGTACTCGTTGATGAGCGCCCGGGTGTCGGCGATGTTGTCCACGCCCAGCCGCAGCAGCGTGACGCCCACCGCGCTGCGCTCGTCGAGCGGCATGGCGAAGGCGGCGTAGTCGTTCTTCACCACCCCCGAAAACAGCTCGGAGTGCATCAGCACCCCGTCGTACTTAGCCGTGACGCTGGTCAGTGCGGCCGGGTTCCAGTAGCCTGCGGTGGCGTCGTTGGCCAGGCTCACCTGGGCCTTGCCCATACCCAGCGAGCGGGCGCCAGCCCCCAGGTTCAGAAACTCGTTGGCGTACTTGGGCGCGGTAGTCTGGGCGCGGACGGCGGGCGCGGCGCTCAGCGCCAGCAGAGCGGCCAGCCCCCACGGGCAAACAGCGGTGATAAGTCGGCTCATATTAGCGGCGGGAAGCGAGCGGCCGGCGGCGAAAAGCGCGTCGGCTGCGCAAGTTACGGCCGGACGGCGGGCCACAAAAGAGGGAGTGGGTGGAGAGAAGGCGTGGGAGGCGGAAGCAGGGGCTGAATCAGCAGCGTTCGACGCGGGCGGGCGGCGAAAAGCCGCCCGCCCGCTTGGCGCTATGAAGGGCGTAGGGATGATGTAATCGGATAATCCCGCCGCCCGGGCTGAACAACGCTAAGCGGGCAGGCGGCGAAAAGCCGCCCGCCCGCGTCGGGTGAGCGGCTTTACCAATAGATTAAATAAAAATGTCCCGCCGCGCAACAAAAAATAATTTCACCAGGTATTAGGTGATACAAAGTACTCGTTGTACATTTGTACCGTTCCTCACCTACTACCAGTCCGACCAGCCCATGAAACTCGAAAACACCCAGGTGCAGATGCGCAAAGGCATCCTCGAATTCTGCATCCTGGAAATTATCGGCCGGGGCGAAGCCTACGCCTCGGATATGCTCGAAGAGCTGACTGCCGCCCGCATGATTGTGGTCGAGGGTACGCTCTACCCGCTGCTCACGCGCCTCAAAAACGCGGCTTTGCTCGACTACACCTGGCGCGAGTCCACGTCGGGGCCGCCGCGCAAATACTACACGCTCACCGCCGCCGGCCGCCAGTTTCTGGAAGAGCTGCGCCAGACCTGGGAAGACATGGCCGTGTCGGTGGGCATCATCCGCCAGCCCCGCCGACTTTAGTGCTTGGTGCCTGGTGCTTAGTGCTTAGGCCGTTTAATAATGGTCAGGACCTGAATATCAGTCAGTAAGCACTAAATACAAAGCACCAGCCGCAAAGCCGCCAGTACCGCTAATTCATCACCAAGCACCAGGCACTAAGCACCAAGCACTAAACCGTCATGAAAAAGAACATCAGTATCAATTTGCAGGGCCTCATTTTTCACATCGAGGAAGACGGCTACGAGGTTTTGAGCCGCTACCTGCAGGAGGTGAAGGCGTACTTCGCCACCTACCAGGGTCACCAGGAAATCGTGGCCGACATTGAGGGGCGCATCGCCGAGCTGTTCGCGGCCCGCACCTCGGCCAGCAAGCAGGTCATCACCCTGGCCGACGTGGAGGAGATGACAGCTAAGATGGGCCGGGTCAGCGACTTTCAGGCCGCCGACGAAGACGAAGACGAGGCCCAGGGCGGCCAGGCCACCGGCACCGCGGCCGGCACCGCCCCGCCCCCGACTGCCGCCGCCGGCCCGCGCTCGCTCTACCGCGACCTGGCCCACCGCAAAATCGCGGGCGTGGCCGCCGGGCTGGCCCAGTATTTCCAAGTCAATCCACTCTGGATTCGGCTTGGCTTTCTGGCCCTGGTGCTGCTGCCGGGCCTAATTGGCGGCTCGGTGCTGGTATTTCGGCACGACGACTTTGAGGGCTGGCGCGGACCCAACCTGGGCGGGCTGGCCATCCTCACCTACCTCATTCTGTGGATAGTGCTGCCCAAGCGCCTCGACGCGCCCACGCCCATCGACACCATCGCCAGCTCTGGCCCATTGGCCGGCCGCAAGCTCTTTCGCGACACCGACGCGGGCAAAATAGGCGGCGTATCGGCCGGCCTGGCGGCGTATTTCCGCACCGACGTAACGCTGATTCGGGTGCTATTGCTGCTGAGCCTGTTCGTGGGCGGGGTTGGGTTCTTGCCCTACATCATCCTGTGGATAGTAGTGCCCGAGGCGCGCAGCGTGTCGGAAAAAATGCAGATGCGCGGCGATGCCGTGACGCTCTCGGGCATTGATAACAGCCTGCGCGCCACTGCGTTTGAGGGCGACGTGACGGCTGGCCCCGGCCCCGGCAGCACGAGTGGCGGCCGGCCGGTGGGCACGTTTCTGGAAAGCGCGGCGCGCGAAGCGCGGCCAGCCGTGAGCTTCCTCGGCACGCTCATCCGCTGGGGTGTGGCCGGGCTGCTGCTCTTCACGGCCGGCACCACCCTGGTGGGCCTGACGCTGGGCCTGGGCACCATTCTGGGGATTTTACCCAGCGGCGCGGTGCAGCTCGGCGACGCGCAAAGCACGTATTTTCTGATGCACGACGGCCAGCCCTGGGGCGCGGTGAGCGGCTACCTGGCGCTGGCCATTCCGACGCTGGCTTTGGGGCTGCTGGGCCTGCGGCTGCTGCTGCGCCGCCCGGTGCTGGGGCGTACGGCGAGCCTGTCGCTGCTGGGCGTGTTTCTGCTTTCGGTGGCGGGCGTAAGCGTGGCCGTGGCCCAGGTGGTGCGCGAGTTTCGGCAGCAGGGCACGTACACCAACGTGCGGCGGCTGGCCCCGGTGCCGGGCCGCGGCATCGTGCTGGCCGTGCGCGAGCAGGACGATAAGCTGCGCGACGTGCGCCTGCGCCTGGCCCCGGCCGACAGCGGCGCGGCCCCGTTCGTGGAGGAAGAATACCGCGCCAACGGCCCCACCCGCGATGCGGCCCGCCTCACGGCCCAGCAAACCATGCAGTACGCCATCACGCAGCAGGACTCGACCATCACCTTCGACGAGGGCGTCACGCTGCGCGAAAACGCACCCTTCCGCACCCAGCGCCTGAACCTGACCCTGCACCTGCCGCTGGATAAAACCTACCGGCTCACGCCGGGCTTCCTCAACCTGCTCGATAGCAACGACTTCGTGGGCGGCCGCCAGCCCGACAACGAGCAGCCCCACCGCGCCCGCCTCACCCGGGGCGGCAAGTTTCGCCTGCTCGACGGCTCGGCGGCCACGACCAGCCGAGACAGCCGCGACGAGGCCGACGAAGACAGCAGCTCGGCCGAAAGCTCGACCGATACCAACGGCGAGGAGGTGGTCAGTTTCGACGTGAACGGCAACAAGATGCAGGTGCGGGTGAACACCGACGGCGACTCGCCCAGCGTGCGCCTCGTGGCCGGCCGCTTCAGCCAGGACCCGGCCAGCTACGGCACCGGCCGCAAAACGCTCACCGACCCCGGCACCTTCACCGAGGTGGAGAGCCAGGGTGCGCTGCGCGTGGTGGTGCGCCGCGGCGACACGTACCGCGTGGAAGCCGCCGGCCGCCCCCGCGACCTCGACCATATGCGCCTGAGCGTGAGCGGCAACCGCCTGCGCCTGCGCTCGACGGCCAACGACGGCGGGGGCCTGTTCTCGGGCTTCGGACCCGGCGGCCGGCCGGTGCTGGTCACCGTCACGCTGCCCCACCTGCGCCACCTCGACCTGAGCGGGGCCTGCCAGACCGACGTAACTGGCTTCCGCGAAGCCGAACTACGCCTCGAAGCCAGCGGCGCGTCCACCGTCCGCCTGACCGATTCGCAGTTCACCCGCCTCAACCTCGATTTGTCGGGGGCCTGCTCCACTGAATTGAGCGGCACGGTCACCGAGCTGAGCATCGACGCCAATGGGGCCAGCCAGGTGCAGGCCCTGGGCCTGCAAGCCCAGCGCGCCAGCCTCGCCCTATCGGGCATTTCGCAAGCCAGCATCCGCGTGAGCGAAGAACTAACCGCCGACCTGAGCGGCACCAGCCGCGTGCGCTACGCCGGCCAGCCCCGCATCAACCAGGACCTGAGCGGCACCAGCCGGCTGGAGCAGGTCAAGGATTGACGTGGTTAATGTGCTGATGAGCAAATATGTCAATGAGCTAATGTGGTTGATATACTGATTATGGGCGCATGCTAGCATTTCCACATCAGCACATTAACCACATCAACTTTATTGGCGGCGGGCCAGGGCTACGCCGACCGTGGCTGAGAGGTACCAGCTGCGGTAAGTGTAATCATTGATGGTTAGAAATCTGAGGGTTTGGTTGTAGCCAAGCAGCCGCGTGGTTTGGGCGCGCTGGACGCGGCCGTCGAGGGCGAAAGTGAAGCGGCCTTGCTGAATGCCCAGCTCCAGGTAGGGCAGCAGACCTATGGGATAAGCATCGGGCAGGTAAGTCACGAACGACGACTGACCGGGGCCGTTGCCGTAGATGAGCACCGGCAGGTCATCGCGGCCCGTCAGCAGCTGCGGTAACGTCAGCCCGGTGCCGCCGAACAGGCGCTGCCCGCCCCGGCCGGTGCTGGTGTAGAAGCGCAGGCCCAGGCGCAGTTCGAGCAGCGTGGCCCGGTTGGCGACGCGGCGCGCGAAGACGCCGATAGTCGTAGTCTCGTCGGCCCGCCCAATGGTGGTGAGCAGCCCGGCCGCGTGCAGCGACAGGCGCCGTCCCCCCGCGAACACGTCGGCTTCGAGGCCCCCCACGGGGTGAACGCCGCCGCCGAAGTTGAAGCCGTTCAGGTCGGTGGTGGTCGCGTTGGTCTCGATGGCTTGCAGCGTGCCCGAAGCGTAGCGCCCGCCCAGCACCAAGCCCAGCGCGAAGCCAATCGGGGCGCGTCGGGCGGACTGCCCGTAGGTGAGGCCGGCCCGTGCGGGCGTGGCACAGGTGCGGTTATAAGCCTGCGCCACCGCCACCAACGCGGCCGGCTCGAACGAGCCGATAGCTTGCGTGGCGGCCGGACAGTCCCCGAAATACACCTCCAGCTCAGCGCGGTAGTTGTTGCCGTCCATTATCAGCTGGCGGCCCTCGCGCTCGCTTATGTAGCGGCGGTCGGCGAGCGGTAGCGGCGGGCGGCCCGCGCGCACCATCACGTAGTGCCGTACGCCGTCGAAAGACGTGTAGTAGAGCGTGGCGGGGCCATCGACGAGCACCTCGGCCAAGAAAGCCTCCGGCTGGTTCTTGGGCGCGTTGTCGCGGGGCAGGCCATTGGCGTTGGTTTGGGCGGTGCGGTCGAGCGGCAGGGTTTCGTAGCGAAAGAAGCGCCCGCCCCGCAGCCGAAACGCCCGCACCTGGGCCGGCGCGAACCGCTGAATATCGGCCCCAGCGGCCGCGCGCAGGCGCACTTCGGTGGGCGGAGCATCCCAGGCGTTGTCTTCGATTTCGGCGCGTAGCGTGTCGGTCGGGGTGGCGGCCAGCACCACCCAGCCCGGCCGAAATATCTGCGCCCGGCCCAGGTGCGCGGCCAGCAGCAGCAGACTCAAGAGTACGATTTTTTTCATGCGCCAAAGCTAGGCGGCAAGCTGCTTGGTTGTTGGTCCGTCATTGCGAGCGCAGCGAAGCAATCACACCCGAATGGCCACGCTTGACGAGCTTAACAGAGTACTGAAGTAGGTGCGATTGCTTCGCTGTGCTCGCAATGACGGACCAACAACCAAGTAACCTCACCCACCCGCCGCTTTTGCCCGGTAACCTTCCTTGAGCAGCACCTCCAGCACTTTCACCCGAAAATCGCCCTGCACGACGACCGCGCCCGCTTTGGCGCTGCCGCCCACGCCGCATTTGGTTTTGAGCAGCTTGCCTAGCGTTTGTAAGTCCTCGTCGCGCCCCACGAAGCCCGTGACGAGCGTCACCTGCTTGCCGCCGCGCTGCTTTTTGTCGAGCTGCACCCGCAGGTTTTGCTTGGCCGGCGGTAGCGTAGCTGCTTCGGCCGGCTCGTCGCTGGCGTAAGAAAAGTCGGGATTGGTGGAGTACACGACTCCCTGGCGGGGCGGCTTCATGGTCAGTTGTTTTTTGTTGATTGTTGATTGTCTTTGTCATTGCGAGCATGTTGCGCATCAAGCAAGGAACGAAGCAATCGCACCTGTTCAAACGTGCGAAACGAGCTGAACAGGTACGATTACTTCGTCCCTTGCTTGATGCTCAACATGCTCGCAATGACTCACACCCCAAACTACACCGCTACTTCCAGCGCCAGCGGGCGCAGTTCCACCGCGAACTCGGTGGCGTGGCCGAGGTAGTCGCCGTCGGCGTGGTAGGGCAGCGGCGCGGCCGAGCGCACCCGCGCGCGCGGACTGTGAAAATAGGTAGCTCCGCCCGTGCGCGGCAGCGTGCCCAGGGCCATGCCGAGGCCGGTTTGCACGGCCCGCCAGAAGGGTAGCGCGTCCATCAGGCACAGGTCGAGGTGGCCGTCGCGCAGGTCGGCTTGCGGGGCGATGTAAATGTTGTTGCCATACTGCGAGGCGTTGGCGAAAGCCAGCACGTAGCAGTCGGTTTCCAGCGTTTGCCCGTCGATGTCAGCCGTAATCGGCACGGCCCGGTAGTGCTGCCACTCGCGCAACGCCACCCGCACGTAAGTCGGCAGCCCGCGGGTGCCAGCGCGGGCGAAGTGCTGGCTCACGTGCGCGTCGAAGCCCAGCCCGGCGGTGCAAAAAAACGGATGCCCGTTGATGACGCCCACGTCGATGCGGCTGAAGCTGGGTTCGCGCAGCCGCCGCAGGGCGGCGGGCACGTTCAGCGGCACCCGCAGGTGGCGGGCCAGGCCGTTGCCCGAGCCGTGGGGCACGATGCCCAGCGCCGCGCCGTCCTGGCCCAGCAGGCCGCGGCCTACCTCGTTCACGGTGCCATCGCCGCCCACGGCCACCACTACCCGATAGCCCGCCTGCGCCGCCGCGCGGGCCAGCTCCACGGCGTGGCCGGGGCCTTCGGTGAGTTGCAGCACGTACTCCGGCCCCGCTGCCCCGCCGAAATGCCGCCGCAGCAGCGCCGGCAAATCGGCCAGTCGCCCGGTACCCGCCACGGGATTCAAAATAAAGCAGGTTTTGGGCATATGGAGTAAGCTTTGACTGCCACCGGAGGGCCGTCGAACGCATAAAAAAGCCCGCCCAAAGGCAGGCTTTTCCACTTGACAAATAAAGATAAACGGCCCTCCGGTGGCAGCTAAAGCTTACCCTATACTTACATTTTCTCGCCCAGGCGCTGAAGCAAATCGGCCGTGCGGGTCGAGTAGCCGAACTCGTTGTCGTACCAGCCGACGACTTTGACCAGGTTGCCGTTGGTCGAGGTCAGCTCCGAGTCGAAGATGCACGAGTGCGGGTTGCCCACGATGTCGGTGCTCACGAGCGGGTCGGTGCTGTACTCCAGAATGCCCTTCATCGGACCTTCGGCGGCCGCTTTCATCGCGTCGTTGATTTCCTGCTTGCTCACCTCGCGCTTGAGAATCACGGTCAGGTCGGTGGTGGAGCCATCAGGCACGGGCACGCGCATGGCGATGCCGTCGAGCTTGCCCTTGAGCTGGGGCAGCACGAGGCCCACGGCCTTGGCCGCGCCGGTGCTGGTGGGGATGATGCTCAGGGCGGCGGCGCGGGCGCGGCGCAGGTCCTTGTGGGGCGCGTCTTGCAGGTTTTGGTCCGAAGTGTAGGCGTGCACCGTCGTGATGTAGCCCTTCTCGATGCCGAACGCGTCGTCGAGCACTTTGGCCATCGGGGCCAGGCAGTTGGTGGTGCAGCTCGCGTTCGAGAGGATGGTTTCGTCGCCGGTGAGCGTGTCTTCGTTCACGCCCAGCACCACGGTGGGAATATTCCCGGTGGCCGGGGCCGAAATCACGACTTTCTTGCAGCCCGCCGTCAGGTGCTGGCCCGCGCCGGCCTCGTCCACGAAGCGGCCCGTGCTTTCGAGCACCACGTCGATGGCCATATCTTTCCAGGGCAGCAGCTTGGGGTCGCGCTCGGCCAGGGCCGCTATGCGCTGCCCGTTCACCGTGAGCGAGTGCTCATCGAAGCTCACCGTGCCCGGGAAGCGCCCGTGCACCGAGTCGTACTTGAGCAGGTGAGCCAGGGTTTTGTTATCGGTCAGGTCGTTGATGGCGACCACTTCCACGTTGTCGCGGTCGAGCAAGGCCCGGAACGTGAGGCGGCCGATGCGGCCGAAGCCATTAATCGCAACTTTGATTTTTGCCATGAGAGCGGGAAAGAATGGCGGCCCGGCTTGGATGGAGCGGGCCGGGTGAAACGCGCCGCGAAGGTACTCGCCAAACTTCCCGCCCGGCAGCCCCTGGCGGTCCGCACTGGGTCGGCCGCCGCGCAATCGACAGTGGGGTAGTTGGCGGTAGTAAGTACGTTCGGGAATAGAATGGCTGTTGAGCCAAGCTTCCACGCAGGCTCCGGCAACGGCTCGGCGTTTTTTTAAGCTGAGCATCAGAAATATCAGCTGGCTGAGGCTGTTTTTTCTGCTCATGCCTTTGTCTGAGTCAATGAGCGCCGTACCTTTGCCCCACCAAAAACGAAAAACGGTGCGTTCGTCTAGGGGTTAGGACAGTAGATTTTCATTCTACCAACAGGGGTTCGATTCCCCTACGCACTACGAAAAAGCCGCTCTACAGCTCGTAGAGTGGCTTTTTGTTTTTACAATCGGGCGTTCTCGCGGGGCTGTCCCTGGCGGGACGGCTTGGCTGAACGGGCGGACTTCCTGTCATTCGGATGCCTATAGGCGGCCCGGCCCGACAGAAGCTCCGCTATTTTTGCGGTCGGCTATGCTGAAACAAGGGGTCGGAAGCGTTGAGCTTTCAACTGCTTTCGCCTGGCCGACTTTTCCCCTTACCCTTTGTTTTTGAAATCTACGTCCTTCGCCGGGCTGCTCGCCGGGCTATTGCTGGCCAGTGCGGCGGCCCGCCCGGCCCTGGCCCAAACCGCCGCCCCCGCCCCGCGTCCGGCCGCCCCGACTGCTCTAGCCGCCCCGGCCGCCGCCGCGACTACCTCGCCCGTCATTACCCCGCTGCCGTTGCCGCGCAACCTGCTGCCGGCCTACACCCGCGGCACCCGCTCGGCAGACGGGCGGCCTGGCGCGCGCTACTGGCAGAATTCGGCCGATTACGTCATCAAGGTCAATTTCGACCCCGCCACCCGGCTGCTGGCCGGTACGGTGAACATCAACTACCAGAACAATTCGCCCGATTCGCTGCGGCAAATCTGGTTCAAGCTCTACCCTAACCTGTTTCAGAAAGGTGCGCCACACGACGGACGCTTTCAGACGGGCGACCTCGGCGACGGGGTTAAAATCGAGCAGCTCAGCCTGGGTGGGCAGCCCTTCGATGTGGAGCGGCTCGTCATCGACAACACCAACATGACCGTGCCCCTGCGCCGGGCGCTGGGGCCGCGGCAGGCGCTGCAAATCAGCGTCACGTACTCGTACATTCTGAATAAAACCTCGCACCAGCGCACGGGTGAAGTCGGTCCAGGAGCGGCTTTCGTGGCGTATTTCTTCCCGCGCGTGGCCGTGTACGACGACGTGGACGGCTGGAACCGGAATCCCTACACCGGCACCCAGGAGTTTTACAATGACTTCGGGCGCTTTTCGGTGGACATCACCGTGCCGCGCAATTTCATCGTCTGGGCAACCGGCGACCTAACCAACGCCGCCAAAGTGCTGGCCCCCAAATACCTCAAGCGCCTACTGCTGGCGGGCAAAAAGGACGGCATCGTGAGCGTCATCGACTCGGCCGAAGCCAGCCTGCACGATGCGACGGCCCCCAACGCCTACAACACCTGGCACTTCGAGGCCCGCGAAGTGCCCGACTTCGCCTTCGCTACCGCCGACCACTACGCCTGGGAAGCCACCAGCCTCGTCGTGGACCCCGCCACCAAGCGCCGCACCCGCGTCGATGCCGTGTACGATGCCCGGCACGACGATTTTGAGGAAGCCGCCAAGTTTGGCCGCCAGACGATTCAGGCCATGAGCTACGTGTTTCCGAAGTGGCCTTTTCCGTACTCGCACGAGACGATATTCGACGGACTCGACCAGATGGAGTACCCGATGATGGCCAACGACAACCCCTCGCCCACCCGCGAATCGGCCATTACGCTCACCGACCACGAGATTTTCCACACCATGTTCCCGTTTTATATGGGCACCAACGAGACCAAATACGCCTGGATGGACGAGGGCTGGGCCACGCTCGGCGAGTGGCTCATCTCGCCCCTCATCAAGCCCAAGCTGGTGGACTCCTACGGCATGGTGCCCTACAGCCGCGCCGCCGGCACCGAAGACGACCCGCCGATTATGACCCCTTCGACCCAGCTCAGCGGGCAATCGTACTTTCTGAATTCCTACCCGAAGCCGGCCCTGGGCTATCTGTTCGTCAAGGACATGCTCGGCGACGCGCTATTTACCAAAGCCCTGCACCATTACATCCGCACCTGGCACGGCAAGCACCCGCTGCCCCACGACTTCTTTTATTCGATGAACACCGGCTCGGGCCAGAACCTGAACTGGTTCTGGCAGCGCTGGTTTTTCGACGGCGGCTACCCCGATTTAGCCGTCAGCAGCGTCACGCGCGACCCCACCGGCGGCGGCGAAATCGAGGTAACGGCCGTCGGCTCGAAGCCCGTGCCGATTGACGTGACCGTGACCTACGACAACGGCTCGACCGAGGACTTCCACGAAACCATCGCCGTCTGGCAAGCCGGCAATCGCACCGTGCGGGTGCCCGTCGAAAGCCGCCGCCGCATCGTCAAAGTCGTGCTCGGCAGCACGTTCGTGCCCGACTCAAACCCGGCCGATAACGTGTGGGTGGCAGCGGAGTAGGGATTAGCCAAGTGGATAGTAGCGGACTACTCACTCAGGATGCGGTGCAGCTCCAGGTTCAAATAATAGTGGTGGCCGGCCAGGGTTTTCTTTTCGAGTACGCCCAGCGTGGTGAGCTGATTCAGGTATTTACGGGCCGTGTTTTCCACGTATAGCCGGGCCGTGGTCAAGTGTTTAACCGTGGTGAAGGGCTGGGTGAAGAGCAGCGTCACGAGCTGGTCGGGCCGTTCGAGGCGGGTGTCGGCCGCCACGGCTTGCAACACGGCCTCTTTGGCCGCCACGATGTCGTTAATTTTGGTGTACGTGTCGGCGGCGGTGCTCTCGACAGCCCGGAGCATGTACAGCAGCCAGGTGCGCCAATCGCCACGTTGCGACACGCCCGCCAGGGCGGCGTAATAGCCTTCCTTGTGCGCCACGATGTATTTGCTCAAAAACAGGATGGGAAAATCCAGCAAACCCTTGTGGGTCAGGTAGTGGATGTTGAGCACCCGCCCGGTGCGGCCGTTGCCGTCGCGGAACGGATGAATGGCCTCGAATTGATAATGCCCAATCGCCATTTTGAGCACCGGGTCCACCGGATAGCGCGCGTCATCGTTCAGGAAATCAAGCAGATTAGCCAGCTTGGTTTCCAGGATACCAGGTCCACGGGGCGGCGTATAAACCACCGTACCCGCGTTCGGACCGGTGCCGCCCTGCTTGATGTGGGTCAGGGCCAGGGGCGGACGCAAGCCATCGCTGGTCTGCTTGATTTGCTGATATACCTGCACGAAATAATCCCGGTCGAAATCAGCACGTCCGCGCAGGTAATCGTAGCCGTGCCAGAGGGCTTCGCGGTAGCGCAATATTTCTTTCACCGCCCCGCCCGGAGAACTACCAGGGTTGGGCTGCTCGCTGAAAGCGCGGTAGAGGTCGTCGTCAGTCGTGAAGATATTTTCAATCGCGCTCGATGCCTTGGCTTCTTGCAGGCTGATTGTGTTGATGAGCAAGCCTTGATTGGGAATGACTGCGCTTCGACCTTGTAGCTTGCCCAATGCCGCGCGAGCTTTTGCCAGTTGCGCGTACACCTCCACGGTTTCAAAGTCGCTCGCGGCCAGGGGTAGGTCGGGCAGGTCGTTCCAGGGCCGCGTCCGGTCGGGGTTAATAAGGTAGCTCATCAGCTATCAATCAGCCCCGCATTTTAATGTTTAGTCTGTAACGGGCCTCAAATATAGACCGAATTAACAGCCAGACATTACACGAGCACCTGCCCTAATGTTTGCGAGGCCACCAAGCTCATCCAAGCGCTGTCTGGTTTCGGCACGCGGCTGACGACGCCACCGGTATTCGACAAATAAATCATTAACTCCAATGTAGTTATGCCGTGCTGACGCGCTACCACTACCAAATCCTGATTCAGCAAAGCTTGCCCCCCGCCCACTTCAGCGCCGGCGTTACGGGAGCCGCCAGCGGCTCCGGCACTGGAAACAGCTCCAGCGCGGCCAGGAGAGGAAGCTTAGTTGCCACGTGCCGTTTCCACACGCGGCTGCCCGGCGGCCATTGCCTTGTAAATCACCTCTTGAATGCGGGTGCTAAATCACGTTACCCCAAGCTTCAAGCTTGGCTTTATTCTTCCCAGGGTCAAAAACTGTCATCATCCCACCTACCACAGCGTGAACGTAAGTGAGGGTGCCCGGACGTTCAACACCCGATTCTACTCCGACTTCCGCCCCACCTTTCACGTCCTTCTCCACCCCAGCATTTATGGTGAAGTGTCCGCCTTCTTTTTCAGTTACACCAGCGCCAAAAACCGCGTCCATTTTTAAATCCTGGAAATAGAATACGCGACCGGCATAGTTTTTCACGAGGCTATGGGCCTTAAAATTCAATTCCGCTTTACACGGACCATCTGCCTGAAATTCAAGCTTTACGTCTCTCATCAGGAAGCCAGTCTTAGGGTCCAGGTGATAGTAGGCTGTCAATAGCAAATCTGGCAGCCGAAAATCCGCCTGAAACGGCGGACTGAAGCTTGGTATCTTGAAATGCACCATGTGTTGGTACGGGTGGTGCAAACGCTTTATGTCGTAGTGTGGGCGGTGGAGGTCACAGTAGGCCATTTTTGAAGAGGAAAAAAGGGTGAAAAGATAACTACCAGGGATGAGGAGTAATTGGTAGATGCTCCAGCACTTTAAGCGAATCAATTTTTCTGTTGATGTCTCTTCGCCAAGCTGCTTTCGAACGCCAACGTACGAAAGGACCTTCTCCAATTTGCTCAGTGGTCGAGTCATTCCGCTGGTATTGCCCCGTTGTATCGGACTGGAGTCCGTAGCGCGCGAGGAGGGGCCGAGCAAGCTTCTGACGAGCAAGTTGGTGCCAGATTTCTAGCTCTCGCTTGGAGCGTTCCGTGCGCGGGTTGTCAATCGAGTCAATGTAGCGCATGTCAAAGTGTAGTTCATTATCCGCTACTGGAACAGTACGTGGTGGATAAGGTACCCGCCGAATCCAGCTAACCGCAATCCAGCCAGTCAGCAGCAGAACAATTAGGATGGCCCCTAATCTGAGAAGCTTGTTTGGTTTCATAGTGCCAAGCTACGAACACAAGTCGCTCTTCTCTTTGAATCTCCAGTCGAATTAATCCGAGACACGAATTGGCCCTCTACAAACAAGCACTTTAATGGGCACATCTACCGGTTCGGGTAGCGGCTAAGTTGAATAAATCAATTCCCCCGTGCCGTTTCCACACGCGGCTGCCCGGCGGCCATGGCCTTGTAAATTACCTCCTGGATGCGGGTGCGGATGTTGTAGGTGCGCAGCTTCACGTTGCCCGCGTCCGGATAGACGCGGTTGGAGAGGAAGACGTAGAGAATCTGATTGTCGGGGTCGAGCCAGACGCAGGTGCC
>JANXNW010000056.1 GCA_025353905.1 Hymenobacter sp.
GCCCGCACGCGGGAGGCGCTGGAAACCGTCATTCAAGCGGCCACGGAGTGGATAAGCGCGCAGGACGCGAAGAATTGGTTTGACCATTGCGGGTATCATATTCAGTAGCCTGCCTGTTACACGAACCTGAGAACCGCTCTATCTGAGCAGTTATAAGCCACTCTGCGAACCTCTGCGCTTTACCTCCGCGAACCTCTGCGGGAACTTCCCGAACAGCTTAACCCCTCATAATATGCCCGCCCCGCCCGCCACCTTCGCCGAGTTCTACCCTTACTACCTGCTGGAGCACCGCCAGCCCGGCACGCGGGTGCTGCACTTCATCGGCACGAGTTTATTCATCGGCCTGGCCACGGCGGCACTGCTGACGCAGCAGTGGCGGCTGCTGGGGGGCGGCGTGGTGGCGGCGTATGCCTTCGCCTGGGTCGGGCATTTTTTCGTCGAGCACAACCGCCCGGCCACATTTCAGCGGCCGTTTTTGTCGCTGATTAGCGATTTTCGGCTGTTTTGGGATTTGCTGCGCGGTAAGGAAAAATTCAGCGGGCCGGCCGGGGCATAGCTGCCCGAAGAAACTACCGCCCTGCCGGCTGGGTTACCTTTGCGGCCGTGCCCGTCGCGGTGCCGAAGTCCCCGTTTACCATGCCTGAATTAACGCTAGAAGCCGTCCGCCACGCTCTGAGCTTCGTGGAAGAGCCCGATTTGGGGCAGGACCTGATGACGCTCAACATGGTGGAAGACATCCTCATCGAGGGCCGGCGGGTGTCGTTTACGGTCGTGCTCACCACGCCCGCCTGCCCGCTCAAGCAAGCCATTCACGATGCCTGCGAGCGGGCCGTCCACACGATGGTGGACGCCGACGCGCAGGTCGTTATCACGATGACTTCGCGCGTAACAAGCTTGCGCACGGGCAACGCCATTCTGCCGGGCGTGAAGAATATTATCGCCATCGCCTCGGGCAAGGGCGGCGTGGGCAAAAGCACGGTGGCCGCCAACCTGGCCGTGGCCCTGGCCGCGACGGGTGCGAAAGTCGGGCTGGTCGATGCCGATATTTCCGGGCCAAGTATGCCCACCATGTTCGGGGTCGAAGATGCCCGGCCGCACGTATTTCAGGGGCCGGACGGCAAGAACAGGATTCAGCCCATAATCCAGTACGGGGTGAAATTGATGAGCATCGGCTTCCTGGCTCCGGGCGAAAACGCGATTGTGTGGCGCGGGCCGATGGCCTCGTCGGCCCTCAAGCAGTTCATTACCGAAGTAGATTGGGGCGAGCTGGATTACCTGCTGCTCGACCTGCCGCCCGGCACGTCCGACATTCACCTCACACTGGTGCAGACCGTGCCCGTCACCGGGGCCATCATTGTAACCACGCCCCAGCCGGTGGCTTTGATGGACGCGCAAAAAGGCTTGCAGATGTTCCGGCAGCCGCAAATCAACGTGCCCGTGTTAGGCATCGTGGAGAATATGGCCTGGTTTACGCCGGCCGAATTGCCCGACCACAAATACTTTATTTTTGGCGAAGGCGGCGGGCAGCGGCTGGCCGACAAGCACGAGGTGCCGCTACTGGGCCAGCTGCCGCTGGTGCAGGCCGTGCGCGAAGCCGGCGATGCCGGCCGCCCGGCCGTGCTGCAAGACGTAAATTCGCCCGAAGCCGCCACCTTCCGCGCCCTGGCCGAAAGCCTGGCCCGGCAAGTAAGTATCCGCAACAATGTGGCCCCGAAAACGAACGTCGTTTCAATTAAAAATTAAAAATTGGCAATTAAGAATTGCGGTTCTGGTCATTGGTGCTTCTGAAGTCGCGATTTAATCTCCTCAATTTTTAATTGCCAATTTTTAATTCAAAAACATGGATTCGGTTTTAACTCGTGTCGAAGCTGCCCTGGACTCGCTGCGGCCCTACCTGGCCACGGACGGCGGCAACGTGCGCGTGGCCGAAATCACGGCCGAGGGTGTCCTGAAGCTGGAATGGGAGGGTGCCTGCGGGGCCTGCCCGATGTCGCCCATGACCCGCGCCGGCCTGGAAGACACGGTGCGCCGCGCTGTGCCCGAGATTATTGCGGTAGAGGCGCGGTAACGCCAAGCTCTAGCTTGGCGAACGAGCGCATGGGTAGGCTAGCAGACGTAGGCGGACGTAATTACTCGCTGCGCTCGTTCACCAAGCTGGGGCTTGGCGTTACTTTGCCCCATGCCCGCCAACGACCCCGCCCTGCGCGCCTGGATTGACATCCGGCCGACCGACGACTTCCCGATTCAGAACCTGCCGTTTGGGGTGATGGACACGCCCGAGTGGGGACCGCGGCTGGCCGTCGCCATCGGCGGCTACGCGCTGGATTTGTACGCCTGTGCCCAGCGGGGATATTTCGATGAGCTGGGGCAGGAACTGCCGGCGCTCGGCGCGGCGCTGCCGCAGGTGTTTCGGCGGCGGGCGCTGAACGGGTTTTTACGGCTGGGGCCGGCCGTGGCGCGGGCCGTGCGCGAGCGAGTGAGCGAGCTTCTGCGCCACGACAACCCCGAGCTGCGCGACGACGAAACGGCCGTGCGCGAGTGTCTGCGGCGGCAACGCGACGTGCGGCTGCTGCGCCCGGTGCGGCCCCGCAACTACGTCGATTTTTATTCAAGCCTGGAGCACGCCACTCGCGTGGGACAGCTTTTTCGGCCCGATAACCCACTGCTGCCCAACTACCGGCACCTACCCGTCGCCTACCACGGCCGGGCCAATTCGGTGGTCGGGAGCGGCACGAAAATCCGGCGGCCGAGCGGGCAGTTTCTGCCGGCCAGAGCTACCGAGCCAGTTTTTGGACCAACGCAGGAGCTGGATTTTGAGCTGGAGACGGCCTTTGTCGTGGGCCAGCGGACGCGCCTGGGCCAGACTGTGCCGATTGATGAGGCCGAAGCACACGTCTTCGGGCTGGTGCTGTTCAACGATTGGAGCGCCCGCGACATTCAGCGCTGGGAGTATCAGCCGCTGGGGCCGTTTCTGGGCAAGAGCTTCGCCAGCAGCGTCTCGTCCTGGGTAGTGACGCTTGATGCGCTGGAGCCCTGCCGGGTCAGCGGGCCGGTGCAGGAGCCGTCGCCCCTGCCCTATTTGCAAACTGGCGGCGCGGGACACTTCGACATTCACCTCGAAGTGCTGCTGCTGCCGGTTGGCGCGTCGGAGCTGGTTTTATTAACTCAAACCAACATGCGGCACCTGTATTGGAGCCTCTCCCAGCAGCTTACCCACCAAGCCAGTAACGGCTGCCCGCTGGCCGTGGGCGACCTCTGCGCCTCGGGCACCATCTCCGATGCCACTGGCATGGGCTGCCTGCTGGAGCTGACCCGCGGCGGCCAGCAACCCCTGACCCTACCCGACGGCTCCACCCGAACGTACCTGCTCGACGGCGATAGGGTGATAATGCGCGGCTACGCGCGCACGCCGGACGGCATCCGGCTGGGGTTGGGCGAGGTGCGGGGGACGGTGGTGGGGTGAGGAGCTGGGTTTGCTGAGTCGGCCGTGGTGGGCCTATCGATACCGCCCGCTGGCCTGAGCAGGCTGGTTCGCCGCTTCGCGTTCACCTACAGCGAAAACCGCTACCGCCACTGGCTACCGCTGCTACTGGCCGACCGCGTGAACGTAGTCAAGGGCGTCATCGCCGACCTCGCTCATGGCCATGTGCCTAACATTTAGAAGGAGAAAGGCTACAACGCCGAATGGAAGCGCAATCCGAAGCTGCTCGTCACCAAGCTCGCCGTGACGGCCCTTGCCACGGCCGGGCTGATTACCTGGCTCAGCTTGGAAGGGGTCGAAGAAGCGAGCACCGAGTCTGTACATTCGGAGCAGCGCACGACGGTAGTCAAGGCTAGTGCTGATGCAAAAACCCGACCTGGCACGCTGTCAGGTCGGGTCTTGTGTTTAGTTGCTTCTCTTGAATTCTCGTCTACGAAATCACAGGGTTGCTCACCACTACGGGTTTAATCAAAGGTTTTCAAGCAATTCGCCGGTCGTATTCCTCGTGGTGACCTATCCAAAACCAGATAAAGGTCCCGTCGTCGGCTGCCACTCCCAGGGCGCGGTAATGTAGGCCTACCCGCACCGACCACATCTCACCCACTTTCTTGAACTGCAGCTCGGATGCGCGGAGTTATCGCGCCAGAGGGCGTAATTTTTCTTTGCTAACGCCTGTATTTTGGCCGGAAGCTGGTCGAAAGCCTGCCAAAAGCGCGGCGTGGCTTGGTGCTTCACAGCGCGGAAGTGCGACCCGCCCGGTAGTCTTTCAGCGCCTCGGCGGCCAGCCCGTCGAGGCGGCCAGCGGCCACATCCGTTTCAAATTGCTGGTCCCAGCGTTGGGCATCGTGCTCGGCAAACCAAGCGCGAAAAGCGGCTAACTGCTGAGGCGTGAATTGCGCGACGGCAGTTTCAACTTCCTCTATCGTAGTCATCATGGCTGAATAACTTAAAAGTCAGGGCTCGAAGCGTGGGCGACCGAACTCGATTCAACCGCCCGCTCAAATTTAAATCAGGCCGAATTTACTTGCGGCCCGCCACAATCTCGTCCACCACCAGCGGGTCGAGCAAGGTCGTGGTGTCGCCCAGCGCCTGGGTTTCGCCCTCGGCGACTTTGCGCAGAATCCGGCGCATGATTTTGCCGCTCCGCGTTTTAGGTAAGCCGCTCACGAGCTGAATTTTATCGGGCTTGGCGATACGGCCGATTTCGGCCACCACGGCTTCGATGATGCTGGCCTCGGCGCGCTGCACGTCGATATCGGTCGTGGGCACACCGCCCGCGCAGATAACGTAGGCGTAGATGCCCTGGCCCTTCACATCGTGCGGGTAGCCCACAACGGCCGACTCAATGACGTACTCGCTCTGGTTGATGGCGTTCTCAATTTCAGCCGTGCCGAAGCGGTGGCCACTCACGTTTATCACGTCATCGACGCGGCCAATGATGCGGTAGAGGCCGTTTTCGTCGCGCCGCGCGCCGTCGCCGGTGAAGTAGTAGCCGGGGTAGGGCGTGAAATACGTCTGCTGGCAGCGCTCGTGGTCGCCCCAGGTGGTGCGAATGACCCCCGGCCAGCTGCCCTTGATGGCCAGGTAGCCTTCCTGGTCGTTGCCCTCGATTTCGGAGCCGTCCTGGGCCAGCAGCACGGGCTGCACGCCGGGCAGCGGCAGCCCGGCGCGGGCCGGCACCGAAGGCGTGATACCGGCCAGGGCCGAAATCATGATGCCGCCGGTTTCGGTCTGCCACCAGGTGTCCACGATGGGGCAGCGGCCCTTGCCCACGTGCTGGTGGTACCAGTGCCAGGCTTCCTCGTTTATGGGCTCGCCCACGGAGCCTAATACGCGCAGGCTGCTCAGCGAGTAGCTCAGCACGTTGTCGATGGGCGTGGCCATGAGCGAGCGAATGGCTGTAGGCGCGGTGTAGAAAATCGTGACGTGGTGCTTATCGATGACTTCCCAAAACCGCCCCGCACTGGGGAAAGTCGGCACGCCCTCGAACAAGAGCGTGGTGCCGCCCGCCAGCAGCGGGCCGTACAGCCCGTAGGTGTGGCCTGTCACCCAGCCAATATCGGCCGTGCACCAGTACACGTCGTTTTCTTCGACCTGAAACACGTTGCGAAACGTGTAATCGGCCCAAACCATGTAGCCGGCCTGGCTATGCACCACGCCTTTGGGCTTGCCCGTGCTGCCGCTGGTGTAGAGGATGAAAAGCGGGTCTTCGGCGGCCATCGGCTCGGCGGGGCAGGTTTTTTCGACGCCCACCAACTCGTCGTGCAGCCACGCGTCGCGGCCTTCGCGCATGTCCACCGGCCAGCCGGTGTGCTCCACCACGAGCACCCGCCGGACGCTAGGGCACAGCGCCAGGGCCTCGTCCACGACGCTCTTGACCGGAATTTGCTTCGCGCCCCGTTCCAGCGCGTCGGCCGTAATGATGAACTCGGCCTGGGCATCGTTCACGCGGTCGGCGATGGCGTGGGCCGAAAAGCCGGCGAACACCACCCCGTGCACGGCTCCCACGCGGGCGCAGGCCAGCACCGCGATGGCGAGCTGCGGAATCATGGGCAGGTAAAGCACCACGCGGTCGCCCTTGCGTACACCGTTCTTCTTGAGCACGTTGGCCATCTGGCACACCTGGGTGTGCAGCTCGCGGTAGGTCAGGCGCAGGTGGCGGGTGCGCGGGTCGTTCGGCTCGAAGATGATGGCGAGCTTGTTGCCGCGCTGGGCCAGGTGGCGGTCGAGGCAATTCTCGGTGATATTCAGCTCGGCCCCGGCAAACCAAGTGCTCGCGCCGGCCGGCGAAAACTCGCCCCCGCGCACAGAATCCCATTTCTTATGCCAGGTGAATTCTTCGGCGCAAGCCGCCCAAAACGCATCGGGGTCTTCCACCGAGTGGCGGTAATCGGTGTGGTAGTCTTCGAGGGTGCGGACGCGGGACATGGGGTGGGAGTTGTGAGTTAAGAGTTAAGGGTTGTGAGGTTATTGTCATGCTGAGCGAAGGCGCAGCCGTAGTCGAAGCATCTCTACCGTTTACTAATCAATGTCCTTGCAACGAGGCGGCCAAGATGCTTCAACTCCGCTGCGCTCCGCTCAGCATGACGGGGCGAAGCCCTGGCCCAACCCGCGTCGCGCCAACCCGGCGCGAATTTCGTCCAGGATGAGCGGGTCGTCGATGGTGGCGGGTAGGGCGAAGGGTTCGCCGTCGGCGAGCTGGCGCAGGGTTTTACGCAGGATTTTCCCCGAGCGGGTTTTAGGCAGGCGCGCCACCACGAGCACCTGCCGGAAGCAGGCCAGCGCGCCGATGCGGGCGCGTACGGCCGCCACCAGCTCCTGTTCGAGGGCTGGCTCGGCGATGGTTTGGCCGTCTTTGAGCACGACCAGCCCGGCCGGCACCTGCCCGCGCAACTCGTCGGCGAGGCCGAGCACGGCGCATTCGGCCACGGCCGGGTGGGCGGCCAGGATTTCCTCCAGCTCGCCGGTGCTCAGGCGATGGCCGGCCACGTTGATGACGTCGTCCACGCGGCCCATCAGGTAGCAGTAGCCGTCGGCATCGCGGTAGCCGCCGTCGCCACTCAGGTAGTAGCCCGGATACACGTCGTGGTAGGCGCGGAAGCGGTCGGCATCCTGCCAGAGGGCCGGAAAGCAGCCCGGCGGCAGCGGCAGGCGCACGGCCACCAGCCCGGTGGTGCCGGCCGGCACGGGCTGCCCGGCCTCGTCGAGAATGCACACATCGTAGCCCGGCACCGGGAAGCCCGCCGAGCCGGCGCGAGGCGGCGGCATTTCGGCCAGCCCGACCAGCGTGGCCAGCATCGGCCAGCCCGACTCGGTTTGCCACCAGTGGTCCACGACGGGCACGCCGAGTAGTGCCCCGGCCCAGGCAAAGGTGGCCGGGTCGCAGCGCTCGCCGGCCAGAAACAGATGGCGCAGGCTGCTCAGGTCGTATTTCCGGGCCAGCAGCCCGTCGGGGTCTTCCTTCTTGATGGCCCGAATGGCCGTGGGCGCGGTGTAGAGCACCTTGATGCGGTGCTCCTCCACCATGCGCCAGAACGTGCCCGCGTCGGGTGTCCGCACGGGCTTACCCTCGAACAGTACCGTCGTGCAGCCGCGCAGCAGCGGCCCGTACACGATGTAGGAGCTGCCTACCGCCCAGCCGATGTCGGAGCCGGTAAAAATGACGTCGCCGGGGGCCAGGTCGTAGAGCGCGGCCATCGAGTAGCGCAGGGCCACGGCGTGGCCGCCGTGGTCGCGCACCACACCCTTCGGCCGGCCGGTGGTGCCGCTCGTGTAGAGAATATAGAGCGGGTGGGTGGCCGCCACGGGCACCGCCGCCACGGGCGCAGCTCGCAGCAGGTCGTTAAAATTCACGTCGCGGCCCGGCCTCATTTCTGCTTGCACGAACTCGCGCTGCCACACCACCACGTGGGCCGGCGGGTGCGTGGCCAGGGCCAGAGCCTGCTCTACAAGCGGCTTGTAAGGAATAACGCGGTCGAATTCCATGCCGCCCGCCGCGCAGATGAGCACCCGTGGCCGGGCATCGTCGATGCGCACGGCCAGCTCGGGCGGGGCGAAGCCGCCGAACACTACCGAATGCACGGCCCCGAGCCGGGCGCAGGCCAGCATTGCCATCACGGCTTCCGGCACGTTGGGCATGTAAATCAGCACCCGGTCGCCCGCTTCGACGCCCAGCTCGCGCAAGCCGCCCGCAAGCCGGGCCGTGTGGTCGAGCAGCTCGGCGTAGGAATAAGTACGCTGCGTATTCGTCACGGGCGAGTCGTAAATCAGCGCTGCTTGCGGCCCGCGCCCGGCCGCCACCTGCGCATCGAGGCAGAGGTAGCTCGTATTGAGGCGGCCGTCGGCAAACCAGCGGTCGGCCCCGTCCGCGTCGCGGTTCAGCCCCTGCGTGGGGGGCGTGTGCCAGGCCAGCTCCCGCGCCTGCCGCAGCCAAAAGGCGGCCGGGTCGGCAAGGCTGGCGGCATGAGCAGCGGCGTAGGAGAGCTTCATTTTTGAGTTAAGAGTTAAGAAGCTGTTTAAGTTAATTTTGCTGGGAAATCAATTCTAAAACGTTAGTATGCGAACGAAGCGATATACCTCCGACATGGCCCCAGGGGTTTGGCCCCGCATCGTGGGCTTGATTCCGGTCAAGCGGCGCAGTAAATGG
>JANXNW010000263.1 GCA_025353905.1 Hymenobacter sp.
CGGAGCCGTGCTGCACTGCACCTACCAGACGGCCCCGCTCAGTATCGGCTCCCGCGTGAGCATCGGCCACCGCGCGCTCGTCCACGGCTGCACCGTCGAAGACGAAGCGCTTATCGGCATGGGAGCCATCGTCATGGACCACGCCCAGGTTGGCGCGGGCTGCCTCATTGCGGCCGGAGCCGTGGTGCTGGAGGGCACGGTCTGCGAGCCGGGGTATTTGTACGCCGGGGTACCCGCCCGCCGCATCAAGCTCGTAACTGAGGCCCAGCGCGCCATGATTCGGCGCACGGCGGGTAACTATCAGCTCTACGCCAGCTGGTTTTAACCCAGCGGGTCGGCCTCGCCGCCGGGCGCTATCGTACTCAGCAGCCGCAACTGCACCAGCTCCACGACGCGGGCCGCGCGCTTGAGCACCCGAAACTCGTAGGGCGCGAGCACGGCCACGTCGCCCACCTCCGGAATGCTGCCGTAAATCACGTTCAGCAAGCCGCCCACCGTTTCGTAGTCTTCGCCCTCGGGCAGTGGGAAGGGTAGAAACTCGTTCGCGTCGGGGATGGGCGTGGAGGTGTTCACGCGGTATTCGGCCTCGGAAATTTTCTCCACCACCGGCACCTCGTTGTCGTACTCGTCCTGGATTTCGCCCACCAACTCCTCCATGATGTCTTCGATGGTGACGATGCCCGACACGCCGCCGAATTCGTCGCTCACGATGGCCATCACGATGTGCTTGCGCTGAAAATTGCGCAGCAGGCGGTTGATTTTCTTGGTTTCGGGCACGAAGTACGCCGGGCGCATGATGCGGGCCAGGTCGAGCGGCTCCTGCCGCCGGATGAGGGGCAGCAAGTCCTTGACGTAGAGCACGCCCACGATGTTGTCAATGTTGTCCTCATAGACCGGCAGGCGCGAAAAGCCCTCGCTGAACACGGTTTCGAGCACTTCCTCTTCGGTGGCGGCCACGTCGAGGGCGGCGAGCTTGGTGCGCGGCACCATGATTTGCTTCACCATGCGGTCGTTGAACTGAAACACGTTCTCAATCAGCTCGTGCTCCGAGTCCTGAATCTCGCCGCTTTCCTTGCTCTGGTCGAGCAAAAAGCGCAGCTCGTCCGACGTGTGGGCTTCCGTGCCGTGGACGTTGCTCAGGCCCACGGCCCCGAGCAGCGCGTTCGAGGCTTTCGACAAGAGCCAGGTGAGCGGCAGCGTGGCCAGATAAAACGCGCGCAACGGAAGCACCAGCGCCAGGCTCACCGCTTCGGGCCGCTGAATGGCGAGCGCCTTCGGAAAGAGCTCCCCGAATAAAACGTGCAGCACGGTGAGCAGAATCAGGCCCAGCGTGACGGCGATGCTGTGGGCCGTGAGCGGGTTAATGCTCAGGCCCAGCTTGGGCAGCGCTTCCAGAATAAATTCGGTGAACAGCTCTTCGCCCACCGCGCCGAGCAGCAGCGACGAGAGCGTGACGCCGAGCTGCGTGGCCGAGAGGTAGTCGTAGAGCTTGCGCAGCACCAGCAGCGCCTGCCGGGCCAGCCGGTTGCCCTCCTTGCCCTTAAGTTCGAGCTGCGAAACGCGCACCCGAATGAGGGAAAACTCCGCCGCGACGAAAAAAGCGTTGACCAGTACGAGGAAAAGGGTCAGGAATAATTTTAAGCCCATTGAGCGGGCTGCCACCTGCCCTACGGTCGGGTCAGGGGAGCCTGGTACTACAAAAGTACGCACGCGGGCAAAGCAGGTTGGCCGTAAAAAAGTTAAGAGTTAAGAGTTAG
>JANXNW010000072.1 GCA_025353905.1 Hymenobacter sp.
GCGTGGCGGCCGTGCAGCGGTAGGCCCTGGTGGTCGTGCTGGTGCCGGCTCTCGAAGGTGCAGCCGAAGTGCTGCTTGGTGCCGCTGCCGTAGTGCTCGGCCAGAAACTCGACCAGCGACAACCCGCCGCCCGCCGCCGAATGATGGAAGCGGTAGTGCTCCAGCAGCTGAGGCAGCTTGGTCAGCTCGCTCAAATCGTTCTGCGGCACGAGGCTGCCCACGAGCATCAGGCAGGCGAGTATTCGGGCCACGAGCAGCTTCATATGCGGCCCAAACGCCAGGCGGGTTATTAAGTTTGCTTTAAGACGGGCGGGGGGCCAATTCAGAGGTAATCTAAATTGCTGACCTTGCGCATGGCTCAACGGTAGTTCACCTCCCTGGCGCGTCGCCCGCGCCGAACATTCGCCCCCCCTGCCGTATTGTTGGCTTATTATGCGTCTGCTTCCCCTCTTCCCGCTCAACCTGGTGGCTTTTCCGGGCGAAAAGCTCAACCTGCACATCTTCGAGCCGCGCTACCGGCAGCTCGTGCGCGACTGCCTGACCGACAACCTCACCTTCGGTATTCCGCCCTACCTCGACGAGGCGGTGCAGGAGCTGGGCACGGAAATGCGCCTGCTCAGCGTCGAGAAAACCCACGCCGACGGCGCGCTCGACATTCGGACCGCGGCGGTGGGCGTGTTTCGGGTGCGGCGGTTTTTGCGGCAGGTGCCGGGCAAGCTCTACGCCGGCGGCCAGGTCGAGGCCGTCGAGCAGGACGAAGTGGCCGACCCGGTTTTGCGCAGCGTCATCGCCGGGCAGGTGCGCCAGCTCTACGAGGCGCTGGGCCTGCGCAAGCTGCTGCTCGAATTCAACCCCGACTTCAAAATCTTCGACGTGGCCCACCACATCGGCCTCAGCACCGAGCAGGAATACCAGCTGCTGGCCACCACCGCCGAGCAGGAGCGCCAGGAAATGGTGCGCGAGCACCTGGAGCGCCTGCTGCCGGCCGTGCTCGAAACCGAGCGTTTGAAGGAGCGCGTCCGCCAGAACGGCCACTTCAAGAACCTGGAGCCGCCGCAGTTTTAATCATCTAGCAATTAACATTTAACAGCTCTTCAAACGACGTAGCCCGACTTACACGGATTACGTCGTCTGAAGAGCTGTTAAATGTTAATTGCTAAATGTTAAATGATTACGGCTTCAACCCCGCCGGCACCCCCTGCGGAAATGCCTGCTGAATCTCTTTTTGCAGCTCGCCGATGCGGTTGCCGGGGTTGGGGTGGGTGCTCAGGAACTCGGGCTGGCGCGCGCCGCCGCCCTGTCGGTCCAGCATCTGCATCACGCCAATCATGGCGCGCGGGTCGTAGCCGGCAGCGGGCGTAAACTTCACGGCAAAGTCGTCGGCCTGCAATTCATCGTCGCGGCCGAAGCGCAGGCTGATGAGCTTGGCCACCATGGCAGCGGCGGCGGCCCGAGCAATGCCCGTGGCGGGGCGGTCGGGGTCGTAGGCGGCGATGGCCGCCGCGCCGGTCAGGCCCTGGGTCAGCTGACTTTTGGCCACCTGCGCGGCTGAGTGCCGGCCCACCACGTGGCCCACCTCGTGGGCCAGTACCCCGGCGAGCTGGGCTTCCGAAGTCAGGTTTTTGAGCAGGCCCATCGTGATGAACACCTGCCCGCCGGGCAAAGCGAACGCATTGATGGTCTGGTCGTCGGCTAGCAAGTGAAACTGGTAGCGGTACTGGGTTTTCTGCCCCAGCGCGTTGGCCTGTACCAGGCGCTGGCCCACCTGCTCGACGGCGGTTGCAGCGCGGGTGTCCGGGCTCAGGCCGCCGTATTGCTGCGCCATTTGGGGGGCGGCTTGCAGGCCGAGCGAGATTTCCTGGGCCGCACTCATGTTCACGTGCTGCTTTTCGCCCGTAACCGGGTTCACCGACGAGTTCAGGTAATAGGTTATCAGCGTAAACGCGGCAATGCCAAGCGCAAGCAGCAGGCGATAATTGAGGCGCATCAGGGGAGGTCGATTAACGAGTGAGGAATGAAACGGACGGCGCGGCCCCGCCCCTAAACGAAGCTCTATGCTTCGGGTTACTCCGGCGGAGCGCCGACTCAGGCAACGGGCGGGTATCGGGGTTGGTTTCGGCCCCGGCGCCAACTGCGGGGCGCGCCTGAGAACCGTAAATTTACCGCCATGCCCACTTTCTATTTCCGGTGCCCGCCGGATTTTTGGCGCCGCCTGCCCCTGGCCGCGACGCTGTTGCTGGCCGGCTGCGGCCACGCCCTGCCCGACGTGCCTGGCTTCGGGGCCGCGGCCTGGCGCGCCGACCGCGGGGCCTGCCAGAATCAACGGGCCGCGCTGCTGCCGCCGCTGCTCGCCGCCCGCGCCCGCCTCTACCAGGCCCGGGCCAACGACGTAACCGCCCTGCTCGGTCGCCCCGACGAGGAAGAGCTGCTCGCCCAAACCGAGAAGGTGTATCACTACTACCTGCGGCCCGGCGCGCAGTGCCCGCCCGAGCGCCGGGCCCACGTACCCGGCCCCCGCCTGAGCATTCATTTTGGCCCGCTTGGCACCGTAACCGAAGTGCAGGCCGACCCGCTGCTCAAGTAAAAAAGGGGCGCACGCGCTGAACTCGCGCTGCTCATGCTACCAAGCCTAAAAACGAGCGCCCGCCAGAATTTCCGGTGGGCGCTTGTTTTTAGGCTTGGTAACGTGAGCTAATAATTGTTAGCCTTTGCCGCCGGGACTGCTGGCCGTGGCAGGCGCGCCGCCGGCGGGCTGCTGAAGCAGGGTAAGCTGACCGGGGGTCAGGATGCGGCCGCAGTCCTGCTCGTATTGAGCGCGCAGGTCGGTCAACTGGTTGGCACGGGCGGTAGGATTGCCGACCGTGGCCTGCTCAATTTGCTGCTGATGCGTCAGACGCGCACGGTTGATGCGCAGCAGCCGCACGTACTGGCCCTCGTTGAGCTGCAGACGGATGCTCATGGCGCGCGTAAGCTCAGTGGGACTGGTCGGGTCGGTGGAGATTGCGGTCGGTGCCGCAGTCGGTGTTACGGTCTGGGCCAGGCTGGGAGCGGCCGGCAGCAAAAGTAGCGAAAGGAGTAAGATGGCGTTGGTAAACATAAATGGAGAGTAAGAATTACACAGTCTGGTCTTGAAATTATACCAGCTCGGCCCCCTAACCTACGCTGCCAGGCGCTTAGTTCCGGTCGAGCCTAAAGTTTCAGTGGTGCGGCTCCCTGCTGGCTACTGGCCGGTTTGCTACCTCATGTGCGGGACTGCCCCGACTTTTGCGCCATGCTCACCTGCTACGCTCCCGACCTGGCCGACCACGCCGCCACCTACGTATTAGCCGAAGACGAAAGCAAGCACGCCGTGCGGGTGCTGCGCCTGGGCCCGGGCGCGCCCGTGGTGCTCGTCAATGGCCGTGGCACCCGTGCCACCGCCCGCCTGGCTGACGCCAACCCCAAGCGCTGCCTGGTAGAAATTATCAGCCAGACGCTTACGCCGCCCCGCCCCTACTGCGTGCACGTGGCCCTGGCCCCCACCAAAAACCTCGACCGCCTGGAATGGCTGGTCGAGAAAGCCGTCGAAATCGGCGTGGACCGCCTGAGTTTCCTGCGCTGCGCCCGCTCCGAGCGCCGCGAGCTGAAGCTGGAGCGCCTGGCCAAAATCGCCGTCAGCGCCCTCAAGCAGTCGGGCCAGGCGTATTTGCCGCAGCTCGACGAGTTGCAAGATTTCGCGGCTTTCGTGGCCGAAACCGTTCCGGCAACTACGTTTATCGCCCACCTGGCAGCGGGCGAGCGCACGGCCCTGGCGCAGGTAGTGGCAGGTGCCGGCCCGAACTGCTGCGTACTCATCGGGCCGGAGGGCGACTTCACGCCCGCCGAAATCGCGCTGGCGCTGGCGCACGGCATTCGGCCGGTCACGTTGGGCAACAGTACGCTGCGCACCGAAACGGCCGCACTGGCGGCCGTGTTTACGGCGCACCTGGGCCACTAGTAATCGGCGCGGCGAGGAATGGCTTTTGTTTGCGGGCTTGAATAGCGTCAAACTCGGTTTCGTACTGCGGAAGCTCGGTTTTCAGCAGCCAGTCCCATATCCTGAAATGCACTCCGTAATTGCCGTTGAAGCGGCTGTGGTGCAAGTTATGGCAAGTGCTGGTGGTCAGGAACCGCAACCAGCCCCGGTTGAAGCCGGCCGGGTAAAGCTCGTAGCCGAGGTGCGACTTGAGATTGTCGAGCAGGCCCCAGAGCTGCACGGCCGCGAGCACCGGCGTGTACACCGGCACCAAAAACGCGACCGGCACAATCCAGAGCGTGAGCAGCAACGGCTCCAGAAAATGAAAAGAGGTGGAAGTGAATGGGTTGACATCCACGCTTTTGTGGTGCTCGGCGTGAATGTAACGGTAGATAGCGCGGTGGTGCAGCAACCGGTGACACCAGTAGAACCAGGTATCGTCAATCAGGAGCAGCAAAAAGAACCCCCCGAAATTATACCACCAGCTGTGGCGGGCCGGGTCCTGGTAGAGGCGGGTGTAGCCCTGGGAGGCCAAATAGAGCACCACGCAGCTCATGCCGGCCCCCACGGCCAGCGTGTAGAGCGCATTTTTCAGCTCCCGCTTGATTTGGGCACCGTCCACCCGCTCTTTCAGCTGAATGCGCCAGTTGCGGAGCCGGGCTTTGAGCGCGTGCCAAAATATAAAATACGCCAGCGAGAGCACCGCTCCGTTGAGCACGAGCGCGGCGAAAAAACTCTTCGTAAAATTGTGCAGCAACTGGCTTACAAAATCGGACAGCATGGTTCGGAGCGTTGAGCTGATATCAGTGGTAATATCGAACACAAAGCTCCGGCCCGCTTTCGGTGACCGCCCCTGACATTTGTTAGGAAATCAGCTGCCGGCGGATGCGGCTCAGACTCTCGGGTTTTATGCCCAGAAAAGAAGCCACTTGCTGCACCGGCACGTGCAGCAGCACTTCGGGGCGGTCGGCCAGCAGCTGCTGGTAGCGTTGCGCGGCGCTGTGCGTGGCCAGGCTATCGGCCCGGCGGGCAGTGGCGGCAATAGCCTGCTCGAAAATCAGCAGGCTGAACTGCTGGAAGGCCGCACTGGCTTCGATGAGCTGCTTCAGGTGCGGGTGCGAGATGCGGAGCACCTCGCAGGCCGTGATGGAAGCCAGACTTTCGGAGGCGGGACGCTGGTGAATAAAGCTGAGAAAAGGCGTCAGAAATTCGTTGCCCGAGGCAAGCGTCGTTGTGGCTTCATCACCACGCTCGTCCTGGTAAAAAAGCCGCAGGTAGCCATCGACGACAAAATACAGGTGCGACGGCACCGCGCCGGCCGCCGCCAGCACCGTATTCCTGGGCACGGCCAGGGGCTGGAAAAACTGCCCGCACAGCGCCTCATCCGCTTCGCTTAACACGACGGCGCGGGAAATAACCGCGATTAAACTGGTCAACATAACGCGAAACAAGTGAGTGACCAGCAGTAGAAATATTATCGACCGGACTGGCGGATACCACCCGTCGGCACCCCCCAAATAAACGCTAGTTTACGCTGATTTTTATGGTCGGCAGCTTTGCTTTTGCTAGTTCGTCCAGGGCCGCGTGGCGCGTCTGGGGCAGGGCTTTAAGGTAGGCATCCACAGCGCTGCCGTAACTGCGCTGTGAATAGGCGTAGACGAGCACCGCGCGCTTAGTAGTCCCGAGCGCAATTTGCTGGTAGCGATAAATATTGAATTCAACAATCGCCTGCGGGCCGTCTATCTTATCACTGACAATAAAATCCACGATAATCTCCTGGCTTTTCTCATTCGACATGACTTGATAATTGCACATGATGTCGGTCTTTTTACGCGCCTCCAGCTCCGTTATTTTTTCATTTATCAGCTGTTTCACATCGGTTTTTTGATTGAACACGCGCAAGGTTAATAGCTGCGTAAAATGGTCCATATTTTCACCCTTTGGTAAATATTCCTGCAAGTAAAACGTGGCCGTGGGATGGCTCGAAAAAGCCAGGTTGAAGGCCGTCTGCTGAAAGCGCAGCGGCCCGCTAACGCCCAATCGGTCAAGGGGTTTTTCGGAAGCGATACCGAGCATAATCAGCGCGATAAACGGTAGTAAAAACAGCTTCATAAAGTTTGTAAACAAATAGCGTATTTATTTTGAAGTGAGTATTTTTAACTCGCCCCGAGGCTGCTGAATATATCGTCGGTCAGCCCGTACAAATAAAGAAATTCAAAACTCAACTTACCGCGCAAAGCTACGCTTGTTTCAGGAGGCCGGCCGACTGGCATTTATTCTACCGTCAGGCGGCGGGCCTGGGTGCCGCTGCGCACGATGTACACGCCCGGCGGCAAGCCGGCGGGCAGCGCCAGGCGAGCCGTGCCGCCGACATCGGCGGCAGCGGCGATTACCGACCGGCCGAGCGCATCGAATACCTGCACGGAAGCTTCGGCGGCCGCCCCCCACACCGCGACTTCGGCGCGGGCCGGGTTGGGAAATAGCACCAGCGCGGGCGGCGCGCCGGACGCGAGCCGGAGGCTGCGCACGGGCGAGTAGCTGAGCGCGCCGTCGGCATCTTCCTGCCGCAAGCGGTAGTAGGTAAGTTGGTTATTGAGCGAGGTGGCCGGTTTATCGTCGCGGAAGGCGTAGGCGGTAGGGCGCGCGCTGGTGCCGGCCGCCTCCCGCGTCCCGATGCGGGCGAAAACCTGCCCGTCGGCGCTGCGCTCCACGTGCCAGCGGGCGCTGTTGCGTTCGCTGGCCGTGCGCCAGGTCAGCAAAACCGCCCGGCCCTGGGCATCGGGCTGGGCGCTGAAATCGACCAGTTCGACCGGCAGCGGAGCCGCGAGCTGGGCATAGGCGAAGCCCCGGCAGCCGCCGGGCGTGTAGTAGAGCAGGCCGGGCGTACGCAGGTCGCCCTCCAGCACCCGCACGTCGCCGAGCTGCTGGTCGAGCACCAGGCTCCAGCTCAGGCCCAGGTCAAGTGAGCGGTAGATGCCTTCGCGAGTAGCCCCGTTGGCGATTCCGTAAATGTAGAGGGCAGGCATTGTGGGCGTAGTACCGGCTCCCAGCGCCACGTTGTAGGCCGCCTGCACACCCGCCACCGCCCGAAACGAGGTGCCCCCATCGGCCGAGTACCAGAGCTTGAACTTCGTGGGCAGGTCGGCGGCGGGCACGTTGTCGTTGGGGCTAAACGCAACCCACAACTGCCCGGCCTGGTACGGGTGAGTTTTGACGGTAGCGTTGAGGGAATAGGTGGCCGCGTCCGCGAAGCTGGCCCCGGTGTTGGCCCAGTTGGCCCCGCCGTCGGTGCTGCGGAAAAATTGCGGCGACGAGCTGTCGCCGGCATCGTGCAGCATGTAGAACGCGCTGCCGTTCACGCGGTCGGCGGCCAGCGTGCGCCCGTACCAGCCGCGGTACCACGACGTGGCGGGCAGCCCCGCGCTGGCGAGCCAGCTCTGGCCCGCGTCGGTCGAGTACGAAAAGCCGCTGCCGCTGCCGTTGTCGGGGTGCCACACCAGGCGGCGCGGGTCGGTGGCCGAAAACGCGATGACGCCGCCCCGCCCCGGCGACTGGCTCCCGAACGGACTCCAGGTCAGGCCGTTATCGGTGCTGTAGCCCGAGAGGCTCCCCGCGTTCACCTGCTGCAAACCCACCCAGGCCATGACCTGGGGCTGGGCAGGGCAATAGTCGAGGCTAGTGGCTTTGGCCACGAAGGGCGTGTTGGGGGCTGGCAGGCGCTGGCTGGGCAGCTGGTCGCGGCTGGCCATGCGGTGCCCGATGCCGTCCCACTGGGCCGTGAACAGGTCGGCCCCGCCAGCTACGGGCGGCACCGAAATGGCGTTGGGGCAGTATTCCTCCAGGTTTTGCATGGGGGCCTGCCATGTGGGCTGGGCCGCAAACGCGTTATCGGTCCGAATAACCCCGAACCCATTCGTGGACCAGACCCGGTTGCCCGTCGCGTCGTTGGGGTCAAAAACGAGCGCCGCCGTGCCCCAGCGGTAAAAATCGCCGCCCCAGTACCACGACGGATAAGCCGTAAAGGTGGCCGGAATCGCCGTCCAGGCATCGCCCCGGTTGCTCGATTTGTAAAAGTCGCCCTGGTTGGTGGTCACTACTAATTGGTTAGGGTTGGCGGGCTGCACACTGATGCCGCTGTAGCTGGCCTGAGTGCCCTTGGGTGGCGTAATGTCCTGCCAGCTGGTGCCGTTATACCGGCGCACCGCACCCGGCCCGACGTAGGCATCTTCCCGGCCCCCGAACGTGACGTAGAGCAGCTGCCCGTCGGGGGCAAGGCTGGCCCGCAGCGGGTTAGTATCCGAGCCAATGCGGGTCCAGGAAGCTCCGGCATCGGCGCTGCGCCACACCCCGCTGCCGTACACGCCGGCGTAGATGATGCTGGAAGCGCGGCCCGTCGCGCCCGAGTTTTTATCGAACACGACGAACGTCACTCCGGGGTCGGAGGCGGCCGTGGGCAGGCCCCCGCCGACGCGCGCCCAGGCGGCCGCGCCCTGCTTGCGCCACAGCCCTTGCCCGCGCGAGCCGAAGAGCAGTACGCCGGGGTCGTTGGGGTCCACAAGCAGCCGCTCGCCCGCGCTACCCCGAAAAAAAGCGTTGCCGCTCATGCCCACCGTCTGGGCCGCGAACCCGGTGCTTTGCCAGGTCTGGCCCCGGTCGGCGGACGCGAAAATATCGCCCTTTTCGGGAGCCTGGTAAGGCACATTCAGGCCGGTGGCCACGTAAATCCGGTCGGGGTTGCTGGGGTCGAAGGCCACGCTTTCGACCGAAAAAGTGGGGTCGCCGGTCACGCCCGCCCGCACGTCGTTGAGCAGCTGGCTCCAGCTATTGGTGGCGTTATTCCACAAAAACAGCCCGCCCACGTCGGTGCGCACGCACACCTGGTTGGGCGCGTTGCGGGTGTCGGGGTGAATAACGAGGCCGGTCACGTAGCCCATGCCCTGCATGTTCACGGCCTTGAAGCGCCACTGGGCCTGGCTGGTCAGGCTAACTAGCAGCAGCAGCGCCAGCAGCACTATCCTGGGAAGACTGGCGGCGTGCTGTTGGGGTGCGCCCGCGGCGACCAAGCTGCCAGCGGCAATGGGCGAGAAATAAGGTCTGCGCGTTTTCATAGCAGAAGAGCTTAGAGTGAGTAGTCATTCCGAAAAGGTCGTAAGTTCTTTACGCATAGAAAGTTGTTTGGTGGAATTGGTGGTGAGCTAGTGCGGCTGCCCGGCAGCCCCGCGTGTTAAATCAACGGCTGATTTACTCAGCCAACACCTGCTTCGTCTTCCGCGCTTCGGTCGGCCCGGACACGAGCTGACCAATTTTGAACCCAGCGACAAACACCAGGTTTGGCGATTCGGCTGAAAGCCGAAATTTTGTAGGTCACGGACAGGCCGCATTTTTAGTCCCGGCTTGGCGCCTGCTCCGCGCCCAGCGCCGACCCATCCGTCTGCTCGTCGGCCGCTTCGGCGCGGGCGGCGGCGCGGGCCAGCTTCTGCTTGCGCCAGGGCGCGTCCTGCTCCCAGTCGCCGGCCATGAGGCAGCCGTAGGGCCGGATTTCGTCCACGGTCGTAGCCAGCTTAAATTCCGTCATTTGGCGGCGCACCTCGTCCGCATCCTTGTAAGCGCTGGGCAGCTCGGAGGTGTCGATGCGGTTGAAAAAAAAGCGCGCGTCGATGCCCTGGGTTTCGCGGGCGAACACGGCCGCATCGGCTTCGCCCAGCTGGCGGCGCTTGTGGCCGGTGCGGCTCAGGTTGCGGCCCGCGCCGTGGGGCGCGAAACCCAGGTTGGTGGCCGTCGTGGTGCCTTCCACGATAAGTATCGGCTGGGCCATATTCAGCGGGACGATGCGCCGCGCGTCGGCCGCGTCGGGCAGAAACTTCGCGTCGAGTGGCGTGGCCCCCTTGGCGTGGTAGTACACGTCGCCGTCCTGGAAAACGAAGTTGTGCTCGTTCCAGAACCGGTCTCGGCCAACTACGCCGAGTTGCGCGGCGAGCGCGTCGTGAAGCACCTCGTGGTTGAGCTTGGTCCAGCGGCGCACGAGTTGCAACGCCGCCCAGTAGTGCTGGCCTTCGGGCGTATCAGTGGGCAGCCAGGCGTTGGCCGGGGCCGTTTCGGGCGAGCGTTCGCGGCGGAATTTCTCGGCCACCTGCATCCCGTTTTTATAAAGCAGCGCCCCCACCCCGCGCGAGCCGTGGTGCGTGACAACCACCGTGTCGCCGGTGCTGACCAGCGTGCCGACGTACAGAAAATGGTTGCCGTCGCCCTGGGTGCCGAGGTGCTCCCGCGCGAAATTCAGGCTGCGTAATGAGTTCAGAAACGGGTTCGCGCGCATGTCGGCGGCCAGGTCTTCGGGCAGGGCGAAGCGCCGCGCCGGCTCGCGCCCGCCCGGCCCGAAATGGGTCAGCTGCTGAGCCGCGTCGAGCACGGCCTTCGGGTCGGCTGAGCCTAAGTTGGTCAGCATCACCGAGCAGCAGATATCAGCCGAGTGCATCCCGGGGTGAATCGCGCGCAGCGCCGCCACGACTCCACCCACCGGAATGGTGCCCACCGGCCCCGCCGGGCAGGCGTCGGGCATGACGGCCCCGGCCACGAGCGTAGGCGTGCGCATGAGCACTTGCATCGTGCGGCGCACGGTTTCGACATTGGCCACCTCGTCGGCCGAGGTGGCGGCGATGTTCTCGTGGAACGCCAGCGGCTCGGTCCGCAAGGGCAGCGTGGGCGGCGGCTTAAGCGTTTCGACGTAAGCGGCCAGCGCCTCGCCGCTCAGGTTCTGAGCATTAGCGTAGGCCAGCACGGCGGGAAAGTTTTTGCCGGGACGCAAGCCGAGGGCGATAAGGTCTTTGCCGGTAAGCATGAGGCGGTCGGGTGGGTGAGGTCAGGGTGACGAGATGGGGTGCGCGAGGCGGTGACGCTCCACCGACGTGGTGGTGAGCGAGTCGAGGTACTGGGCCTGCCGGTAGGATTCCGTCTCGGTGGGAGCGGGCGCGGCGCGGCGGCGCACCTCAAACTCGGAGTAGTTAATGGCCAGCGGAGACTCCGACGATGAGCCGCCATCAGCTGTAGGTCCGCCAAAGCCGCCCGAGCCCGTGCACACTACCTGCACGGGAGCAGTGCGGGAGGTGGCCTCGTCGCCGTCAGCGCGGGTTCGGTGCCCTTGCTCATCAAGCATGTAATAGTCGTTGTCTATCCGTCCGCCCCGAAACTCCGGCGCGATGAGCAGCACCCCCGACGCGGGAATGGGCAGCACCCGCCGACCGTCTTCCAGCCTGGGCTGCAGGGCACCACGCTGCGCATACACCACCCGAAACCGCCCCGCGAAGCCGGCCGGCACCAGGTAACGCTCCGGGGCCGGACGGCTCAGGTAGTCGCGCAGGCTCAGATTCAGCAGCAAAAGCACCATGGCCGCGAAGCCGGCTGCCAGGGCACCCCCCACGACCCGGCCCCACCGCGCCGGGCCGGTCTGGCCGGGCAGAAATCGCAGCTGCCAGCCCAGCTGAGCCGCGACTCCCGCCACCCACGGATACAACACCGGAAAGCTGAATGCCCCCATCCAGCCCCCCAGCGCCGCCCGCACCAGCAAAACCCAGCTCAAGGCCAGCACCCCGGCTGCCAGCCCTACCAGCGCGGCCCGCCCCAACCCGCCGCCTGGCACCCGCCGCCCGGCCCGCACCAGCCCCGGCCCGCCCGCCGCCACGAGGGCAGCCAGAGGGACTGTCCAAAACAGGAAAGCCCCCACGTCGCTGGCTCCAAAACCGGACTGCCGCAGCAGAAACGCCCCCACCACGACCAGTGCCGCGGCCAAATGAAGCACGCCACCAAGCGTGTTGATTAACCAGGGTTTGGTCATGGGGAAGGGGGTAGTAGAATTGCTGCCCGAAGGTAATGAGGTCGGGCCGGCCGTTCAAACTTGCTTAGCAGCCAAAAACCAGAAAAAATTCTGGAGCGAACTTCGCGGTGCTTAGTTTGCAAACCCGTCCCGCTATTCATGTCCAGAAAATACCTGCTCGCGCTCGCGCTGCTTTTCACTGCCGCCACCCCGTCCCGCCCGCCCGCCGCCCCCAGCTACCAGATGGCCAAGCTGCACTACGGCGGCGGGGGCGACTGGTACGCCAACAAAACCAGCCTGCCCAACCTCATCCGCTTCTGCAACCAGAGTCTGCACACCAACTTCGGCCCCGACGAGGCTACCGTCGAGCTGGACGCGCCTGAGCTGCTCACGTATCCGTTCATCCACATGACGGGCCACGGCAACGTGAGCTTCTCGCCCGCCGAGGCTCAGCGCTTGCGCCGCTATTTGCTGGGCGGCGGCTTTCTGCACATCGACGATAATTACGGGCTGGATAAATTTATTCGCCCCGAAATGAAAAAGGTATTCCCCGAATTAGACTTCGTGGAATTACCGTTTTCGCACCCCGTGTATCACCAGAAATTCAATTTTCCGCAGGGCCTGCCTAAAGTGCACGAACACGACGGCAAACGCGCGCAAGGCTTCGGCCTCGTGTACAAAGGCCGCCTGGTGTGCTTCTACACCTACGAATGCGACCTGGGCAACGGCTGGGAAGATGTCGGCACCTACCCCGAAGACGCGCCCGCCACGCATGAAGCGGCGTTGAAAATGGGCGCTAATCTGGTGGCGTACGCGCTGACGCAGGATTAAAATTGTCGGGTAATTTTTACGGATGAACCCACGGATAAATTTCCTAATTTCGCCCAATGAAAACTTGCATTCTTGCTGGCTACCCGACGCAGTTTCGAGAACGCTTCCGCCTGAGCTACCGCTTCGGGGCGCTCCTGCTGCTGCTTGTCGGACTGGGCCTGCTCTCGGCTAGTGCCCAGGCGCAGGAGCGCCGCCGGATAGTGCAGTTTACGGGTATGGTGGTCAGCGGCGACAGCCTGACCGGTGTGCCCGACGCGCTGGTGTGCGTGCCCCAATCGAACCGGCGCACCAGCACGAACGCGCAGGGCTATTTTTCGCTGGTCGTGCTAGCCGGCGACAGCGTGCTCGTCAAATCGGCGGGCTACACGAAGCGCGGTATCATTCCGGCCGATTACCGAAATTCAACCTTTTCGACCCTCATCCAACTGAGTCAGCGCGGCGAAACGCTAGCTGGGGCAAATTTGCCGCCCCGAAACTTCAAGCAGGATTTCATAAACCTGAAATTACCTAATCAGCCCAGCATAGAAATTCAGGGTGAGTCGAATCGTGCGTACCTGCAAAAAAGCCTGAAGCAGCTGACCCAGGAGCGGGCGCGGGAAGCCGACGAAAAGCGCGAGGCCGCCCTCCGGCGGGGCCGGGGCTATTGAGCCTTTTTTTATTCAGACTTCGTTCAATTCGGTCATCTCAGCACGAATGCTTCTCTAAAATTACCGTACGCCCTGCTCCGGGAAGCGGCCTTTCTTGGTGCGGTAATACGCTTTGATAATTTCCAAATCAGCCTCGTAATCGCCGGTGGGCCACACGGCCGGCCCCACGCCGGCCTCGCGCTTTTCGTAGTCCAGAAAGCCCAGAAAAATGGGTACGCCCGCGCCGAGAGCGGCGTAGTAAAAACCCTTGCGCCACTTGGGCTGGTACTTACGGGTGCCTTCGGGCGTGATGAGAATAACCAGCTCCTCGTGCTCGTTGAAGAGCTGCACCATGCCGTCCACGAGGGAATTGTTCTTGGTGCGGTCCACGGCCAGCGCGCCGATGCCGCGCACGAGCCAGCCCAGCAGCGGGTGCTCGGCCCACTCGCGCTTCACGGTGAAGCGCACGTCCAGGTCCATGATGTAAAACGCGGCGCGGGCCATAATCAGGTCCCAGTTCGAGGTGTGCGGGGCCGCAATCATCATGCTCTTGCGGATGTCGGGCGGCACGCCGCCGGTTTGGCGCCAGCCGGCCACCTTAAAAATAAGTTTGGCGACGTAATACCAGAAAGTGGAAGTCTTGCGGGTGGGCATGGAAAAGGGCGTAGAGTAAGCTTTGGCTGCCACTATAGGGCTGGCCTGAAGCGCCGGCAGCAGCGGATTAATGGGTCAAAACTAGGGGCCAGCGCTGCGACTGTCACCCACGCGGTGCGTTAGCTGCAGAACGGCTCGGTGAGGTCCGCCAAGGCTTACTTCTTCAGCAAGGCCCACAGCGCGGCCTCCTGCGTGAGCGTGTGGCGATACCCGACCTCAAATAATTCGGTGGCGCGGCGGTAGCCCAGGGGCCGAAAGTGGCGCAGCGCGGGCGGCTCCAGCAGCAGGGCGCACTGCTGCTGACTGGCGCGGGTGTTGGCGTTGATGGCCAGCTGCAGGGTGCGCTCCAGCACCCGGCGCAGCGTAGGCAGCCGCGCTTCGGGGTTGAGCGGATTGCAATGCACCCCGACCACGGGCGGCTGGCCGGCCAATGCCAATAATGGCCGAACGGGCAGGTTTTCGAGCAACCCACCATCGACCAGCAGCCGGCCCTGGTACTCGACGGGTCGATACAGAATCGGCACTGCCGACGAGGCCAGCAGCGGCGGCACGAGCGGCCCCGCGCTGAAATACACCGTTTCGCCGGCCCGTAAGTCGGTGGCGGCCAGCACCAGCGGCAGGCGCAAATCCTCAAACTGCAGCTTTGTGCCCAGGTGCCGCGTGAGCAGGGCCTCGATGGCCGTCAGCCCCAGCAGCCCGTGCCGCCCGAACACGGGCCGCGTCAGGCGCACGATGTTGGTGGCTTGCAGCAGCCGCAGAATCTCGCGCGGACTCATGCCCGCCGCGTAAAAAGCCCCCGCGATGGCCCCCGAGCTAACGCCCGCCAAATAGCCGATGGGCAAGCCCAGCTCGTCGAGCGCTGCCAGCACGCCCAAATGCGCGATGCCCCGTGCCCCACCGCCGGATAGGGCCAGGGCCAGTTTAGTGCTTGGTGCCTGGTGCTTGGTGCTTAGGGGCGCTTTCGGCTCCATGACGAGAATTTAGCGCAAATACATTCAATCAACAACTGACTTTCTCAGCACCAAGCACCAAGCACTAAGCACTAAATTTCGCTCACCCGCAGCGTCTCGGCCAGCCGCACGCCGCGTTCGGTGGCTTGTACGGTGCAGGCTTCGTGCTGGGGGTCGTGTTCGAGCAGCAGCACCCAGTTTTCGCGGGCGGCGCGGGCAAGCAGCGTTTCTTTTTCGGCCAGCGTGACGAGCGGGCGCACGTCGTAGCTCATCACGTAGGGCAATGGCAGGTGGGAGCTGCTGGGCAGCAAATCAGCCATATACGCCAGCGTTCGGCCCTTGTACTCGAGCACGGGCAGCATCATCTGCTCGGTGTGGCCGTCGGCGAAAATGATGTCAGAAAACGGCAGTCCGGCGGGCACCCCGGCGGCCGGGTCTACGAAACGCAATTGCCCGCTTGCCTCCAGGGGCAATATATTTTCGCTCAAAAAACTGGCCTTTTCGCGCGGGTTGGGCTGCGTGGCCCAGCGCCAATGCGCCGCGTTGGTCCAGTACGTGGCGTTGGCAAACGCCGGTTGCAGACTCCCATCGGCCTGGCGCGCGACGGCCCCGCCGCAATGGTCGAAATGCAAATGCGTAAGAAAAACATCCGTTACGTCAGCGCTCGTGAAACCTAATTTGCGCAGCGATTTTTCGAGCGTGTCGTTGCCGTGCAAATAAAAATGCCCACGAAATTTCTCGTCCTGCTTCTCGCCGATGCCCGTGTCCACGAGCGTCAGCCGGTCGCCGTCCTCGATGAGCAAACAGCGCATGGCCCAGGTACACATGTTGTTGGCATCGGGCAGGTTGAGCTTCTGCCAGAGCACCCGCGGCACGACCCCGAACATGGCCCCGCCGTCAAGCTTAAACAGGCCGGTGTCGATAGAATGGATTTTCATATCAATGAACAATGAGCAATGGACAATGAACAATGAGCAAAATAAGCGCACTAAAAAATTGCTCATTGCTCATTGATAATTGCTCATTGCAAAACCACCCCCATCGCCGAGAACTTGTCAATTCGCTGCGTAATCCGCTCCTCGGCCGGCACAGCGGCTAATTCTTTAAGCGTTTTAATGAGCGTTTTTTTCAGGGTTTTAATCATCATGTCGGGGTTGGTGTGCGCCCCGCCGAGCGGCTCCTTGATGATGCCGTCCACGAGGCCGGCTTTTTCCATGTCGATGGCCGTGAGCTTGAGCGCTTCGGCGGCCTGCTCTTTGTAGTCCCACGAGCGCCACAGGATGCTGCTGCACGACTCGGGCGAAATAACCGAGTACCAGGTATTTTCGAGCATCAACACCCGGTCGCCGATGGCGATGCCGAGCGCGCCGCCGCTCGCGCCCTCGCCGATGATGACGCACACCACGGGTACGCGCAGCATAAACATGTCGCGCAGGTTGCGGGCGATGGCCTCGCCCTGCCCCCGCTCCTCGGCTTCGAGGCCCGGAAACGCGCCCGGCGTGTCGATGAGCGTCACGACGGGCACCCCGAATTTCTCGGCCAGCTTCATCAGGCGCAGGGCTTTGCGGTAGCCTTCGGGGTTGGGCATGCCGAAATTGCGAAACTGCCGCTGCTTGGTGTTGTGCCCTTTTTGCTGCCCGATAAACATGACCGACTGCCCGTCGAGCTCGCCCAGCCCGCCGACCATCGCCTTGTCGTCGGCCACGGTGCGGTCGCCGTGCAGCTCCACGAACTTATCGGCCATGCCGGCGATGTAGTCCAGCGTGTAGGGCCGCTCGGGGTGGCGCGAGAGCTGCACCCGCTGCCAGCGCGTAAGGTTGGCGTAGGTTTCTTTTTTGAGGGCCTGGATTTTAACCTCCAGCGCCTTAACCGCTTCGCGCACATCTACTTCCGACTCGTCGGCCAGCTTCTGCATTTCGAGGAGCTTGCCTTCGAGCGCGGCAATGGGTTGTTCAAAATCGAGCAGCATCGGAAGGGCGGAAAGGGGTATCGAAAGAGTTGAGGCAGTCGGCAAAGTTAGGGAATTGCCCGCCCAATGCGGCTCTTTGCGGCTCAGTTACCGCTCAGAATCCAGCCCCTGGCGGCAGGCGGCCCGGCCCGGCAATGGGTAGCGCGAACCAAGGTCGGCTGGTCCCTGCCGGCCGGTGCTGCTTGCCTCCTACCCGCCCGACCTGAAAAAACCGCCTGATTTTCGCGGTCAGTTTTCAACTACAAATCATTCTTCGCCCGTAACGCTCCTCAATTCCGCCCGGCGCGTTCAAACTTGCACCATGAAATTTTTGCTACTCCTGCTGCTCTCGTCGCTGCCCGCGCGTCTGTGCGCCCAGTCGCCGGCCACGACGACGACGACTACGGCTCCGCCCGCCGCCCCCGCCGCTACGGCCGCCGCGCCCACCGCCGCACAGGCCGCCGACACCACCGCCGACGACCCCAAGCCCGAGTTTTTCGGCTACGTGGGCGTGTATTTCGGTTACGATTTTAACAACCCCGCCAGCCTTACGCGGCCAGGCTTTATTTATTCCGAAAACCTGCATAACCAGATTGCCGTGAACATTGCCCTGCTCGGCGCGCGCTACAACAGTAGCCGGGTGCGGGGCACGTTCGCTATTCAGACCGGCACTTACCCCGATGTGAATTACAGCGCTGAGCCCCAGATTTTCAAGAACATCTACGAAGCCTGGGGCGGCCTGAAAGTGGCGAAATACCTGTGGCTCGATGCCGGTATTTTTCTGTCCCACATCGGCCTGGAGGGGCCGATTTCGCGCGACGACCTGACCCTGACGCGCAGTATTATGGCCGATAATTCGCCCTATTACGAGGCCGGTGCCAAGCTTACTTATGACCGGGGCGGCAAGTGGCTCTTCACCGGGCTGCTGATTAATGGCTGGCAGGTTATCCGCGACCGCAACCAGAACTTCGGGCTGGGTTGGCAGGTGCAGTTCCGGCCCACGCCCAAGCTGCTGCTCAACTCCAGCACCTATTTCGGCGAGGGCCGCAACGTGCCCGATTCGCTGGCCCAGCTGCCCCGCTATTTCCACGATTTCTACCTCACCTACGACCCCAACCCGAAGTGGAAGCTCGCGGCCGCGTTCGACACCGGCTGGCAGGGAAAAGCGGGCGCGCCCGGCTACCATGCCTGGCAAGGCGGGGCGCTCATCGTGCGCCGCCGCACCACCAAGCGCACCGGCGCGGTAGCCCGCCTCGAATATTTCCACGACCCAAACGGGGTGCTCGCTGTCACCCGCGTCGGCGGCTTGCGCACGGTGGGCTACTCGCTGGGCTTCGATTTTCTGCCCGTCCCACGCGTCATTCTCCGCGCCGAAGTCAAGCAGTTCCGCGACCGCGAAGCCGTGTACGAGCGCCGCAAAGCCCTGCAAACCACCAACGCCGCCGCCACCCTGCTGCTGGGGCTGACGTTTTAGGTTGCTGGGTTGCTGGCTTCGCTCGACTGGGATGGGCAGCTTCGCCCGCGTCTGGCAAGCTTCCGAACCAGCTTGGGCGAAGCTTTGTGAAAACTCATTTCCTAAGCACAAGCGGTGAGAAACTGAGCTTCGAAAGACCGCCTCGCTCGCGCAAACGGCATTTGCTGGCCCAGCTCCCTGAAATCAATCCGGCTGAAAGCCAACCATCAAGCCGCCGCGGCCGGTTTTTCCAGGCTGAATTTTATCGCCTGGCTTGCGGCACACCGGTTTTTGGTTTTACCTTTGCCCCACCAAAATCGGAAAACAAGTGGTTTTCCGGCTCGGCAAACGGTTTGGTAGTTCAGCTGGTTAGAATGCCGCCCTGTCACGGCGGAGGTCGCGGGTTCGAGTCCCGTCCAGACCGCAACCGTTTAGATACGGAAGCCCCTAAGAGTCGCATATCTGGCAACAGACGCGGTTTTCAGGGGTTTTTGCTGTTAGGTGGTTTCGGATTCGTACCCCGGTTTGGCTGGATATAGCTCCTAGTTCCGCTCCTAACTGCGACCCCAAAACCAACCGTTTACCATGAACATTCAGTTCGAGCGTCGGCAGGATTTGCGCGACGCGATGGGGCGCTGTCCCATTCATTTACGGGCCTACTTCGACGGGCAGCGCTTGCGCTACGCCACGCGGGAGAAATGCACCGATGCCTTTTGGGATGCTGCCAAAGGGCGATTCAAGCGGGCCTATCCGGGTTACCAGGAAGCCAATGAGTACCTGGACCTGCTGGTAAGTCGGCTACAGGCCCGCTACCGGCTTTTGCGCGGCAACGGGGCTACGCTCACGCCCGCCCTGCTGAAACAAGTATTTAGTGAACCGACCGGGCTACTGCCGGTAGCCGCACCGGAGGTGCCCGCGTTGCCGCTCCGTGGGCTGTATGTGGAGTACCTGGAGGCGCTGGAGGCGCGGGGGATGATGGCCCAATCGCTCGTGTCAGCCCGTAATACCCTCACTCATTTGACAGAGTTTGAGGCGACGGGGCGGCGCAAAATCATGTTGGCTGACTACACGGGGGCCGTGCACGACAAGTTTTTGGGGCACCTGCGCCAGGTACGGAAACTGGCTCCCAATACGGTGGCCAAGTCAGTAAAGCACTTGAAGGCTTTTTTGAGGCACTTGCGCGACGACCGTCAATTGGCGTTGGCCATAGAGCTGCGCCAGGTCAAGGTGCATTGGGCAGAGGTCGAGAAAATGTACCTGACCGCGGCGGAGCTGGCGCAGTTGGAAACGGTAGGGCTATCCGAGTCGCTGACGGCGACGCGGGATGCCTTTTTGTTTTGCTGCTACACGGGGCTGCGGCACTCCGACCTGCATGATTTGAGCGTGGCCAACGTGCGGGAGTGGGATGGCAGCCGCCTGTTGCGCTTGACGCAAACCAAGACGCGAACGGCCGTGAGCATCTACTTGTCGGCCTCGGCGGCGGCGCTCTTGGATAAATACGCGGGGACGCGGGCCGGGCTGTTGCCCGCGTACACCAATCAGGCGATGAATCGTAATTTGAAGGAGATTTGTCAGCTGGCGGGCCTGGGGGCGCGGATGGAAGTGGTAACGGTCGAACAGGGGCGGGTGGTCAAGCGGAACCTGCCTAAGTATCGGCTGGTGACGATGCACACGGCGCGGCACACGTTCGCGGTGCAGTCGCTGCTGCGGGGGCTGCCGGTGGCGGTGCTGCAAAAGGTGATGGGCCACGCCAAGATTCAGACCACCATGATTTACGCGAAGATTGTGGAGGACTTTCAGCACCAGGAGATGCGCCGAGTGTGGGAAAGTGGTCCCGCTACGGCGGCAGTGGCTGGGCGCGGAGATGACCAAATATGCACGGTTAGGATGGCGGCTTAACTGGCCTCTGACAGGTGCGCCGAAGCCCGGCCGGAAGTGCTTCCGGGCTGGGCTTCGTTTTTGGGTTTCCGGGGGCCTCGTCCATGCTCCGTCCATGCTCCGAGTATGGTCCATTCGTGCTTCGAGTATGGATGGTGGTACTTGGAATTGGGTCTGGTCTGGTGAGTTGCGCTTACCATTGGTTGGCTACGTCGGCGTTCCGTTGATAGCCTGCTCGACCTCAGCCTCAGACAAGCCAGTGAGCTGGCAAAAGTCGTG
>JANXNW010000073.1 GCA_025353905.1 Hymenobacter sp.
CGCCGTGGCCCCTTACCGCGCCACCGCCGCCCGCGCCGGCCAGCTGGGCCTGGGCGTGAACGCCGGCCACGACCTCGACCGCAACAACCTGGCCTGGCTGCACCAGCAGCTCCCGGAGCTGGCCGAAGTGAGCATCGGCCATGCCCTGGTATGCGATGCCCTGTACCTGGGCCTGGAAAACACGGTGCAGCTGTACCTGCGGCAGCTGAAGCCAATCAACAATTAATGTTTATCATTTAATAGCCCTCTTGGTGCAGTTAGAACGGTTTTCAGGTTGGTGTGTGGATATTAAAACGGGGTAGAGACGCAACATTTTGCGTCTCGTCGTCGAACGGCTCGCAGTCGTTCCGTCAGACGGGCCGTTCAACGACAAGACGCAAAATGTTGCGTCTCTACCCCTTATATCAATCCGAGAACTGCACCAGCTACTGCGAAACGAGGGTTTCCAGGGCACTAGGCGCTTCCGCTGCCAGCTGAGCCTGCACCAGGCCCAGGGCTTGGTGCAGGGCGGTCAGGTTCACGGTCAGGTCGTTTTCCCGGTCGGCATGGGCGTTGCCGCCCGGTCGGGTATCGGGCGGGCTGATGAGCGGGTAGTGCGGCATGTGCAGCCGGGTGGTCAGGTCCAGGTTGTCGGCCACCACGAAGTTGTGGGGCAGAAACTCGATAAACGGGGTGCCCGGCCGGCAAAACAGGATGTTGGCCATGCCCGCGCCCACCGGCCCTACCACGGCCCGCGCCCCGGCAAAGAGCGTCACCTTTTCCCGGAAGCTCAACTCGGCCAGCGCGTAGCTCTCAAAGCCGTAGCGGCTGAGCAGCGCCTCCACCTCCGCTTCGTTGCGCACCCGCCGAAACGAAGCATCGCGCCGGCTCACGTACACAAACGGACTAAAGGGCCGGGAGCCGGGCTGCTGCGCCAGGGACCAGAATTCCTTCTTCAGAAAGGCACTCACCCAGGTAGGAGTGTGGCGGCCCGTGCCCCGCACCGAGGACGTAACCACCAGCTGCTGCGCCCGCAGGTGCGGGGCTGTCCGGGTATCGATAATCTGCTCGTCGCGGATGCCCAGGGCCAGCAGCATTTCCATCGCAAAGCGGTGGTCCCGGTTATAAATGAGGAAGTAGTCGATGGATTCCCACAGGCCGGCTTCTTTCACCAGGTGCAGGCGGGGCAACGAGTCGAGCAGCCAGTGGTAATAATTGCCTATTTCGGCCCCGCCCCCCGAGAGCAGGCTGCACACCGTGCCCCGGATTTCCAGAGGTTTCCCAAAATTGCGCTGCCCGAAAATAGGGTTGGCCGCCGCCGGGGCCACCGATAAGGTGCCGGGCGCGAATTGCAGGGAGACATCCCCCACCAGCCGGTTGTCATCGGCGATGATGGCCAGGGTGTTGCGGTTGTCCACGCTCAGACGCCCACCGCGCAGGCTAAGCACGAAAGCCGGGGCCACCGCTTCCTGCTCGGCCACCGGCTCAAAGTATGCGGGGGCCTGCTTGATGAATACGTCGGGCACGGCCAGCCGCGAGGTGTAGGCCGGGTACACCTCCGTGTACGTGGCCCCGCTACCGGGCCGGGCGGCCAGCCCAGCGCTGCTCGCGTGCACGCCGGCCGGCCGCAAATGCAGGTGGCGCGGCAGCAGGTTCCGGAGCTTCCATTTGGCGAAACGCCGGGCCCGCCGGTAAAGGTTGGGTAAATGCAGCTGCATACAAAAACCGGTTAAAAAGTGTGCATTAACTTCGAAACTGCGCTAGTTTGGCAGCAGGACGGGGCTGGCCTCGTCCCCGGCCGGCACGGCTGGCCGCAGGGCCAGGGCCAGCGTGAGGGTCCGGCGCAGGGCTTCCAAGTCCACGGTGAGGTCGTCGGGGTGGTCGGCGGTGGCGCGGTGGGCCGCGGCCGATTCCGGCGCGCAGATGATGGGATAGTGCGGCATGCCCAGGCGGGCGGCCAGGTCGAGGTAGTCGGGTACTACTAGGTTGCGGGGCAGCAACTCGATGAGCGGCGTGCCCTCGGCGCAAAACAGGATGTTGACCAGGCCCGCGCCCACCGGCCCCACCACCGCCCGCGCCCCGGAAAACAGGGCCGCCTTCTCGCGGAAGCTCAGCTCGGTGAGGGCGTAGCTTTCGAAGCCGTGGCTGGCCAGCAGGGCCTCCACTTCGGCCTCGTTGCGCACCCGCCGGCACGCGGCATCGCGCCGGCTCACGTACACCAGCGGGCTGAAATGGGTGGCGCGGGCCGCCGCCGCCGCCAGGGGCCGGAAGGCATCTTTCAGATATGCGCCCACCCAGGGCGGGGTGTGCCGGCCCATGCCGCGCACCGGCGAGGTGAGCAGCAGGCGCTGGGCGCGCAGGTGGGTAGTGGTTTGCAGGTCGATAATCTGCTCGTTGCGAATGCCCAGGGCCAGCAGGGTTTCCATCACGAAGTGCTCCTCCCGGTTATAAATCAGGAAGTAGTCCACTTCGTCCCACAGGCCGGCTTCTTCCACCAAATGCAGGCGGGGCAAGGAGTCGAGCAGCCAGTGGTAGTAGTTGCCCACGGCCGCCCCGCCGCCCGAAAGCAGGCTGCACACCGTGCCCGACACCTGGCCCGGCGCCCGGAAGTAGCGCTGCCGGAAAATGGGGTTTTCCGCCGGGGAGACCATCGCGAAGCTGCCCGCCGAAAATTGCAGCGACACATCGCCCACCAAGTGGTTATCGGCCGCAATTACGGCCAGGGTGCCAAACTGGTCGGCGTTGATGCGGGCATTGGGCAGCAGCAGCACGAAGGCGGGGGCCACCTCTTCCCGCTCGGCAATGCGGTCGTAGCACGGCGGGGCCAGCGCAATAAAATCGTCGGGCACGGCGAGGTGCGAGGTGTAGCCGGGGTATACTTCTACGTAGTGCGCGCCGCTGCCGGGGTGGGCCGCCAGGGCCTTGGCAGTGGGGTGCACGCCCACGGGGCGGTGGTGCTCGTTGTGCGGCACCAGGTTGCGCAGCAGGCGGCCGGTGCGTCTTTGGGCTCGGGTAAGGAGGTCTTGCATAATCAGATAGGTTAGCTAGTGGAAGGAATAAGGCCCAAACGGGGATGGGCCGGCATCGGCAGGACCGGTGCCGGCCGTTGCGGAGGGCGTTAAAGTCCACGGCGAGGTGTGCGCGCCAGCCGGTGCGGCGGGAGGCTGAAGGGGCCATTGGCGGCAGCGGTCAGCAGGCAGCGGTGGCATCGGTCCAAGCGGTAGTACCGCTCGTCGTACAGCGGGGAGCTGGCCCACTGTGGGGGGTAGATGCCCCATGTCGCGGACGGGCAAAGTCACCAATAGGCGGCCCGCTCGTAGCCGTCCGTGGGTCAGGGTATCAGGCGTTTTCACAGCAGAAAGGAGGGTGAAGGCGGGTGGTGGTCAGGGTGTGGTGGGGCTCTGCATGACAGCTCAACGTATGCTGCAAAACGGCCTTTTGTCACTGCTCGGCGCATTCGGCTACTCTACGGGTACGCCCTGGGTGGCGGCCTGCCACTCGGCCGAGGCCAGCACCTGGCGCAGGCCGGCTTGCAGCGAGATGCGGTGCCGCCAGCCCAGGTGGTGCATCCGGCTCACATCGAGTACCTTGCGCATGGTGCCGTCGGGCCGCGAGAAGTCGAAGTGGATTTCGCCGGGGAAGCCCACCAGCTCGGCAATGAGCTCGGCCAGCTCGCGGATGCTCAGGTCGTCGCCGGTGCCCACGTTCACGGGGCCGGCTTCGTCGTAGTGGTCCATCAGGAAGAGGCAGGCCTCGGCCAGGTCGTCTACGTGCAGGAACTCGCGGCGCGGGGTGCCGGTGCCCCACACGTCCACGCGGGGCAGGTCCAGCTGCGCGGCTTCGGCAAACTTGCGCAACAGCGCCGCCATTACGTGCGAGCTGTCCAGGTCGTAGTTGTCGTTGGGGCCGTAGAGGTTGGTGGGCATCACGGTGATGAAGTTGCAGCCGTACTGGTCGCGGTAGGCCTCGCACATCTTCGCGCCCGCGATTTTGGAAATGGCGTACGGCTCATTTGTATGCTCCAGCGGGCCGGTGAGGATGTATTCCTCCCGAATGGGCTGCGGGGCCAGCTTGGGGTAGATGCACGACGAGCCCAGGTACAGCAGCTTGTGCACGCCGCAGCGGTGGCTCTCGTGCAGCACGTTGGCCTCAATCATCAGGTTTTCGTAGATGAAATCGGCCCGCAGGGTGTTGTTGGCGTGGATGCCGCCCACCTTGGCGGCGGCCAGCAGCACGTACTCGGGCCGGGTTTCGGCAAAAAAGCGGCCCACGGCGGCCTGGTTGCGCAAATCGAGCTGGGCCGACGTGCGGGTGATGAGGTTGGTGTAGCCCCGGCGCGTGAGCTCGCGCAGCAGCGCCGAGCCCACCATGCCCCGGTGCCCCGCGATATAGATGCTGGAATTCTTTTCCATGAGGTAAAAAGCGTAAGCGAAACGGAGGAATGGCGCGGCAGCCCGCGCCGGCTACTCGTCGTGGTAGCTGAGCACGGCGTGGCCGGCCTGGAGCAGCACGGTATCGCGCCGAAACAGGGTTAAGTCGCTCTGCACCATGTCGCTCACCAGGCCGGCCAGGTCGTACTTCGGCACCCAGCCCAGCTCGGCCCGCGCCCGGCTGGGGTCGCCGATGAGCAGCTCCACCTCGGTGGGCCGGAAGTAGGCCGCGTCTACGGCCACCACTTCCTGGCCGGGTCGCAGCTGGAAGTCGGCATTGTGGCAGGCCACCACGTAGCCCACTTCGGCCACGCCTTCGCCCGCAAAGTCTACTTCTACGCCCAGCTCGGCAAAGGCCAGGCGTACAAACTCGCGCACCCGGGTGGTCACGCCCGTGGCAATGACGTAGTCGCGCGGCTCGTCCTGCTGCAGCATGCGCCACATGGCCTCCACGTAGTCTTTGGCGTGGCCCCAGTCGCGCCGGGCATCCAGGTTGCCCAGGTAGAGGCGGTCCTGCAAGCCCAGCGCGATGCGGACCACGGCCCGCGTAATCTTGCGGGTGACGAAGGTTTCGCCCCGGCGCGGGCTTTCGTGGTTGAACAGGATGCCGTTGCAGGCGTACAGGCCGTAG
>JANXNW010000083.1 GCA_025353905.1 Hymenobacter sp.
GTGACGGTGCGGCGCGGCCCCAGCAGCAGGCCCGCGTTGTTAATAAGTCCGTCGAGCCGGGGGTAGCGGGCGTGGATGTCGGCCCCGGCGCGGCGCACGTCGGCCAGCAGCGCCAAGTCGGCCACGACGACGCTCACCCGGTCGGGGCGAGTGGCTGCGGCGATGGCGGCGCGGGTCGCTTCCGCCTTAGCGGCGTTGCGGGCCAGGATGACGACGTGCGCGCCCTGCCGGGCCAGCTCGCGGGCCGTGATTTCGCCGATGCCGGACGTGGCCCCGGTAATAAGGATGGTCTGGTCGCGCAGTTCGGGCATAAAAAGCTGGCTGACAGGTCGGCGTAGTTGCCGACGCTGAGTAGCCCAGACGATTTCTCCGACCAAATATTTTTGAAAAGCCATCTGCCTGACCTGGCCTTGCTGGCCGGAGTCGCGCCGATTAGCTGAAAAAGCGCGTCCCGGTCAGCTCCTCGCTCAGCTCCCACAGCCGCTGGCTGTTCGCCGGCGTGTTGAAGCTGCTCTTCACCGGCACCGCTTTTTTCTTGTCGAAAAACCCGCCGCTCACGCGCGCCACGCTCGGGTCCGAGGCCAGGAAAATACTTGTTTCCGCGCCCTTTTCCGGCGAAATCATGAATGGCCGGGCCAGCCCGATAACCGCCCCGAGCCAGCCGCCCGAGTGGCTGCCGTAGCCGGTGGCGACCGCGCCGGGGTGCAGGCAGTTGGTCGTCACGTTTTCGATATCTGCCGCCCGCATCCGCCGCGCCAGCTCCTGGGTGAACATGATGTTGAAGAGCTTGGTCGTGCCATACTCGAAGGCGGCGCTGTAGTCGCGCTCCGACTGCAAGTCGTCGAGCGTGGGCCGCGAGAATTTGTAGGCCATCGAAGCCACGTTTACGATGCGTCCGGCCGGGGCGGCTTTCACTAAATCAAACAGCAAACTAGTGAGCAGGAACGGCCCCAGATGGTTGCTGGCCAGCGTCAGCTCGTAGCCATCGGCCGACAGCTGGCGCTCGGCCCCGAGCATCAGCCCGGCGTTGTTCACCAGCACGTCGAGGCGCGGGTACTTCGTCTTTATCTCCTCGGCGACGGCCTGCACCTGGGCCAGGTTGGAGAGGTCGGCGAACACGACATCGACCCGCTCGTTGCCCGTAGCCTGGCGGACGAGCTGCTGCGAGCGGGCCGCCTTATCAGCGTTGCGGGCCAGGATGACGACGTGCGCGCCCTGCCGGGCCAGCTCGCGGGCCGTGATTTCGCCGATGCCGGACGTGGCCCCGGTGATGAGGATAGTTTGGTTTTGGAGGTCGGGCATGAGATTAACTAAAATATTAGTGGTCAAACAAATAATAGCCTATTATGCCAATGCCTGACCAACCACCGCTTGCAAAACCCCCAGCAGCCGGGGCAATTCGGCCAGGTAGTAGCGCGGCAAATCGAGGGTAAGCGTTTGTCCGGTCAGTTTCAAAAATCGCCATTCTGTGCCCGTGGTCGAGCACCCGTAGAGCGTAGGTACGGGCTGACCATCGGCCTCGTTGAGCTTGCGGGCCCCGAGCAGCTGCGCCGCGCACTGAATGGTGCCCTGCTCGACATCCTGCCGCCTGGCTTCGGTGATGCAGAAGATGGGAGCCGTGATGAATTCCTGAATCCGGGTGCGCGTCAGCACGAAGTCGCACTCGCCGCGCAAGCCCTCGTCGTCGGCATCCAGGTTGGCTCCCGATACGACGGCAAACGCGAAGTCGTTGCGGGCGCACAGCTCAGTGAGCACCGGTGAAACTAGGCGCTCGGAGCGCGATTTTTCGCTGCCGAAGCCCATCGTCTGGCCCAGGCGCAGGGTATCGGTCAGCCAGGGGGTGGGCTGCACCAGCGGGGCCGTGCCAAACAGGTTCTCCGACGCGAAATGCAGCCCGAAGCGACGCGTCAGGTCTTGCGCGGTGAAGTCGGTGTAAGCCATAGCCGAAGCGGAAAAGCTCAAATCTACGGCGGGCAACCCGGCTACCTTTGCCACCCAATGCCCACTACCCCGCTCTCCGTCGTCATTATCACCTTCAACGAAGCCGCTAACATTGCCCGCTGCCTGCAAGCGCTGGGCGAGCTGGCCGACGAAGTGCTGGTCGTGGACTCGTTCTCGACCGACGACACCGTGGCCATTTGCCGGCGGCACGGCGCGCGGGTCGTGCAAAACGCGTTCGTGGGCTACGTGGAGCAAAAAAACTTCGCCACCGACCAGGCCCGCTTCGACCATGTGCTCCAGCTCGATGCCGACGAGGTGCTGACGAACGAGCTGCGGGCAGAAATCGGAGCCGTCAAAAACGACTGGCAGCACGCGGGCTACACCCTGCCGCGGCTCACCAGCTACTGCGGGCACTGGGTGCGGCACGGCGGCTGGTACCCCGACCGCAAGCTGCGCCTTTACGACCGGCGCCGCGGCCGCTGGCAGGGCCTGCTGCTGCACGAGCGGTTTGAGCTGACAGCGGGCCAAACGGCTGGCGCGCTACGCGGCGACTTGCTGCACTACTCGTACCATTCTGTCACGGAGCACGTCGCCCAGCTCAATAAATTTACCAGCATCACGGCCCAGGAGCTAGCCTTGCGCGGCCAAACGCGAGTCACGCTGTTTCAGCTGCTGCTCAAGCCGCTCTGGAAATTCTTCCGCGGCTACGTGCTGCGGTTGGGTTTTCTGGATGGCTTTGCTGGGCTGAGTATCGCGCTGCTTTCGGCCGGGGGCGTGTTTTTGAAGTACGCCAAGTTGCGCACCGGTACGCAGGACGCCTCATAAGCAGCGCGCGCAAAATTGGTGAGCTGCGAACAGGGGCCGACCCAAATTTGCCGCCCGCCGCGTACCCGGCCAACTTGTCGATTCCCTTGCCGGTTCAAGCAGCTGACTATAACCAAGCACCCATCGCCCCACCGTACTTTTGACGTATGCAAGCTCTCGCCCCAACCCTAGCCCCGACTTTGGCCCCCGCCGTACCGCACGATGCGGCCGTGTTCGACCTTATCGCCCAGGAGCGCCAGCGCCAAACCCACGGCCTGGAGCTGATTGCCAGCGAAAACTACGCCTCCGAGCCGGTGATGCGGGCGCAGGGCTCGGTGCTGACCAACAAGTACGCCGAGGGGCTGCCCGGCAAGCGCTACTACGGGGGCTGCGAAATCGTGGACCAAGTCGAGCAGCTGGCCATCGACCGGGCGAAGGAGCTCTTTGGCGTGGCCTGGGCCAACGTGCAGCCGCACTCCGGGGCGCAGGCCAACGCGGCGGTGTTTCTGGCCTGTCTCAATCCGGGCGACAAGATTCTGGGCTTCGACCTGGCCCACGGCGGGCACCTGACGCACGGCTCGCCGGTTAATTTCTCGGGCAAAATCTACCAGCCCAGCTTCTACGGCGTGGAGCGCGAAACTGGGCTCATCGACTGGGACAAAGTGGTGGACACGGCTCGCCGCGAACGGCCCAAGATGCTCATCTGCGGAGCTTCGGCCTACTCGCGCGACTGGAACTACGAGGCCCTGCGCCACGCAGCCGACGCGGTGGGTGCCCTGCTGCTGGCCGATATCTCGCACCCGAGCGGCCTGATTGCCACGGGTTTGCTCAACTCGCCGTTCGCGCACTGCCACATCGTGACGACGACAACCCACAAAACCCTGCGCGGCCCGCGCGGCGGCCTGATTATGATGGGCCAGGACTTCGACAACCCCTTCGGCCTGAAAACCCCCAAGGGCGAGCTGCGGCCGATGTCGGCGCTGCTCGATTCGGGCGTGTTTCCGGGCACCCAGGGCGGGCCGCTGGAGCACGTGATTGCCGCCAAAGCCGTCGCGTTTGGCGAGGCGCTGAGCGAAAGCTTCACTACGTACACCCAGCAGGTTATCCGCAACGCGCAGGCCCTGGCCCAGGCGTTCGTGGCGCGGGGCTACGACATTATCTCGGGCGGCACCGACAATCACCTCATGCTGATTGACCTGCGCTCGAAGGGCCTGACTGGCAAGCTCGCCGAAAACACGCTCGTGCAGGCCGACATCACCCTCAACAAAAACATGGTGCCCTTCGACGACAAGTCGCCGTTCGTGACGAGCGGAATCCGCATCGGCTCGGCCGCCGTAACTACCCGCGGGCTGGTCGAGGCCGACATGACGCGCATCGTGGAGCTCATCGACGAGGCCCTCACCCACCACGCCGACCCTAATCGCCTCGCCGCCGTACGCCACCAGGTAAACGAGTGGCTGCAAGCGTACCCGTTGTTTCAATGAATGAATGAGTGAATGAGTGATTGAGTGAATGGCTGACTTGCCACGCTTAACCCCATTCACCCAGTCACTCATTCACCCATTCACTCATTGACCTTGGCTTCCCCGACTCAGAAATTTCAGCAGAACCGCGCTGCCGCCGCTGCCAACCAAAGCGACGGGGGCGAGGTGGAAATGTCGTTTTTCGACCACCTCGAAGCCCTGCGCTGGCACATCGTGCGGGCGGCCATCGCGGTGCTGGTATTCGCGGTGGGGGCGTTTTTCGCCAAAGGCTTTATTTTTCACGACCTGATTCTGGGGCCCGCGCGGCCTGATTTCTGGACCTATCAGATGTTCTGCAAGGCCAGCCACCTGTTTGGTGGCACCGGTCCCTGCGACGACTCGGTGCATTTCATCATCCAGAACCGCGAGATGAGCGGGCAAATGATGATGCACATCAACACGTCGCTCATCGCGGGTATCGTGCTGGCCTTTCCGTATTTGTTCTGGGAATTGTGGAGCTTCATCAAGCCCGGCCTGTACCCGCACGAGCGGCAGAGCTCGCGCGGAGCGGTGTTTTTCGTGTCGGTGCTGTTTCTGCTGGGGCTGCTTTTCGGCTACTTCATCGCCGCGCCGCTCAGCATCCGGTTTTTGGTCGATTACAGCGTGGACCCCACCATCCAAAACCAGATGGACTTGCAGAGCTACCTGAGCACGCTCACCACGATGACGCTCTCGTGCGCCTTCGTGTTTGAGCTGCCGATGATAGTGTTTTTCCTGGCCAAAGCGGGCATCGTGACGCCGGAAATCATGCAGCTCTACCGCAAGCACGCCATCGTGGTCATCCTTATCGTGGCCGCCCTCATCACCCCGCCCGACGTCTCGGCCCAGGTCATCGTCACGCTGCCCATCCTGCTGCTCTACGAGCTGAGCATCTACATCGCCCGCGGCGTACGGCGCGGCGCGGCCGCCAAGCTGAACGCGGAAATGAGTGATTAGGTGAGGTGGTGAGGAAGTCGTTGTCATACTGAGCGCAGCGAAGTATCTCGCTCGCTCCGTCCGCGTGGGCCGTTCAGCGAAGCGAGCGAGATACTTCGCTGCGCTCAGTAGGACAACGACCCATTATTCAATCACCCAAAAAATACGCCCCCGGCACCCCCGGCACGGGCTGATACGGGCCGAACACGCCCGGCAGCAAATGTTGCAATTGGGGCAGGCGACCATCGGGGTCTAGCAGGTAGGCGGGCGGGCGCGGGCCGAGCGCGCGGGCCACGCGCACCACAGCGGCGTATTCGGTGAGATGGTCGAAGTCGGCCGCCGCCAGGGGCCAGTCGAGGTAAGGGCGCGCGGCGGGATGCTTCATGTAAACACCGCGCTCGGGGCCGAGCACCAGCACCGGGCGGCCAGGCGTGAGCCGGGCGTAAGCGGGGCTGGGGCGCGGGGCGAAACTGCTTTCGGCGGGCAAATGCAGCAGCGCGGGCAGGCCCGGCACCAGCGCCCGGTAGCGGAGCAGGGCCACGCTGCCCAGCACGAGCACGAAGAGCACTTCCGGCGCCCAACCAGCCCGGCCCGGCACTCGCTGCCACAAAAACAGCCCGAAGTAGCCCAGCGGCGGCAGCAGCAGCAGCCCTGAGCCGGGCGCCACCCCGCGCCCCAGCGCCAGCACGGCCACCGCCGTCAGCAGCCAGACCAGCATGAGCTGCCGAAACTTAGCCTGAAACACCAGGCCCAGCGCCGCGCCCGTCGCCCGCAGCAAGGCCAGGCCCAGCAGCAGCGCCGCCCCGCCCAGCAGCGGCCAGGCCACGGCCGGCGGCAGGCCATCGGCGGCGGCGGCCGCGCGCAGACCCGGCTCCAGGTGCATGGCCCCGAAGCCCGGCAGCGCGCCCACGTACAAAAACAGCGTGGCCAGCACCGCGTATGGCGACAAAAACCCGCACAGCAGCAGCAGCCCGCTCCGAAACGAGTTGGCCGCGAACACCAGCACCGCGAACAGCCCCAACCCCACGAACAAAGCCAGCGGAAGGTAGCAGAGCGCGGCCAGCCCAATCAGAAACCCGGCCCGAAACAGGCGGCGGTTGTCGTAGCCCTCGCGCGAGGTGGGCAGCAAGGCGCTCAGGGCCAAGATGATAAACGTGTGCCCGAGCAGCAGCGGCGAGAGCGCGTCGAGGTCGGTGCCGAGGCTGCCCACCACGAGGTAGGTAAGCGCCACCACGTAGCCGCGGTCGGGGTGCACGTCGGCCCGGTTGAGCACCGCTTGCAGCCGCAGCGCCTGGCCCAGCAGCAGCAGCAGCGCCCCCACCCGATACAGCAGCAGCGGCCGCGCCCAGGCCAGCTGCAGCGCGCCCGCCACCGCCGCCGCCAGCGGGGCCGTGCCGTCGTAGAGGTCGCGGTAGGGCCAGGCCCCGGCCGCCACGCCCTCGCCCAGCAGCAGCAGCCGCAGCTCGGCGGCCGTAGCCGGCAAACCCAGCCAGAGCAGCGGCAGCCGCAGGCCCAGCACGAGTACCAGTAGCAGCAGCAGTTGCGCGGGCAGCGAGCTTTTGAAGAAGCGTAGCAAATTTTGGGGCTTGGTACTTAGTGCCTGGTGCCTGGTGTTAGCTTGAGCGAAGTAAGGCAAGAATGTTTGTGCTCTGCGAACCTCTGCGTAAACCTCCGCGAACCTCTGCGGGAACTTACGTCCTAAAACCAGGCACCAAGCACCAAACCCCAAACTTACCTTTGCCTTTTACTTATGGAAAGCAAACGACAACAGAAAATGGCCAGCCTGCTCCAGCAGGAGCTGGCCCAGGTGCTGCAGCGCGACCTGCCGCACCTGCTCGGCGGCGGGCTCGTGCCCAGCATCAGCGCGGTGCAGATTTCGCCCGACCTCGGCGTGGCCCGCGTGTACCTGAGCCTGCTGCTCGGGGCCGACGCGCCCGCCCGGCTCGCCCTCATTCAGGAGCACACCAAGGACATTCGCCACGCGCTGGGCAAGCGCATCCGCAACCAGGCGCGGGTGGTGCCCGAGCTCACGTTCCTGCACGACGACAGCGCCGCCCAAGCCACCCACATGGACCAGGTGCTGAGCCAGCTCGTCATCCCGCCCGCCCCACCTGAGGAGCCGACTGAGGACGCAGACGAGCGCCCGCGCCTGTTCAAGTGAGAGCAGCGTAGGGGCGGCTCGCAGCCGCCCGCCCGTCTGCCGGGCTTTTCTTTTTTACTTCGCACAGCTCGCCGCAGTACGCCCTCGTCCCCACCGGGCGCGTGCGACGCGCCCCTACCATGTACTACGACCCCATCAAGCGGAGCCTGGGCAACGTGTTTAACCGCTCGCCCTGGCTGCGGCGGCTGTTTTATCATTTGCTCGATTTGCTGCTGCTGCGCACCTGGCACGTGCACCGCGAGTTGCGCGCCTGGGCGCGGGGCCGCACCCGGCAGCCAGCGGATATCCTCGACGCGGGTGCCGGCTACGGGCAGTACACGTACTGGCTCAGCAGCCTGAGCGCGCTCTGGCGCATTCTGGCCGTGGATGTGAAAGCCGAGCAGGTGGCCGACTCCAATAATTTTTTCCGCGCCATCGGCCGGCCCCAGGTGCAGTTTGCCGTGCAGGACCTGGTGCTCTACCAGGAGCCCAACGCGTTCGAGCTGGCCCTGGCCGTGGACGTGATGGAGCACATTCTGGAAGACGTGGAGGTGTTTCGCAACGTTCACGCCTCGCTGCACGACGGCGGAATGCTGCTCATCTCGACGCCCTCCGACCAGGGCGGCTCCGACGTGCACGCCGACTCCGAGACGAGCTTTATCGAGGAGCACGTGCGCGACGGCTACAACATCCACGAGATTCAGCAGAAGCTGCGCACGGCCGGCTTCGAGCGCATCGAGGCCCGCTACAGCTACGGCGAGGCCGGCCAGGTGTCGTGGCGGCTCAGCATGAAATACCCGATTCTGCTGCTCGGGCGCTCGCGCTGGTTTTTCATGGTGCTGCCGTTTTATTACGCGGTGGTTTTTCCGTGGTGCTTGCTGCTGAATTGGTACGATGCGCGCACGGTCCACGACTCAGGAACGGGGCTTATCGTGAAAGCCTGGAAGTAGCCGGAACCTACGTCGGTCAGTGTATCTTGCCCTGTCCTTAGCCGTTTTCGCCCCCGCCCCATGTCGCCCGATTTCAACCCCCAGGCTGCTTTTGAGCAAGTAATCCAACGCCTCGATAGCCTGGATGCCTCCCAAAAAGTGGTGCAGCAAGTGCTTGTCCAAACAATGGACATTCAAACTAACATGCTGCAAACGCAAAACCAGATGCTGGAAACGCAGAACCAGATGCTGGAAACGCAGAACCAGATGCAGCTGGATATTCGGCAGCTGCAAGGCTCGCAGCTGGACTTGTTGCGAGTGCAGAACCGGATGCTGGACTACATGAAGTTTGCGTTCGACCAGCAAGCCAAATGGAATGAGCGACAGGACCAGTTCAACATCGTCGTGCTGGATGAGCTGCGCGAAATCAAGCTGGATTTGCGTGAAATCAAAAAGAAGGTTTTTGGCGAAGTAGAAACGCGCCTCATCAAGCTCGAAGATTTTATGAACGACCAGCTGCGCAAGGCGAGCTAGAGCCTGTTATGTACTTCCAGCATGTCTGGCGAGCATAATGCAGGCGAAGACGACGAAATGAAGTTGTTGGAGCGTGGTACTCAAGCGTTCGTAGTCGCGGGCCAGCCGGCGGAAGCGGCTGCACCAAGCGAAGCT
>JANXNW010000108.1 GCA_025353905.1 Hymenobacter sp.
ACTTGTCGATTGGTAGCGCCCTTTCGCGGAGCGCACCCCGCTCCTACTCCGCGCCGCCCGCTTCATGTCCCTGCTTTCTGCCGCCGCCGACCCTGCCGCCGACTCCGCCACCCCGCTGGCCGTGCTCGTCTTGGCCTGGGATGAAGCCGCGCCCGCCACGCGACTGCTGCTCACAGCCCTCGACGCCGACCCCGCCACTGCCCACGCCCTGCTGCTGGTGCCCCACACCGTGGCTTCTACCTCGACCGCCGTTGCCAGCACCGCAGCTCAGCCAACTACCGTAGCCCCCACATCGGCCACCCAAACCATAGTTACCACCTCGCAGCCCGCTCTCGGGCAAATTATCGCCGCCGATAACGCTGCTGAGCTACCTGACTCGGCCAGCGCGCCGGGTTTCGTCGGCGCGTCGGCACCTGAAACCGCTCTGGCTTCTTCGGCAACTACGACGACACCCGCCGCCGCCTACACCACCGTGCGGGTGTTACGTCTCAGTGACTTTACGCTGGCCGAGCTGGCCGCCCGCGCCGGCCAGCCGCTGCCCGCCGTCGGGGGCCGCAGCCGGGCCACGCCCGCCGCCCCGTACCTGGGCAGCGCCGAAGTGGTTGATTCAGATGGGGTTTTTTCGCTGACAAACCCCACGTCGCCGGAGCCAACTGAAACCACTGCTCCTGTTTTAAAGCTGCTAACCGAGTCTTCGGTCGCCTCGCCCGTCTCGCTGGCTACCCAAGAGTTGGCCCAAAAGTCAGTTCAGAATTCAGCCCAGAAATCTGCCGCGTCGGCTGGCCCACCCGCCGCCCACCCAACCGCCGGCCCAATTACCCCGACCAGCGCACCCGAGCCACCTTCTTTAGCCTGGACGGCCGCGCTCGCTGCCCTGGCCGACCCCGCGCCTGAAGCCGCTGCCGCAACGCCTGCCCCCGACCCGTGGCCGCTGGCGCTCAACTTTGAGATTATCCAATATGCCCGCCTGGCTGTGCCGCTGGCGCTGAGCGAAGGGCCTTTCAGCCTCATCTACGCGCCGAGTTGGCCCACCTGGCTGGCCGCCCAGGAGCTGAGTCAGCGCACCGGCCAGCCGCTGGTGCTGCACCTGAGCACGTTGGCCGCCGGCCCCGCGCCCGCCGACACGGCCGTGGGCTGGGCCGCCGAATTGCAGCGCCAGGTGTTGCGGCAGGCCGACTTAGTGCTGGTCGAAACCTACGCCCTGGCCCGCCGCCTCTACCGCGAGCTGGGCCTGGCCACGGCCGCCGTGCGCTTAGTGCCCGCCGCCGAACCGGCCACCATCGTGCGGGCCTGGCGCGGCCTAGTGGCGCGCCGCAACGCTGGCCCCGAAGCAGCGGCCACGTCATCCGACGAAGCCGCTGACCTGATGGACCCGCTCGCCAGTCTGCCTCCTGACTTCAAGCTGCCGGCCGACGACCACCCCGCCGCCCCCACCGAGTAGCTTTGCGGCATGAGCGCCGCCGACTGGAATTTTGACTTTGAAACCGTACTAGAAGACGACCCCGCGCGGGGCGGCGTGTTTGTGGTGCTGCCCGCTGCCGCCGCCGACACCCTGCCCGCCCCCGGCTCCGAGCCGCTGCGGGTGCGCGCCACGCTCGACGGCTTCCCGTACCGCGGTGAATTAACCGAAATTGGCGAGGACTATTTTGGCTTGCTCGTGCCGCGTGAGGTGCGCCGCGCCGTGGGCAAAACCGTGGGTGACACACTCCGCGTAACCGTCGCGCCCGACCACGACGAGCGCGTTATCGAGCTGCCCGCCGACCTGGCCGCCGCGTTAGCCGAAGGCCCACCCGCCGCGCTGGTCTTTTTCAAAAAGCTCGACCGCCTCGACCAGCGCGCCTACGTGCGCTACCTGGCCGGGGCCAAGTCCGCCGAGCTACGCGCCAAGCGCCTCACCGAAACCGTGTACCGGCTCAGCGTCGGCCGCAAGCGGGAGTAAATCAATGAGCAATTATCAATGAACAATGAGCAATTCAGTACCGACCTCGAATGGTCAGCACCGAATTGCTCATTGTTCATTGATAATTGCTCATTGATAATTAGCCGTTGCGTTGCCTCCACGCGTGGGAGATGCCGGGCTTCCTGGCCATGTCCTTGATAGCGAACGCCACGCAGCGAACGTTGGACAACGGACGCGCCGCAACAAAACGGTCCCCGGCGCGTCTGCCTTGCTCATGCAGAACAGACTTGTCTTCTGGGGAATTTTTTTGCTCATCGTCGTGGCCGAATACTATGGCTACGTGGCTGTGCGCACGGCACTCAGCCTGAACTCGGGGGCGGCGCGGCGCGGGCTCGCACTCGGCTACTGGGCGCTCACGCTGAGTTTGTGGGGCTTGGGCTTGTGGGCGGCGGCCACCCGGCGCGACGGCCAGCTACTGCCGCTCAAGGGGTATTTGCTGTCGGCCCCGCTGCTGCTGCTGGCCGCCAAGCTGGTGTTACTGCTGCCGCTGCTGCTCGAAGACCTGGGCCGGCTGGCGCGCTGGGGCATTCAGGCGGCCTCCGAAACCGGGGCCATCAGCCCAGAGCGCACGGCCGGCAACGAGCCGATTTCGCGTTCGCAGTTTATGAGCCGCCTGGCGCTGGGGCTGGGCGCGGTGCCGCTGCTGGCCCTGGTCTGGGGCATGGTCCGGGGCAAAACCGATTACCGCGTCCGGCGCGTGGTGCTCACCTACCCCAACCTGCCGGCCAGCTTCGACGGGTTCCGGATTCTGCAAATCTCCGACCTGCACACCGGCTCGTTTCTCGGCAACCCGGAGCCGCTGCGCCGGGCCGTGGCGCTGATAAATCAGCAAAAGGCTGACCTCATCGTGATGACCGGCGACCTCGTAAACGACCGCGCCCCGGAAGTCGAGCCGCACATTGATACGCTGGCCGGCATTCGCTCCGAGCTGCCCAAGTTTTCGGTGTTCGGCAACCACGACTACGGCGACTACGTGCCCTGGCCGAGCGCCGAGGCCAAGCGTGAAAACCTCCAGCGCCTGGCCCAAAACCACGCCCGCATCGGCTGGCGGCTGTTGCTCGACGAGGCCCACCTCATCCGGCGCGGGGCCGACGCGCTGGCCGTTATCGGGGTGCAGAACTGGAGCAGCCACCCCAATTTCCCGAAGCACGGCCGCCTGGCCCAGGCCCACGCCCAAAGCGAGGCGGCGCCGTTCAAGGTGCTGCTCTCGCACGACCCGTCGCACTGGCAGGCCCAGGTGCTGGATTATGCCGACATCGACCTGACGCTCAGCGGCCACACCCACGGCATGCAGTTCGGCGTGAACCTCCCCGGCCTCAAGTGGAGCCCCGTGCAGTACTCGTATCCGCAGTGGGCGGGGCTCTACGAGCAGGGGCGGCAGCGGCTCTACGTAAACGTGGGTCTGGGTTATTTGGGCTTCCCCGGCCGGGTAGGCTTTCTGCCCGAAATCACGGTGCTGGAGCTGCGGCGGGGCTGAGCGAACGGCGGCCGGGTTTAGGTTAACTTTCAGGTAGATTTAAGGCAGTGAATCGAAGTGAATAGCGGCTAAAAACCCGGCGGGCTGCAACGAGGCCGTAGCTTTCCGGTTCTTGAATGGCCGCCTCGTGCCTCATTTACCCAGCCTAATGCCGTTGCCCGCCGCTTTTTCTGCTTGTCTGCCCCGGCTACCCGTCAGCTGGCTGCTGGCCGGCTTGTTGGGCACGGCCTCGCTGGCGCGGGCCCAAACGGCGGGCCCCGGCCCGACGGTGCGGGTGAGCGGCACAGTGAGCGAAGCCGCCAGCCAACAGCCGATTCCGGGCGCGACGGTGCGGGTGCAGCGGACGCGCCGCGGCGTGGCAGCCGACGCGCAGGGCAATTTTTTCCTGACGACGCTCGCCACCGACACGCTCGTGTTCCGGGCCATCGGCTACCGGCCGCACCGGCTCGTGCTTGGCGGCGCGAGCCTCTCGCAGCTTGTGGTACAGGTGCGCCTGGCGCGCGACTCGGTGCAGCTCGGCGAGGTGCGCGTGACGGCCGACCGCCCCGACCGCGCCCAGATTAACCGCGCCCTGCGCAACCTCAAACGGCCCGCTGCCACGGCCAAAATTCCGGTCCGCGCGCCCGCGCCCCGGCCCTTATTTCCGGTCGATACCTTGCCGCCGTCGCTGCCCAAACCCACCGTCGGCAGCCCCGTGAGCCTGGTGTATGAGCAGTTTTCGCGCGCCGGCAAGGAGCGCCGTAAGATGGCCGCCATCCGCGCCGCCGAGCGCGCCGAAAAAGCCCGGCAGGCCCGCGCCCGCTACAACAAAGCGTTCAAGGATAATCGGGGGTATGAGTGAGTGGCGAGCCGGCGCGTGGCACCCCGCTACTGATTAAGCTCAAAACCTCGACGGCAACGGCACCGTACACGCGGCCCAAACCATATATCCCCCTTTTTCTTTTTGATGAAAAATTCTCTTTTGATGCTGGCCGGCGCGGCCACCCTCTCGCTGGCTTCGTGCTCGCAAACCAGCACCACCGAAACGACGACCACGGTTCCGGCTGACGGCGCGGCCGGCACCACCACGACGACCACCGTAACCGAGGCGACTTACAAAACGCGTGGCAGCCGCATGGCCGACAAGTTCGCGGCCGACATGAAAATCACCGACGAGGCTACCCGCGAAAAGCTGCGCACGGCTTATTTCAACCGCTCGAAGCGCTATGGCGAAATGCGGGCCAAATACACCAGCGACACGACTGGCATGGGCGCGGCCATGCGCCAGTACGCGACCGAAACGGACACCGAGTTCCGGGGCATTTTAGCCTCGCCCGACCAGTACAAATCTTACGAGTCGTCGCGCTCGACTTATGACGAAGCCAACAACATGAGTGACGAGGCCAGCGGCACGATGAGCGGCAGCTCAGCCGTCGGCAGCGGCGCGGTATCGGGCGCGGCAGCGGAGGCGGCCACTGGCGCGATGGCCGAAGAAGGCAAAACCAAAATGGCCGACGGCTCGAAAGTAAAGGTGAAGGCCGATGGCGACATCAAAATCAAGGACGCTGAAGGCAACAAGCTCAAGATAGCCGGCG
>JANXNW010000111.1 GCA_025353905.1 Hymenobacter sp.
TTGGTGAGCGGCACGGCGGCTTTTACGCGCTGCTGGGCCTCGGCGATAGTCGAGCCGAGGTCGCGGCCGCGCACCGAAAACTTGACGGCGATGAAGCGGGCGTTGTCTTCGCGGTAGATGAAGGCGGGGCCGGCCACGTTCTCGATTTTGGCGATTTCCTGGAGCTTGATTTTGCCGCCGTTCAGGTTGGGCACCAGCAGGTCGCCGATTTCGGTGGGCGTCGAGCGCGAGCGCTGGTCGTAGCGCAAGCGCAAATCGAAGCGCTTTTCGCCCTCGTACACCTGGCTCACGGCCTTGCCGCCGATGGCCATCTCGATGACGGCGTTCGCATCGGCGGCGCTCACCCCGAACTGGGCCATCTGGTCGGGGTCGAGCGTGATGTGCAGCTCGGGCTGGCCGAGGTTGCGGAACACGCCCAGGTCCTCGATGCCCTTCACTTTTTTGAGCTGCGCGTACACGGCATCGGCTTTTTTATCGAGCACGTTGAGGTCGTCGCCCACGATTTTGGCCACCAGCGAGCCTTTCACGCCCGACACGGCTTCCTCCACGTTGTCGGAAATCGGCTGCGAGAAGTTGAAGTCCACGCCCCGGTATTTGGCCAGCTTCTGCTGCATCTGGTCGATGAGCTGCTCTTTGGTCAGGTGCCGCTTCCACTCTTTTTCGGGGTAGAGGTCCACGAAAAACTCCTGGTTGAAAAAGCCCGTCGCGTCGGTGCCGTCGTCGGGGCGGCCGGTTTGCGAAATCACGCCGCGCACCTCCGGGAACTGCTCGAACACCTGCCGGAACTTCTCCGTGAACTTATACGAGTCCTGCAAGCTGATGCTCAGCGGCAGCGACGCGCGGGCGTAGATGGAGCCTTCGTTGAGATGGGGCAGAAATTCGGTGCCCAGAAAGTGGAACGAGCCGAGGCCGAGCACGAGCGCCAGCAGGGCCACGCTCATCGAGCGGCGCGGGTGGCCCATCACGGTATCGAGCAGCGGCGCGTAGGAGCGATTGAGCCACTCAATCAGCGGATTGTGGCGCTCGCGCACGTTCTTATTCAGCAAAATGCTGCTCAGGACCGGCACCAGCGTGAGGGCCAGCAGCAAGGCCCCGAACAGGGCGAACCCGATGGTGAAAGCCAGCGGCGAAAACAGCTTGCCCTCGACTTTCTGGAACGAGAAAATCGGAATCAGCGCCGTGATGATGATGAGCTTGGACGTGAAAATGCTCTTGCCCATCTCCACGCCCGTTTCCAGGATGCGCCCCTTTTTTGCTCGCTTGTTGAAGCGCTCCATGCCGTCTTTTTCGGCCCAGTGGGCCAGCATCACGAACAAGCCCTCGACCATGACCACGGCCCCGTCGATGATGATGCCGAAATCAATGGCCCCGATGGAGAGCAGGTTGGCGCTCATACCCTTGGCCCGAATCAAAATAAACGCAAAAAGCAAGGCCAGCGGAATGACCATCGCCACGGTAATCGTGGTGCGCCAGTCGGCCAGGAAAATCAGCAGGATGGTCGTAACCAGGATGATACCGAGCAGCACGTTTTCGCCCACCGTGTGCAGCGTCAGGCTGTTGAGCTCAGTGCGGTCGTAGAAGACTTTGAGGCGCGCGTCGCCGGGCAGCACGTCTTCGTTCAAATGCTTGACTTTGGCTTCGAGCAGCGGCAGCACGGCCCCCGGATTTTCGCCCTTGCGCATGAGCACGATGCCCTCCACCACGTCGTCGTGCGCGTCGCGCCCCACGATGCCCTGCTGGGGCAGGGCCGACGTCTGCACGGTGGCGATGTCGGTCATGCGCACGGGCACCCCGTTCACGTTCTTAATCAACACCTTCTGAATGTCGGCCACGTTCTTCACGATGCCGATGCCGCGCACCACGAACGCCTGCTGCCCCTGGCGCACGACGTCGCCGCCCACGTTCACGTTGGCCCGTTGCAGGGCCTGGTACACGTCGAGCGCCGTCAGCCCGTACTTGCTCAGCAGCAGCGGCACCACGCTCACCTCGTAGGTTTTGGTTTTGCCGCCGAAGCTCACCACGTCGCCCACGCCGGCCACGGCGCGCAGGTTTTTTTCCACCACCCAGTCTTCGAGCGTCTTCAGCTCGGTCGAGGTCAGCGTATTGGAAGTCAGCGTGAAGCGGTAGATTTCGCCCGTCGGGCCGGTGGGCGGCTGCACCTGGGCGCTCACGCCCTCGGGCAGGTTGATGTTGGTGAGCTTCTGGCTGGCTTCGATGCGGGCCGCGAACGTGTCGGTGCCGTCCTCGAACACGATTTTGATGAACGACAACCCGAACAGGTTAATCGAGCGGATGGTCGTTTTGTGGGTGATGGAGTTCATCTCCGTCTCAATCGGGATGGAAATGAACCGCTCCATCTCCTCCGCCGAGCGCCCCGGCCACTGCGTGATGATGACGACCTCGGTGTTCGTGACGTCCGGGTACGCCTCGACGGGCGTGTAGTAAAAGCTCACCGCCCCGGCCACGACCACGAGCAGCGTTACTAGAAATATGATGTACGGATGCTTCAGCGAAAAGCCGATGATGCCGCGGATGAGCTTGGTCATTTAAGTTGTTATTGATTTTATCAACGGGTTGGCTCGCCGCCCGTAAACCCCATCCCCCTAGCCCCCTTCCCCGATGGGGAAGGGGGGACTAGCCTTAGTTCTAGTTTTAGAACGGACGTGGGACTAGAGATAGAGACTAGAACTAGTCCCCCCTTCCCCATCGGGGAAGGGGGCTAGGGGGATGGGGTTTACGGGCGACGAGCCAGCACTCAACGGCTTTGGGGCCGGGGGGTGAGGCCCCACGAGCGACGAGCCTAAAACTCAGTCGCTCAGGTCGCTATACAGCATCAGGCTGCCCTCCGTCACGACCTGCTGGCCGGCCTGGAGCTGTCCCGAGACGAAGGCCGTGCTGGGCGTGGAGCGCAGGATTTTGACGGGCACGATTTCGTACTTGGCCTGCGGGCCGGTGCCGCTCACCAGGCGCACGACGTAGTATTTGTCGTTGTTGAAAATGACGGCTTTCGCATTGACGGCCAGGCTTTGGTTTTCGCCCTGGCCGGTTTTGCCTTGCAGGTCCAGGCCCACGGTGCAGAACATGTCGGGCTTGAGCAGGCCGCCGGGGTTGGGCAGCTCGACGCGGGCCTGCACGACGCGCGTGTCGGGGTCCACCACGTTGGAAATGTTGGTGATGGTGCCGCGGAAGGTTTTGTCGGGGTAGGCCAGGGCGGTGATGGTCACCGCCTGGCCGAGGCGCAGCGCCGCGACATCGGTTTCATACACGTTGAGCAGCACCCAAACCCGGCTCAGGTCCGAAATCGTGAAGAGCGTCGTGCCGTTGTCGGGCCGCAGCTGCATACCGGGGTTCACGTTGCGCTCGACCACGAAGCCGCTCACCGGGGCTTTCACCGTGTAGATGGGCTGCGCGCCGCCGCTCAGGTTGGCCCCGTAGAGCTTGGTAATCTGCTCGGTGCGGCTCAGGTTGGCGCGGGCTTTGGCCAGGCCCTCGCGGGCGGCCACGAGGTCGGACTGCGAGGCGAAGTTGGTTTTGTAGAGCTGCTCGGTGTTGGAGGCCGTGCGCTGGGCCAGGGCGTAGTCGCTTTTGGCGGCCGCGTAGTCGTTGAGGTAGCCGCTCACGTCGGCGCTCTGCACGCTGGCCAGCGGCTGGCCCTTCTGCACCCGGCTGCCGAGCGTGGCCTTGACATCGAGCACGTTGCCCGACACGACCGGGTACACGCGGTCCACCCGGCTCTGGTCGTAGCTCACCTTGCCGGTCAGCCGCAGCGCCTCGTCGAAGCGCTTGAGCCGCACCGTGTCGGTGCGGTAGGCCGAGGCCGTGTCTTTGGTGTCGGTGGGCAAAGCCGCCTCGGGGCTGCCGCAGCCGGCGAGCACCAGGCTCAGCAGCAGCGGGGTAGCCAACGCAATGACGGGGGAAAAGCGAAAAGTCATTTTTTGCAAGAATAAAAGCCGGGCTGGCGGATGCTGAGCAGGAGTTTGAGTTTAGTAAGACATGAGACACGAGACTTTTCGCCAAGAGACCCTTCCCTCGTCGCTCGCCGAGAAAGTCTCAGGTCTCGTATCTAACGTCTCAGGTCTTACTAAACTCAAGGAAACACCACCGTATTAGTCGTAAAATTCAGCTGCTGCTCGGCCTGTTGCAGCCGGGTGCTGATGTCAATCAGCGACAATTGCGCGTCGCGGTAAGCGCGGATTTTGTCGATGAAATCGACCAGCCCGATGAGGCGGCGGTTGAAGTCGGCCGTGGCATCGCGGCTCACGTTTTCGATGCTGCGCAGATATTCCGGCGTGAGGCTTTGGCGCAGGGCCTGGGCGCGCTGCACCTGCTCGTAGGCGGCAGCCACGTCTTGCTCGACCTGAATGCGGGCCTGGCTGAGCTGCAAGCCGTTTTGCTGAATCGAGAAGCGCGCGGCTTGTACGTTGCCCTGGTTGCGGTTGAACACCGGCAGGTCGATGCCCGCCTGAATGCCGTAGAAATTGTTGTAGGCGTTGCCCTGGTTGGCGTAGCTCAGGCCCAGCTGGAGCTTAGGCGTGGCCACGGCGCGCTGGTAGCGCAGATTCTGGTCGGCATAGACGATGCCGCGCTGGGCAACGAGCAGGTCGGGGCGATGGGCCACGGCCTGGGCTTGCAGCTCGGCCAGGGTGGGCAGCGTGGTGGGCGCGTCGGGCAAATCGGGCTGGCCCACCGGCACCACAAACGTGCTGCCCGGCACGGCCAACAGCACCCGCAGCGTGCTCTGGTCCTGGCTGAGCTGGTTGAGCTGGTCGAGGCGCTGGGTTTCCAGCGTTTGCTGCTCCAGCTCGAGGCGGGTTACGTCGAAGCCCGGCACGGTACCCAGGCGCAGCCGCTCGCGGGTGCCGGCCAGCAGCCGCATGAGCTGCCGCCGCTCGGCCAGCAGCAGAGCCAACCGGCGGCGTTCGGCCAGGATGCTGAAAAACGTCTGGCTGAGCTGAAAGCGCCCCTGCCGCACGGCATCCTCAAACTGGGCCTGCTGCACCTCGGCCGTCGCCCGTGCCGCGTCGCCCGCCTTGCGCCGCACCCCGGTCAGGCTGAAAAGCTGGGTAAGCTGCAAATTGACCGTGTTGGACACCGAAATGCTGTTGCCATTCGCATCCAGTACCGTATTGGTCGGGTCGTAGCCGGTATTGAAGTTGAACGGGAAGAAGCTCTTGGCTACTGGATTGTATAGATTGTTAAGAACCAGAAAATTCGGGTTGTCGCGCAGCAGCGCCTGCCGCACCGCCGCCTGGGCGATGTTCACGTTGAACTGCTGGGCCAGCAGGGCGAAGTTGCGGCTCAAGAACTGCTCCTGGGCCTGGGCCAGGGTCAGGCGCAGCGTGTCGGGCGAGGCCGTGCCAGCGGCCGACGCGGTGGGCGGCAGCGTGGGCTGGGCCAGCGCCGGTGTCGCCAGCAGCGCCCCCAGCCCCAGCCCCAGCCCGGCCGACCACCCCCGAAATCCCTTATTCCTCATCCTAAAACGCAGCATACACCAATCAAGCGGAAGAAACACCCCGGCCCGGCGGCGGCGGCTGGTTGTCCACTCGCCCTCGCCGCGCCTGACCCAAAGATGCTACAAACGTCCGGCCTGCGCATTAACCCGCCATTAGAAGTACATTATAAATTGATTAGAATCGGTTTTTTGTTGATTTTAATCGGGAATTGTTCTATGCGGCGAGCGCGGGCGGGCGGCTTTTCGCCGCCCGCCCGCTTGGCGTTGCTGAGTTTACCAGGACGGGAGACATCAAACGGGAGACAAGAGCTTGATTATTCGGTATTTCACGTCTGCTGTCTCACCTTAACAACGCTAAGCGGGCGGGCGGCGAAAAGCCGCCCGCCCGCGCTCGCCGCCCCCGTTCTCCGCTCACGCGCCCACCGTCCCAAAATCCAACTCCGCCACCGTACCCTGACCCAACTCTGAGCGTAGTGTGAGCGTAGCCCCGTGCAGGGCCGCGATGCGCTGGGCCAGCGGCAGTCCTACGCCGTGGCCGGCCACCCCGCGCACGGCGGCCGCCCGAAAAAACGGCTGAAACACCTGGGCCAAATCCACTTCGGCAATGCCCGCGCCCGCGTCGGCCACCCGCACCACGCAGCCGCCGCCAAGCTGACAGCGCAGGCTCAGCGTTATCGACTGGCTGGGAGCCGAGTATTTGAGGGCATTGTCCACGAGGTTGCCTACGGCGCGGGCCAGCAGGGCGCGGTGCCCCCGCACGACGAGCGCGGCCGGGTCGGCGGGCAGCTCGTCCAGCTCGCCCAGGTCGAGGCGCACCCGCCCGCGCTCAGCCGGAGTCACGGCCGCGCGCACCTCGCTCAGCAGCTCGTCGAGGCGCACTTCATCGGTGAGGGGCACGTCGGTTTCGGCTTGCGCCAGGTCGAGCAGGTTGTTTATGAGGTCTTTGAGCTGCTGCAAATCGGCCAGCACCGAGGTGGCGGCGGCGCGGTAGTCGGCCGGGCTGCGCTCGCGGGCCAGCAGCACTTGCAATTCGCCGATGCTGGCCGTGAGCGGCGTGCGCAGCTCGTGCGAGGCGTTGCGCACGAACGTGCGCTGCCCCTCGAAGCTGGCTTCGAGCCGGGCCAGCAGCCGGTTGAAGGTGCGCGTCAGCCGGGTCAGCTCGTCGCGCGGACTGGTGCGCAGCGACGCCGCGCGCACCCGCTGGTGCAGGTCGAGGGCCGTGATGCGGTCCACCTGGTCGTTGAGGGCGGCGATGGGGGCCAGCGCCCGCCCCGCGAACACGCGCCCCACGCCGTAAATCACGAGCAGGCTACCCACGAAAATAGCGGCCATAATGCTGGCCAGCGTTTGCAGCCGCCGCCGCCCGAGCACGTTTTCAGCCGCTGCCACGATGATAAAGTCGCCCTGGTTGTCGGCGTAGAAAAGGCCAACTGCCTGCCGTTCGCCGAGCTGAAAATACACTTCCTTGCTCAGCACAATGTTCGCCAGCACCGCATCGGGCAGCCGCACCCGCTCGTCGGCCGCCACGAAGCGCACCCGCCCCTGGGCATCATAAACCTGCAGTATCTCGTTACTGAGCGCTTCGAGGTATTGCTTCTCGAACGCGCGAAACGCCCCGGCGCGCATCTCGTCCTTTTCCAGAAAAATATACGCCGTCACTTGCGCCCGCTCGCGCAGCCGCCCCCGAAACTCGCGCCGCGACGCCTCCAGCTGCAAGACGAACACCAGCGCCAGCGCCGCCAGCAGCAGCACCGCCACCACGCCCAAAAACAGCCAGGTCAAGCGGTTGCGGATGGACATTTTAGTGGTTAATGGTTAATGATTAGTGATTGGGGACGTTGTCATGCTTATCTGGCGTCCGCTCAGTGAAGCATCTTGCTCGCACCGTTCGGGCGGTCCGTGCAACGGTGCGAGCAAGATGCTTCACTGCGCGGACGCCAGATAAGCATGACAACGTCCCTCTCAATTACTGACCACTAAGCACTAAGTCGCAGCACGTAGCCCATGCCCACCACCGTATGAATCAACTTCTGGTCAAAACCCTTATCCACCTTATTGCGCAGGTAATTGACATAGACGTCAATTACGTTCGAGCCGGCGTCGAAGGACTCTTCCCAGGTGTGCTCCGCGATTTCGCCGCGGCTTAGCACCCGGCCCTGGTGGCGCAGCAGCAGCTCCAGCAAATTGAATTCGCGGGCGGTGAGCTTGATAGGCTGGCCGGCGCGCACGACGGTTTTGGCGGCCGTATCGAGGGTGAGGTCGGCCAGGCTGAGCTGGCTGCCTTTGGCCACGCTCCGGTCGCGGCGGCGGGTCAGGGCACGCACGCGGGCCAGCAGCTCGGCAAAGTCGAAGGGCTTGACCAGGTAGTCGTCGGCCCCGCCGTCGAAGCCCAGCAGCTTATCCTGGGTCGTGCCCAGGGCCGTGAGCAGGAGCACGGGCAGCGTCTGGTTCTGGGCGCGCACGGCCCGTAGCACGTCCAGCCCGCTCTGGCCGGGCAAAATGACATCCAGAATCAGCAGGTCCACTTCCTGCTCCAGGGCCAGGCGCGCGCCCATCGCCCCGTCGTAGGCCACACTCACCGCGTAGCCCTCTTCCTCCAGCCCCCGCCGAATGAAAGCGGATACTTTCGGCTCGTCTTCAACTAGTAGGACGCGGGTGGGCATTGTTGATTTTTGGTGCTTGGTGCTTGGTGCTTGGTTTCAGAGCAAGGCTCGCGCAGAGTTTCGCAAAGTACGGGAAATGCTACCTTGCCTCGTTCAAGTTTGAAACAAGCACCAAGCACCAAGCACCCTACCGCCCCAACGCTCCTTCTGCCGCCGCGCGCTCCTCGGGCGTGTTCACGTTACGCAACGCCTCGCCGTCCGGCGTGGGCAGCACGGCCACGTCGCTGTTGATGAGCATCTTGCGCGGACACGAGTAGCCCAGGCTCAGAAATCGCAGCAGCTCGGGATAAGCGCGCGGCTCGAAAATGGTGATGAGCGGCTCCAGAAATTCATTGCGCGGACTTTGAAAAGCCGTGGCCAGCCGGGCGGGCGCACGGCCCGCCACGAGCTGCCGCAGCACGTCGGCCGTGAGAAAGGGCAGGTCGCAGGCCAGCACCAGCCAAGCCGCGTTGGGGTCGTGGCGGAAGGCCGACAAAATGCCGCCCAGCGGCCCCAGACCCAGAAACGTGTCGGGCAGCGCCCGGAGCTGAGCGGGCATTTCCGCCGCCTGCTCGGCCCGGCACGAGACGAACACATTCTGGCAAACTTGAGCCAACATATTCGCCGCTACCTCGCGCTGCTCCGGGGCCTGGGGGCCACCGTAGCGCAAGCGGCTTTTATCAGTTTGCATACGTTGGCTCAGGCCGCCGGCCAGCACCAGGCCCCGCAACGGAGCCACGCGCGCCGTGCGCCATTGCCGCAGCCAGACGCTCAGGCCGGCTACGTCGGCCAGGGCAAAGCGCGGCAGCGTATCGGCGGCCGGGCCGAGGTGGGCGCGCAGGTAATCGGGCAGTTCGCTAACGCCCTCAGCCAGCACCAGCGCCTGCACGTCGGTGAGCTTTTCGAGCTTGTGAGCCAGGGTTTTGCGCGGGTCAATAAGTACAAGTTGTTGGCGAGCTGGGAAATGGTTGCCGTTCACCAGCACCAGGTCGGCCCCGGCCAACAGCTCGGTTTGGCTGAAGCGGCCCAGCGCGCGCGGCTCGTCACGGCGAAGGAGATGAATTTTATCGGTCAGCTCAACGGCCGCGCCGGCTCGCAGCAGCTGGCTCTGGGTGGCGGCCGGGTCGCCGTCACCGCTGGGGTGGTCGGCATCAACGTAGCCGACGCGGTAAGCGTGGCCGAGCGCGGCGGTGAGGTCGGCGGCCAGGCGCTGAATGTCGCCGCACGGCGCGCCGAGCAGGGCCAACTCATGGCGGACAAACTCGCCCAGGTCGGGGCGGGTAAGGTCAGCGTGTTTGGGTTTCAACATGCGTTTTTTGAATGCTTGGTGGGTTTTCTTAGGGCGAGGCCGTTTATTACCTCCTAACGTTTTTTAGCCCGCAGAAGGCGCAGAAGGTTTCGCAGAAGGCGCAGAGGTAAACAGCCCCAACTTTGCCCGGCCCGGCGAGTAAGATTAACCTTTGACCATTGAAAAATTAACCACTAAAAAATGCTTGCCGTCGAAGAAGCCTACCGCCTCGTGCTGACCACCGCCCGCCCGCTGCCCCCGCAGGCCGTGCCGCTGGCTGAGGCTGCCGGCCGCACGTTGCGCCAATCTCTGCTCGCCGACCGCCCCCTGCCGCCCTACGACCGCGTAACGATGGACGGCATCGCCCTGAACTATAGCGCCCTGGAAGCCGGTCAAACCGATTTCATCATCGAACGGCTCCAGCTTGCCGGCACCGCCCCGGTACCGCTCTCGGACCCACGCGCGGCCGTCGAAATCATGACCGGCGCGGCCCTGCCGCCGGGTACCGATACGGTAATTCGTTACGAGGACCTGGATTTCGCGGCCGCCGACAACGCGGCGGACGCGGCGGCCGGTCGCCGCGCCACGGTACGGGTGTTGCCGCCGCGACGCGGCCACAACGTGCATCCGCTGGGCCACGACCAGCCCGCTGGGGCGCGGCTGCTGGCTCCTGGCCGCCGCCTCGGCCCGGCCGAAATCGCGGTGGCGGCCACCGTGGGCGCGGCGAGTTTGCTGGTGGCGCGGCGGCCACGGGTGGCCGTCGTAAGCACCGGCGACGAGTTGGTGCCGGTTAGCGCCCAGCCCCTGCCCCACCAGATTCACACCTCTAATGCACCCATGCTGGCCGCTGCCCTGGCCGCCGACGGAGCTGAAAGCCAAGCGTTTCACTTCGACGACGACCTCGCCGCGCTCACTGCCGGTCTGCCGCCGCTGCTGGCTGCGTTCGATGCCGTGCTGCTGAGCGGCGGCGTGTCAAAGGGCCGGGCTGATTTTCTGCCCGAAGCGTTGCGAGTGGCGGGCGCGGAGCCGCTATTTCACGGCGTGGCGCAGCGGCCGGGGCAGCCGTTCTGGTTCGGGCAGCGGCCGGGCGGGGCGGCCGTGTTCGCGCTGCCCGGCAACCCCGTGTCAGCCTTCGTGGGCTACTACCGCTACGTGCGCGGCTGGCTCCGCGCCAGCCAGGGCCTGGATTTAGCGCACGACAACCAGCTCTTTGCCGAGCTGACCGCCGCCGTGGACTTCCGCCCCAGCCTCACGTATTTTCTGCCCGTCGCGCTAAGCGCCGCCCCCGACGGTCGCCTGCTGGCCCTGCCCGCCCCCACCGCCGGCTCGGGCGACCTAGCAGGACTGCTCGCCGCCGACGGTTTTCTGGAGTTGCCGCCGACGCCGACGCATTTCGCCGCCGGCTCTGCCTGGCCGCTGTGGCTGTTTCGGGAAATGTAGCTTTTGTGGTGGGACGCAGCCTTTGCTGCGTCAGCGAGCGTAAGCGAGCATTTGACGTTGGGTCGTGCGCTCAGTAAATGCTCGCTTGCGCTCGCTGACGCAGCAAAGGCTGCGTCCCACCACAAAAGTTGCAGGTTACTTGAACAGCGCCAGCGCCTTAATAAACGTCTGAGAAACCCCCCAGGCCAGCGGAATTCCGACGAAAAGCCAGGCCAGCGCGAGCGCCCCGGTCGAAGCGCCAGCCTCCTCAGCGACTGGCGTAAATGGTTGTTTAGGCTGCATAAACTTTTAATTTTAAGTTGGTTTTGAAATTAGTGGCCGCCAGCCGCGACAACGACCGGACCCTTTTCGTAAAACTCGTCGCGCACCGGCCGCACCAGCAAGTTGGCCAGAAAGCCCACCACTAGCAGGCCCGCCATCGTGTAGAACACGGGCTGATACGCGCCGGCCCCGCGCAGGGCCTCAATAGCCGGATGAGCGCTGAGGTAGGCCGCCAAATCGGAACCGGTGAGGCCCGCCGTGGCGGCTTTATACTGCTGCTTGCGGCCTTCTGACAAGGCATTGACAATGAGCGGACCCAGCACCCCGGCCGTGCTCCAGGCCGTGAGTAGTCGCCCGTGAATGGCCCCGACCTGGTACTTGCCGAACAGGTCGGACAAGTACGCCGGGATGGTGGCGAAACCGCCGCCGTACATGGTCAGAATCACGCAGGCCACGACCACGAACAAAATCAGCTGCGCGCCGTGGCCCAGGGTCGGAATCAGGGCGTAGAGCAAAATGCCCAGCCCGAAGTAAATGGCGTACGTCACCTTACGCCCCAGCTTATCCGAAGCCGACGACCAGAAAAATCGGCCCAATAGATTGAACAAGCTCAACAAACCCACAAAGCCAGCCGCCGCCGCCGCCGTTACGCCTTTGCCCGTACCAAGTACGCCGTCCGAAAACGTGTCCTGAATGAGCGGCGAGGCAGTTTCGAGCACCCCGATGCCGGCCGTCACGTTGCAGAGCAGCACCGTCCAGAGCAGCCAGAACTGGGGCGTTTTGATGGCGTTGTCGGCCGACACGTTGCCGCTGGTAATCAGGGCGTTGTGCTCCTGACTCGGCACGTAGCCGGCGGGCTGCCAGTCATCGGCCGGCACGCGGATGCTCCAAATGCCGAACTGCATGAACAGAAAGTAAATTAAGCCCATCACGAGCAGCGTCGGGGCCACGCCCAGGTCGGTCGGGGTTTTGAAGTGTGCCATCAGGCCCACGGCCAGCGGCGAGCCAATCATGGCCCCGCCCCCGAAACCCATGATGGCCATGCCCGTCGCCACGCCCTTGCGGTCCGGAAACCACTTGATGAGCGTGCTGACCGGCGAGATGTAGCCGATGCCCAGCCCGATGCCGCCCACGAAGCCGTAGCCGAAATAAAATAGCGGCAGCGAATGCAGATGCACCCCCAGCGAGCCAATAAAAAAGCCACCCGCAAAGCACAGCGCCGAAGCCAGCATGGCCTTGCGCGGCCCCACCCGCTCCAACCACTTCCCAAACACGGCCGCCGACAGACCCAGCAGCACGATGGCAATGGAAAACGTCCAGCCAATCTGGGAGGCCGTCCAGTCGCCGGGACTGGGCTTATTCACGTCCAGGCTCAGCAGCGCGCCAAGTGGCTTCTTAAATACGGAGAACGCATACGCCTGCCCAATAGCCAGGTGAATAGCGAGCGCGGCCGGCGGGACCAGCCAACGGTTGTAACCGGGCGGCGCGATGGTGCGGGCGCGGTCGAGTAGAGAAGTGGATTCGGCCATTATTGCGGTTTGGAAAAGGAAAGGAAAATGGCGGGTCAGGCCCCGAGCCTAGCCCACCGCAAGGTAGAGGGAGCCGGCGACGGGGCAAGATGCGAGGCCAGCAAATTTGCTAAACAGCTATAGCTATAGCGAATGTAGGGTAAGCTTTAGCTGCCACCGGAGGGCCAGTAAGTGGTTGTAGTCCACTCAATGGCCCTCCGGTGGCAGCTAAAGCTTACCCTACTCTTACTCCGCCATCATAGCTTCGCGCTCGCGCACCCGCACCTCGTTGTTCACCGCCGTCGGCACCACCGTCACCACCACGTATTTAGAAGTCGGCTGGTTGCTGACCTTCGCCACGCTCGAAATGGCCACCAGCGGGTTGGCTTCGGGGAAATACGCAGCCACGTTGCCCTTCGGAATGTCGTAGGGCACGGCCACGAACTTCTCGACCCGGCGCGTCTCGCCCTCGAAGTGCGAGGTGATGTCCACCAAATCACGCGCTTTGAGGCCGCGCTCGGCGATGTCGGCGGCGTTCATAAACAGCACCCGGCGCTCGTTGTGGATGCCCCGGTAACGGTCGTTGTAGTCGTAAATGGTCGTGTTGAACTGGTCGTGGCTGCGTACGGTCATCAGCACGAGCTGACCAGCTTCGAGGTCGAGGTCGGGGCGCAGCAGCTCGGTCGTGGTAAAGTTAGCCTTGCCGTTTTTGGTCGTGAACTTGCGCTCGCGCGGGCCGTTGGGCAAATAAAACCCGCCGGGGTGACGCAGCTTGGTGTTGAATTCCTCGAAGCCCGGAATGACCCGCGCGATGTGGTCGCGGATGACATCGTAGTTCTCCGTGCAGGCCACCCAGTCGGCGACATCGGTGCGGGCGCCGAGCGTGGCGATGGCCACCCCGCTCAAAATAGCCACTTCGCTCAGCATCTCACCGGCCAGCGGCACGAGCACGCCTCGGTTCTGCGAGACCACGCCCATCGAATTCTCGCAGGAAGTCATCTGCTGGCCGCTGCGCTGCATGTCGATGTCGGCGTGCGTGAAGCAGGGCAGCAGCAGGCTGGTGCGGCCCGTGACGAGGTGGCCCCGGTTGAGCTTGGTGCCCACGAACACGGTCAGGCTTTGCTTACGCATGGCCTCGGCAATGAGCTCGGTGTCGGGGCCGGCGGCCAGCAGGTTGCCGCCCAGGCTGAAATAGACTTTCGCCCGCCCGTCGTGCATGGCCCGGATGCTTTCCACCACGTCGAAGCCGTCTTCGCGGTTCGCAGTGAACTTGAACTCCTTTTCCATCGCGTCGATAAAGCCCGAATGCACCCGCTCCCAGATGCCCATCGTGCGGTCGCCCTGCACGTTGGAATGGCCCCGCACCGGGCAGGTACCCGCGCCCGGCTTGCCAATGGCCCCTTTCATCAGCTGGAAATTCACCACTTCCTGAATGCACTGCACCCCGTTGCGCTGCTGGGTGAGGCCCATCGCCCAGCAGGTAATGATTTTCTGCTTCGGCGCAATAATATTAGCCGCCTCCAGCATTTGCGCCCGGCTCAGTCCACTCAATTCCTCGATTTCCTCCCACTTCGTATCCCGGATGTTGCGCTCAAACTCCTCAAAGCCCGTCGTGAACTCGTCGATAAACGGCCGGTCCACGACCTGTCCGGGGTTGCGGTCCTCGGCCTCGAGCAAATGCTTCATGATACCGCGCAACAGGCCCATGTCGCCGTTCACGCGCACTTGCAGGTACAAATCCGTAATCTGAATGCCGCCGCCCAGCAGCGCCCCCACCGCCCGGAGCGGGTTCATGAAATCCTGGGGGTTCTTGAAGTGGTTCAGTCCGGCCTCAATCAGCGGGTTGATGCTGATGATTTTGGCCCCGTTCTGCTTGGCGATTTGCAGGGCCGAGAGCATCCGCGGATGGTTCGTGCCGGGGTTCTGGCCGATGATGAGAATAACCTCGGCCTCGTGGATGTCGTTGAGCGTGACCGAGCCTTTGCCCAGGCCCAGCGTGGGGCTGAGGGCCGAGCCGCTGCTCTCGTGGCACATATTCGAGCAGTCGGGCAGGTTATTTGTCCCAAACTCACGCACGAACCGCTGAAACTGGAACGCCGGCTCGTTGGGCACCTTGCCCGAAGTGTAGAAAACAGCCTCGTCGGGGCTTTTGAGCGCGTTCAGCTCCTCGGCGATAATGCCGAACGCGTCGGCCCAGGCGATGGGCGAATAGTGGTTGTCGTCGGGCCGCTTCACCATCGGATGGGTCAGACGGCCGGCGTTGTTTTGGTCGCG
>JANXNW010000129.1 GCA_025353905.1 Hymenobacter sp.
CCGCCCGCCCGCTTGGCATTTAACGGGACATTTGTTTCAGTAGCCGTTCAGGCGCGCTATTCAACGCCAAGCGGGCGGGCGGCGAAAAGCCGCCCGCCCGCGCTCGCCGCCACTTTGCAAAACGACTTTGCTAATCAAGCACTATGCCCCAATCCTCCACCACCAAGCTGCTCATCACCGGCGCGACCGGCACCCTGGGCCAGGCCCTGGCCCGCGTCTGCCACACGCGCGGCCTCGACTACGCGCTGCTGAGCCGAGCCGAGCTGGACATCACCGCGCCGGCCGCCATCGAGGCAGCCTTGCGCGAGTACCGGCCCTGGGCCGTGGTGAACACGGCCGGCTACGTGCGCGTGGACGAAGCCGAAACCGACGCGGACCGCTGCTTTCGGGAGAACGCCGCTGGCCCCGCTGCCCTGGCCGCCGCTTGCGCTGCCCGGAGTCTCCCATTGCTCACTTTTTCGTCCGACCTCGTTTTCGACGGGCAGCTCGCCCGTCCCTTTCTCGAAACCGACGCGCCGAACCCGCTCAACGTGTACGGCCAGAGCAAGCTGCGAGCCGAGCAGCAGGTGCTGGCCGCGCACCCCGGCGCGCTGCTGGTGCGCACGGCCGCGTTTTTCAGCGGCTGGGACGAGCATAATTTCGTCTTCCACGCCATCCGCGCCGGGCGAGCGGGCGAGCGGTTCGCGGCCATTGACGATGCCGTTATCAGCCCGACCTACGTGCCCGACTTGGTGAATCAGTCGCTGGACCTGTTGCTCGACGAAGCCCGCGGCCTCTGGCACGTAGCTGGCTCCACAGCCTGCACCTGGGCCGAGCTGGCCCGCGCCGCCGCCGAAGCCGCCGACCTGGACCCTGGTTTCATCGAAGCCCGGCCGCTGGCTTCGTTCGGATTAGCGGCGGTCCGCCCGCACTATTCGGCGCTGGGCAGCGCGCACGGGCTGGTGCTGCCGAAGCTGGATGACGCGCTGGGGCGGTGCGTGGCGGAGCTACGGCAGGAAGAGTCGCTTTAGAAAATTTCGCACAGTGCGTCGGGGTATTTGCCGCAGTGTCGGGCTGTAGAACACTGCGCAACACTGCGTCGAACACCCCGACACACTGCGTGAAAACCGCCCGCAGCAGGACCATCTGCCACAACGGCTACCCTTGAACCCCCGCACCCTTTTTGAGGAGGCGGGGGTTTTGCTTTTTGCCTGGTCCTACCCCACTTCCCCGACCAAGCCGTAAATTTGCCCGGAAGCGGCATCTTTTTTAGTTACACTACTCCCCGATGTTAGATTTTTTCGGCAAAACCGTCGCCAAGCTCTTTGGCTCCAAGGCAGAGAAGGACCTGAAGAGCGTCATGCCCTACGTGGCCCTCATCAACGCCGAATATGCCAAACTGGCCGGCCTCACCGATGAGCAGCTCCGCGAGCGCACCCAGACCGTGCGCCACGAGATGGACGGCAAGCTCGCCGACCTCGACGCGCGCATCGCCGGCCTGCAAGGGCAGCTCGACGGGCAGCCGGGCCTCGATGTGAGCCAGAAAGAAGTGATTTTCGAGCAGCTCGACGCGCTCGAAAAGCAGCGCAACAAGGACCTTGAAGCGGCGCTGCTCGACGTGCTGCCCGCCGCCTTCGCCATCGTGAAGGAAACTGCCCGCCGCTACAAGGAAAACGGGCAGCTCACCGTGCCGGCTACCGACATGGACCGCGAAATCGCCCGCACCAAGAGCAACGTGCGCATTGAGGGCGACCAGGCGATTTGGTCGAATAAATGGCTGGCTGGCGGGGCCGAAATCACCTGGGACATGGTGCATTACGACGTGCAGCTCATCGGCGGGGTGGTGCTGCACCAGGGCAAAATCGCGGAAATGGCCACCGGCGAGGGCAAAACGCTGGTTTCGACGCTGCCCGCTTTCTTGAACGCGCTCGGTGGGCGCGGGGTGCACATCGTGACCGTGAACGACTACCTGGCCAAACGCGACTCGGAGTGGAACGCGCCGCTGTTCGAGTTTCACGGCCTGGCCGTGGACTGCATCGACAAGCACCAGCCCAACACCGACGCGCGCCGCAACGCCTACCTGGCCGACATCACCTACGGCACCAACAACGAGTTTGGCTTTGACTACCTGCGCGATAACATGGCCCGCGAAACCGGCGAGCTGGTGCAGCGCAAGCACCACTACGCGATGGTGGACGAAGTAGACTCGGTGCTCATCGATGATGCCCGGACTCCGCTCATCATCTCCGGCCCCGTGCCGAAGGGCGATGTCCACGAGTTTCTGGTGCTCAAGCCGCGCATTCAGCGGCTGGTTGACGAGCAGAAGAAACTGGTGCAGAGCTATTTGGTGCAGGCCCGCAAGGCGATTGCCGAG
>JANXNW010000133.1 GCA_025353905.1 Hymenobacter sp.
CATTGACAAAGCCTACCGTGCGCTGGGCCAGCCCGCCAAACGGCCGGAACCGCTTATCGACCTGCTCAAAAATGGCCCCGCCCCGCCGTTTGAGCCGGAAAATGGGCCATGCGGCCATCGCTTTTTTCTCCTGAAAGTTGATTTGCCGCGGGTTCAGCCGCAGGTAGCGCACGTCCTCATCGCGGTGCGCTTCCACGAGCTTGCGCTTGTACTCGCCCACGCTCCGGTCTTGAAAAAAGTGCGCCAGGTGCCAGGCCAGCGAATCCACCGCCCCGCTGAACACGTCGTCGTCCACCACGCCGGGGTCCCAGGCCACGCGGTAAAACGGTAACGAGGTGGCCATGATGCTCTCGTTGTCGGAGTAGATGTTGCCCCGCGTGGCCGGCACCGGCTGGTAGCTGATGCGCCGCTCCTGCTCCAGCGCCCGCCACCGGGCACCTTCTTGGTACTGAATGCGCGAAATCTTCCAGGCCACGGCGCACGAAAACAGCGCCACCCCCAGAAACGCCAGGCGCACCCGCGTCACGATGGATTTTTTAACGCTGCCTTTCATGGGAGTCTAATTTTTTGTCTTTTGTCTTTTGTTGGTGGTTTGAACCACCGCTCTTTTTATACTTTTTTGTACCATAAACCTCGCCTATTGAGGCCGTAGCAGCAATTTTTGCCTGGGCCAAGCCATCTTCCTCGCTGGGGCCGGGGGGCGGCGCGCCCGCTTCCGGCTCGTCGGTGGCGGGCAGGCCGAGCTGTTGGCGGCGGGCGCGACCCAGGGCGGCATCGGCGCGGGCCTGGGCCACGGAGTCGCGGGCGGCGCGGGCGCTGAGCGTGTCGGCCGTGAGCACAGGCAGTGTTTCGAGGGCGGCGTCTTCGAGGCGGCCGGCGGGCACGGCGATGCGGAAGGGCGGCGACGAGCTTTCGACCAGCCCGATGGCCGCCACCTTGCGCGCCACCTCGCTCTGCTTGCTGGCCTCCATGTAGTCCGATTTTAGCGTCGTGTAATCAGCCCGTAAGTCTTCCGTTTCCTGCTTGAGCCGCTGAATGCCCCGGTTCATGCGGTTGCCGTAGTGCGTGTTGCCGATATAAAGCAAGGTCAAACCCATGACAAACAGCAGCTTGGGCAGGTAGCGCACCGGCAGCCCCTCCCGAAACAGCCCGTCGAGGTTGGTAAAACGGTCGAGCAGCGAAAATAAGCTCCACGTCGAGGCCGGCCGCCGCGAGGCCCGGATGGGCGCAGCCGGAGCGGGCGCGTCGGCTTGGTCAGCGCGGTCGGCGCGGTCAGCGGGTGCGGGGCGGTCCGTCTGGTCGACGGTTTCGGCGGCGGCCGTCGGGCGCGCCGACTTCGGCTGAGACGGAGCTTGAGGCTGAGGCTGAAAATCCGGCTCCGACGCGGCGGCAAGCGGCGCGGTGGCGGCTACGGCGGCCGCTTCCGCTGGCTCGGCGGGGCGCGGGGGGCGCAGGGTATTGACGCGGGGCGGACCAGCCGCGAGCGGACGCAAGACGTTGCCGGCCATGAGCTTACGCGGGGGGTGAATAGGTGAGGTCGGTGCGCGCCGCCACGCGCAGCTTGGCGCTCCGGGCGCGGCCGTTGCGGGCGATTTCTTCGGCCGAAGCCTCGCCCGGCTTGCGCGTGAGCGCCTCGAAGGGCAGGCTCACCCGGCCGTACAGGTCCTTCTCCGCCTGCCCGAAAAAGCGGCCCTGGCCAATGAAATTCTTCACCAGCCGGTCTTCCAGCGAGTGATAGCTGAGCACGACGAGCCGGCCGCCCGGCCGTAGCACCTGAGCCGCCTGAGTCAGCAGGGCCTGCAACGCGCTCAGCTCATCGTTCACTTCAATACGCAGCGCC
>JANXNW010000166.1 GCA_025353905.1 Hymenobacter sp.
GGCCGTGCGCACCGATGCCGGCACGAAAGAGGACCTGCTCGCTACCAAAGAAGCCGACGGGATGACCGTGCAGGAGCACATCACCGACCTGATGGGCAAAATCGGCGAGAAGCTCGACCTGAGCTACGCCACCCTGACGGCTGAGAAAGTCGCTTCCTACATTCACTCCGACAACAAGAAGGGCGTGCTCGTGGGCCTGAAGAACGTGGGTTCGGCTGATGCCGCCGCCCTGGGCCGCGACGTGGCCATGCAAATCGTGGCCATGAAGCCCGTCGCCGTGGACAAGGACGGCGTGGATTCCGCCACGGTGGAGCGCGAAATCGAAATTGGCAAGGAGCAGGCCCGCGCCGAAGGCAAGCCCGAAGCCATGCTCGAAAAAATCGCGCAGGGTAAGCTCAACAAATTCTACAAGGACAACACGCTCCTCAACCAGGAATTTGTGAAAGACAACTCACTCACCATCGCCCAGCTGCTCGACAAAGCCTCAAAAGGCATGACCGTCTCGGCCTTCAAGCGCGTGGTAATTGGGGGATAGTTTATTTTGAGTTTTGAAATGGGAAAGCCCTCTGGCGTTGTTGTCGGCGGGCTTTTTCTTTGCGCCTATGACAGACTGTTAAATTTTTATGGGTTGACAATTTAGAGAGATTGAGTACCACTAGGCCGCTGATATGCACGAAATCTTCCGTATTTCGTGTCAGTAAATATCTTTATTTCTACGATACGCGTATATCGTGAATAGAAGTACGAATGGATAGCATATGAAAAACAATAAAACCAATAACACGTCAGAATGACCTAACTCTACATAGAACTTGATTCTTGCCAATGATGAATGTATGCTAGCCATGAAAATAAAGATGATACAAGGTGAGGTAAAATATGCTATGCTTTTTATAAAAAATAACTCTCTCGAATGGAGAACATAATAAATGCTTCCCAGTGAAAACAGGGAGAAGAAGAGCGTAATAAACAGAAAAGTGATAAAGTCAGCCATCAGCTTTTACATTAAAATGGGGGAGTAATGCTGGTGTGGGCCATAATCAGGTAGTTTTAAGAAAAATAAACTTACGGCTTAACGGCTTCGACCGCCGTATCGCGGATTACTGTTTGGTCAGGATTGGAGCGTGCCGGCGCGGGCTTGGCTGGCGCGACCATCGAGTCTGCCCGAAACGTGCTCGCCGCCGTCGGCACCACGGGTCGCGCCACGGGCGGCGGCGCGACGCGCACGGTTTCGGGAGCGGCGATGGGCGGCAGGGTAAGCTGCTCGGACTGGGGGCCGGTTTCGGGGCGGGTGCGGACGGTGTCGGCGGGGGTTTGAGAGGTGCTGGTCAGGTGCTCGTCGGTTTTGGGGGGCAGGCCGAAGAGCAGGTAGCCGAAGACGGCCAGCAGCAGCAGCACCCCGCCGATGGCGAAAACCAGCGCGAGCGGGTTGCGCCCGCGGGCATATTCGTCGGGGGCGGGCGGGTCGGCAGCGACGGGCGCGCGGTCGGCCTCAATGACGGGCACCATGCTCGGGGCCAGGGCCGCCATCCAGTCTTGCGGCCGAAGCGGGACGGCGACGGGCAGCGCGTAGGTGTCCACTTCTTCAACCACGAGCGGCGCGGTATTGGTGGCGGGCGGTGAGTCGGCAGCATCAGGGGCAACCGGCAACGGTGCGACTGGCTCCGGGAAACTGGCTGGAGCGGCGGGCGCGGCGACGGCGGGCACGATGGCTGCCGTATCGGTTTCGATGGGCGCAGCGGAGCCGGGCATCGACGGTTCCGCTGGGGCAGGCGATGCAGCGGCGCGGCCGAAGATGAGCTGCTGCTTGAGCGCCTCAAACTCAACGGGCGTAAGCGTGCCCGCGTCGAGCAGCTCCTGAAGCTGACGCAGCGTGGCGAGGGGCGAGTTGGGGTCGGCGGACGGGTTCACGATGGGCGGGGCAAGGTCTGGGGCGGCTTATTTGCCTACGGCGCCCAGGCGCTCGCGGCGACGCTGCAACGCCTGGCGACTGGTTTCACGCAGCACGCCGTTGCCTACGAGCTGGGTGCTGTCCTGGCGCAGCTGCTGGCGGTTGGCCTCGTTCTGGCGCTTGAGGTCCTCGATGCGCTTGAGGTTGTTGGCCGTGCTGTTGCGGGTTGATTCCATCGAGCGCTCCAGCTTCTCCTTTTGCTTTTCAATGGCCGCCACGTTGGCTTCGGCTTCGGCCACCCGCTGACGCAGGGCGTTGAGGCGGGCGGCGGGGGCGTACTTCTCCAGTATGGCCTGCATCCGCCCAAACTCCTGGGCCGTGAGGTCGGGCGAAAAGAAGGGTTGGTCGCCCTTGCCGTTATACGAGCCAAAAAAGGCCACTTCGGTGGTCGAGTCGGCCAGCGGCGTGAAGGCAGCGTACAGGTCGGTCGGGCGGCTGGAGAGCGTGGCGATAACGACCTGCTTGGCCGTAAGCACGTTCTGCTTATTCAGCCCCAGCAACCCACCAAACCCGCCCCTGAACGAGACGCGGTAGGTATCCTTCATGTACGACTGCCAGAAGTCGCGGGTCTGGTCAAGGGAGCCGTCCACGACGACGTTCAGGCTGGCTTGCGAGCGGCCGGCGTAAGGCAACTGCCCGGCCCGCACCTGGTAGAGCTGGGCCGCGGCGGGCACCGCTCCAGTCAAAATAATCAGCAGCAAAAAAAGGCAAAACGAGCGCATACAAAAGCAGAAAAAGGTGAAGAGAAGCGGTTCAGCGCAGCTCGTGGCGGGCGAAGGCGGCGCCCATATCCTGGTGCATGCCCTCGAAGCGGACGACGACGGCGGCCAGAAACTCGTCGTCGAGCAGCTGGCGGATTTCCTGGTCGGGCGGCCCGACCCCGCTCAAACTCAGCTCGGGCACTTTGTAGGTTTGTTCGAGCGGCCCTTGTTCGAGTTTGAGCAGGTATTTACCATTCCAGGCCAGGAGCGTGATTTTGACTTCGGGGTGGGGCAGGTCGGCAACGTGGCGCATGACAATCAGGGTGGTAGCCGCGGCGAAGATAGGACCGGCGGGGTGGCGGTGGAGCACGGTTCAGGTAGCGGCCAGCGTCTTTCAGGCCGGTACTTGGCTTCGCTGACTTTTGGTTGGAGTTATGCCGCCAGCTCCTCCGTCACCTTATCCAAATCGGCGCTCACCTTCTGCAAAAACGCGAGCTGCTCGGCCAGGGCGCGGTCGGGGGCGGCGGTTTCGGTGAGCGCGCGCGTTTCGGGGGGCGCGGTCGCAGAGGGCGCGGCGGTTTCGGGCGAAGCGGGCGCGCCGAGGCGGGCCAACCCGCGACTCAGCGCGGCCTGGGCGCTGAGCAAAGCGCGGTGGCTGTCGGGGGGCAACGGGGCGGGCGACGGGGCGGACGACCCGGCAGGCGCATCCACGAGCGTGGCCGACAGGGCTGAAATATTGGCCGACAAAATGTGATTGAGTACCACGAACTCGTGGACTTCGGCGGGGTGGCGCTGGGTGCGGCGCGGCTCGGAAAGCATCCGCTGGAAGGCGGCGGCCAGGTTAGCCGAGGCCACGTACACGTCTTTGCGCAGCAGCCGGTAGGTGGTGGGCGGCACGGGCTGGCCGGCGAGGCGGTCGGCGAGTTGGCGCAGATACGCCAGGTTGGCGCGCAGCGTGGCCCGGAGCAAATCAGGCAGCTGCTCGCTTTCCCAGCGCGGAAACAGCAGCCGCGCCGTGCCCAGCGCCAGCAGACAGCCCAGCACGGTATCGGCCACGCGCTCGCGAATCACGCCGAGGTAGCTCAGGCCAAAGAAGCTGAACATAATCAGCAGGTACGCCGTCAGAAACACGACCGTAACCAGGTACTTGGTACGCGAAAACGTGTAGGCTATCACCATAAAAACCAGCAAGATGGCAAAGCGCGCGTCGGTCCCCGACACGGCCCAGAGCACGGCCGCCCCGAGCGCGCCGCCGCCGAGTGTGCCCAGGATGCGCTGCACGTTGCGCTCCCGCGTGAGGCTGAAGCCGGGCTTGAGCATGAGGATAACCGTCATCAGAATCCAGTAGTTGTGCTGGCCGTGCCAGAGCAGCTCGGCCAGCCCGAAGGCCAGCCCGGCGGCCACGGCCATGCGCACCGCGTGCCGAAACACGGCCGAGCCGAGGGTCAGGTTCTGGCCGAAAGCCCGCCACTGCAATTCCTGGTGGGCCACGAACTGGGCGTGGCTGGCCACGCGGGCCGGGTCGGGGGTGAGGCGGGCGGCGAGGGCCTCGTCGAAGTAGTCGCGCAGGCTCTGGACGCGGCGGCTCATGTCGCGCAGGCTCACCAGCACCCGCAGCAGCACCCGCGGACTGGTACCCAGAGCCGGGTCGGGGGCGGGCACGGCGGCCAGCCGGGCTTGCAGCGCGGCCAGGGCGGGGGCGCGGTCGGGCGGCCGGCCAACGTAGGGGCGGTTGGCCACCACGTGCGAACCCAGCCCGTCGAGGTCGCTGGCCAGGGTCAGTATCAGGGCCTGAAAATCGGCCAGCACCCCGCTCGGCCCGAAGGCCGCGCGCAGGGCCGCGTAGTCGTAGTAGCCGGCCGTGATGTGCTCGTAGAGGTCCACGGCCTCCGTGAAAGCCAGCACGAGGCGGCGGCCGGCGGCGGTGCTTTCGCTCACGATTTGGCGCGAGCGAAAGAGCTGGTCGCGGGCCGCTTCCTGTTTTTCATTGACAACGACCTGCTGGGCCACGAGGCGCCGAAAGTCGGCGTCGAGGTCGGTAGCGGGGTCGTAGAAAGCGGCCTTGAGGCGCAGGAAGCCGGCCACCGCGTGCAGGCATTCGCCGAGCGCCTGCTGAGCGGCGCGGTAGGGCTGTACCTGCTTTTGGAGCAAGGCCAGCAGCAAGTACCACGCGCCGCCGGCCCCCAGAAACGCCGTGTGGTGCAGCAGCTCAGTCCAGTCGGCGGGCGGGTGGGCCAGCGTGAGAGCCAGCGCCAGCAGCGCCGCCGAGCCCACCGCCCCGGCCCGCGCGCCCCACACGAGCAGCATCGTCAGCCCAAAGCTCAGCCCGACCAGGCTCAGGCCCAGCGCCAGCCGGTGTTCGGCCAGCGCCCCGGTGAGCGCGGCCACGGCCAGCACCAATCCCAGGGCGGCGAGCAACCCGTTGCGGCGGTGCTGCCAGGGGCCGGGCGTGTCCGTCACGCTCAGGCACACGGCCCCGGTGCTGGCCGTGATGCCCGCCGCCAGCTCGCCCAGCTGCGCGCCCGCCACGGCCGGCAGCACCAGGGCCAGCGTCGTGCGCAGCCCATCGGAGAAGTTTTGGCTGAAGAAAAAATACGCCAGCTCGCGGCGCGTGGGCAGGTGCATGATGAGCGCAAAGGTCGGGCGGGAGACGTTGAGATATGAGATTTTAGGAAGTGAGACATGAGACTGAAGGTGCTCTTGGTGCTGCCCAACGGCAGCAACGACGTGGCCCGCGTCACGACCAGCACCCGCGTCATCGCCATCGACACGCCCAACCTGAGCTCGCTCAGCCCGAGCTGGGGCAGCTACCGCACCAGTGTCGATGCCATCGAAGCCGCCACCGGCCTTGACTTGCTCTCGGCCCTGCCCACGGGCCTGCAAGCCGTGCTTGAAGCCCGCACCGACAACGGCCCCACCAACTAGCGCGGGACCCGCGCTTCAAACAAAAAACCCCGCTGGCAGCTTACCAGCGGGGTTTTTTAGTATAAACTTGAATAGCCGACTATTTCTCCACCCGTGCCAAATCCGAATTAGCCGGGCCGGCCAGCAGCTCGCCCAAAGCGGTGAAGCGCGAGCCGTGGCAGGGGCAGTCCCAGCTGGTTTCGAGCGGGTTCCAGTGCACGACGCAGCCCAGGTGGGGGCAGATGGCCGAGCACTCGTGCAGCTGGCCGGCCGGGTCGCGGTAGGCGGCGATTTTGCTCAGGCCCCGGCGCACCACGGCACCTTGGCCGGCGGCGATGTCGTCCACGGAAGCCACGTCGCCGCCCGTGAGCAACTCGGCGTAGTCGGCGACTACTTTCAAATTCTCCTTGACAAACTCCACTGCCGACTCGCGCTTCACCGTGACGCGGCCGGGGTCATACAACTTTTCATAGGGGTTTTCGCGCTCCTGCACAAGGTCGGCCACGAGGCGGGCACCGAGCGTAGAATGCGTCATGCCCTGGCCCGAGTCGCCGGTGATGATGAACACGTTGTCGCGGTCCACGGGATTGCGGCCGGCGTAGCCCAGGCCGTCCACCGCCTCCAGTACCTGCCCGCTCCAGCGATAGTCTATTTTAAGAATCTTAGTGCCGAACTGCGCTCGCGTCCAGGCTTCGAGTGTGTCGAGGTGGCTTTCGGGGTCGGGTTCGTGGCCGGTTTTGTGGTCCTCGCCGCCCACCAGCAGCAGGTCGTAGTCGGCCCCGGCCACGGTTTGCAGCCGAATGTAGTGGTAGGGGTCGGTCGTGTCCCAGTACAGGGCACGGGCCACGGAGCCGCGCGGCACCCGCGCCGCCACCACGTAGGTGCGGTACGGGGCCTGCTTGGTGTGCATCACCACCCGGTCGTTGAAGGGCGAATTAGTCGCCACGACAATGCCGCGCGAGGCCGCAATCTTAAACCCGTCCGTCGTGACGACGCGCGCGGCCGCCCCGCCACGCAGCTCGTCGGCATGAGTCCGGCAGTGGATGCGCCCGCCGTGCCGTCCGATAGCTTCAGCCAGCCCGGTCAAATAGTCTAGAATGTGAAACTCGCCCTGGTTCGGAAACTCCAGGCACTCGCCCGTGTCGAAGCCCGCCGACGCCCCGGCCGACTCCAACCAGCGGGCGGCGCTGTGGCCCGCGCGCTGAGCGGCGGCCAGCTCGTCGAGCATTTCCTGATGGCTCGTGTCGGGCGCGCAAAACAGGTAGCCCGGCAGGCGGGCGTAGTCGCAGGCAATGTTTTCGGCCTGGACAATCTGCCCAATCAAGTCAATCGCCTCGCCGTGGCTCTGGGCAGCCAGACGCGCGCCCACCTCGCCGTGCATCTGCGCCAGCTCCACGAAGCCGGCGTCCATCATGTTCGAGAGGTGGGCCGTGGTGCGCCCGCTCTCGCCCGAAGCCAGCTCGCCATCTTCGAGCAACACCACGTCGCGGCCTTCTTTGGCCAGCAAATAAGCGGTTGTCAGCCCGGCAATGCCCCCGCCGATGACGACGACCTCGGCCGTAGTGTCGGCCTGAAGCGGTGGAAACGAGGGCTGGGCGGGGGCCGTGCCAAACCAGGACGAGCGGGTAATGCCCGAGGTGCGCAACGGCGGCGTGGGGCGGGAGGCAGCGGGGGCGGTAGGCATCGGGTACGGGCGGGGGAAAAGGATTCCCGGGGCTTACGCGGACGAGGCGGTTTCAGTTAAAAGCTGACGGCTTACAGCAGCACGGCCGCCAGCATGTAATCGGCCAGCAGAATGGAAATGATGGAGTTGGTGACGGCGGCGGTGCTGGCCTTGCCCACTTCGAGCGCGCCGCCCTGCAGGGTATAACCTTTATAGGCGGAAATGGCCGACACCAGAAAAGCGAACACTACGGACTTGGTCAGGGCGAAGACAATGGTGTAGGGCTTGAAGGCGTAGCGCAGGCCCTCGATATAGTCGGCCCCGGTCATGGCCCCCGACAATTGCGACGCCACGTAGCCGCCCAAAATGCTCAGGTTCATAGCCAGAATAACGAGCAGCGGAAACACGAGCAGCGCGGCCAGAATGCGCGGCAACACCAGGTACGAGGCCGAGTTGATGCCCATCGCGTCGATGGCTGAAATCTGCTCCGTAATGCGCATCGTGCCCAGCCCGCCGGCAATGGACGAGCCCACCTTACCGGCCAGCACGATGCTGGTGATGGTAGGAGCCAGCTCCAGAATCGTCATTTCGCGCACCATGTAGCCCACCGTACTCATCGGCACGAACGGATTGACCATGTTGTAGGCAATCTGAATGCAGGTAACGGCCCCGATAAACGTCGCCACGAGGCCCACGATGAAGATAGAATCGATGCCAATGTCCATGGCTTCCTCCATCGTGCGCGTCCAGAGCACGGCGCGCCGCTCGGGCCGGGTAATCATGGCCTGAATTAGGAGCACGAAGCGGCCAAACGCGGTTATTGGCCGGGGGTAGCGAATCATTGTTTTGCAGAGAAAAGAGCGGGCCGTAAAGGTACGGGGAGTAGGTGAGGAGGAGTCGTTGTCATGCTCATCTATCGTCCGCTTGTCGAAGCATCTCGCGTGGCGCAATGAGCCTTTACGTTAGCAACGAAGCGAGCGAGATGCTTCGACAAGCGGACGATAGATGAGCATGACAACGACCCCTACTTCACCCCATCACCTCCTCACCCCATAAAGCAAACGCGCCCGTCAGACGTTTACCTTATTCCCCGCGTTAAGCGTTCCTCTATGTCCCCTACTACTCTCGCCCCTCCGTCGGCCAGCGCCGGCATCTGGCCCCACCAGCAACGCTACCAACAGGCGGCTCAGGCCACGGCCCAGGCCCTGTTCGACGCGCTCGACGACGACCTGCGGCCCCACATCCTCGTGCTGGGGCTGCCCACCGACCCGGCTTCTGAGCTGCCCATCTGCCAGGAGTCGCCCGAGGTGGGGCTGCCGGCCGAGGCGTTTGCCGACGTCGTGCGGCAGGCGCTCGATATGCACGGCGGCGGGCGGGTTCACCTGCCCACCAGCCTCTCGCAACAGGCTATGTCGCCGGCCATGCTGCGGCGCATCTACGAGTTTCGCAGCCTGCGGGCCGTCTTGCAGCAGGTGCTCGACGAGCTGGACGAAGACACCGATTATCAGCATTTTACCGGCTGGCCGACCCAGCTCGGCGGCTACTTCGTGTTTACTATTTTGCGGGTGCAGCGCCGGCCGTTGCGCTCGTATCCGTCCTTGCTGCCCGACCGCTACTACACCGACGGGCGGCCGCTGGCCAACTCCCTGCTGGTGGGGGCCATGTACCGCTTCAACGAGGAATGCGTGAAGTGGCTCAACGAGCCGGAGCCGGGCGCGGGCTTCCTGTTTCGGCCCCGCGAAACGGAAGAGCTGCTGCGCGTGGCCGGCAAAAGCCTGCTCGACACGCCGGCCCACGCGCTGAGCGAGAGCGGGGGCGTGAACGGCGGCACCGACGCGGGTGCGGCGGGCTTGTTTTTTACCCTGAACACGATTTCGAGCCTGCGCTACGAGGGCGGCGAAAGCACCGGCTGCCTGCTGCTGGCCCGCCGCGGCCACCCCAATCTGGAAGAAGTCTTCGCCCTGACCTGCCCCACCGAGCTCACCGATTACCGCGCCGTGCGCAAGCTGCTCGAAATGACGAGCCCCGACGTGAGCCTGCTCGCCGACGGCGAAAAAGTGTACGCGCTGGGCCGCCAAATCAGCTCCCCCGCCAGCGGGGCCTATGACCCCAGCCGCGAGGACTTGTTCGAAATCCGGTTCGTGGCCCACTTCACCTGGGAGTTCAACCACGGCGGCCAGACGCTGCTGCGCGCCCGCTACGGCCTGCCCACGCTGCCGCGCCCCCGCCTGAGCCTGAACCGGTTGCGGCGCGACCTCAAGCGCACGTTCCAGCTCACGGACCCGGCCCAGGTCGAAAACCTCTGGCAAGTAGTGCTCGAAGCCAGCCACCAGCCCAAGGGCACGCTGCTCGTCGTCACGACCGAAGCGCTGGCCGAAGCCGACCGGCTCAAGCTTCAATGTACGCTCATCGAGCCAGTGCCGCTCACCCCGCTCATCACGCGCCTCATCACGGCCATCGACGGGGCCGTGCTGCTCGACCCGGCCGGCTACTGCTACTCCATCGGCGTCATCCTCGACGGCAAAGCCAGCGGCCACGGCACCAGCACCCGCGGCGCGCGCTACAACTCGGCCGTGCGCTACGTCGATTCCTCGCCCTACCCCTGCCTGGTCGTCGTCGTGAGCGAAGACGGCATGGTGGACGTGCTCACGAAGGAGAACCTAGCCGAAGGCAGGGCGTAACACCAAGCTCCAGCTTGGTGAACCGTTGAACGGCAATCAAGCGGCGTGGACGGTTCACCAAGCTGGAGCTTGGTGTTACTTCGCCCGAAACGACCACGTAACGCGAAACACCGCCACCACGTCGCCGCGCTCGTCGCGGCCGGTACTCGTCGCTTCCACCGTGCGGCCCTGCCCGGTGGCGCGGCTCTCAGCGACGGCGGCGGCGATGGCGGCCCCGTCAGCGCACTCAAAGGCGACGGTGCCCACGGCTTTTTTGTGAAATTCGGCCGTCAGGCCCACCACCAGCATCGACACCGGCCCGCCGCCCTGGGTCCACATCAGGGCCTGAATGCCGGAAGCCAGCTCGGCGGCCATCGCCAGGCAAGCAAAATAGATGCTCCTGAACGGGTTTTGCGTGAGGTACTTATACCGAATGCTCACCGTGGCGGCCTCGGGCGAGAGGGCTGTCAGGCGCAAGCCAGCGAGCCAGGCCATCGGCAGGCGACGCAGCATAAACAGGCGCAGCTGAAGCGGACTCAGCACCTGCCGCCTAAAAGCAGCAGCAGCGGGTGTGTCGAGGGTAGCGGGCATGAGCGTTACTTTTTACTGATTGCTGATTTTGGCCGGTCGCTGCTTCTCAGGGCTCTCCCCTACCAATGTCGTTCCTTTCTGACGAATTGGCTTACGTATGGCCGGTTTCACCACCAACTCTTTATAGCCAAAAGCAGGGTCGGTTTCGCGCACGAAGCGCAAAGCGGGCAGCGCCCCCAGCACTATTTCAGCCGTCGTGTAAATCCGGCAGCCGTCGAGCAGGTGCCCGCCCAGGGTGCGGCCGGTGCTGTCGGCCACGGCCAAATGCAAATGCGCCCCGCCGCTGGCCGAGAGCGTACCCACGAGCGACACGATTTCAAAGTGCCCGTGGTACGTCGTCGGCCCATCCTGATTGGCCAGCCGCAAGCTAACGTCGGTCAGGCTGCCCACGCAGGTCAGCACCGCGCCCGCTTCCAGCCCGTGCGCCGCCACGAAGGCCAGAATCTGCTGGCGCAGGTCGTCGCCCGGCCGCAGCCGCAATGCGTAAGCGGTCAGCGGCGATGCGTAAGCGGTCAGCGGCGATGGAGTAGCGACGGGCACGGCAGGAGCAGGAACAGGCATAGCGGCGGCAGGAGCCTGCCCCCACGCCGGGCGCGTCAACAGGCCAAAAAAACACAATCCGAGGAGGCGAAACACGCCGTAAAGCTAGGGCGCTGGGCCAAAGCCGATGCCGTTTTCGCGGTGAAGGCGGAGCAGCTTACCGGCTTGCTACCACTTATTCGCCCGCTGCATCCGTCCAGCACACTGACTTACAGAAAACTACGGGTACGTGCTCGCCGCCCGTTCACCTCACGGGACCCCTTTGGGGCAAGCCCCCTCTCCCGTGGAGCTAGGGTGTACACACAAGTCCTTGCGCGAGTTTCCACCCTCCATATAGCCGTTGAAAATGCTGCCATCCATGCGTAAGCGTAATGACTCCGGGTGGGCGCTGGCTGGCCAGCCCGCTCCAAC
>JANXNW010000192.1 GCA_025353905.1 Hymenobacter sp.
CCTTTCAAGCGCGGAATCCGCTGCTGGTCGAGAAAGCGCCCCAGCACGGCCGCGTGGGTTTGCTCTTCCTTGATAAACAAGCGCATGGCGGCCGTGTAATCCGCATTGCCGAGCTGCTTGGCGCGAGCGTAGAGGAAGTGCCCCTCGGAGCTTTCGCCCCGCTGGAAAGCTTGCAGCGAGCCGCGCACGGCCCGCAGCTCGGCGGCCGTGAGGCGGTGCGGGTCGTCCCAAGCCAGGTCGTCGTAGCGGGTCTGGTTGGCTTCGAAGTGGGCGGTGAAGTCGGCGAAAGTCATAAGCTTAGGTCAGATGAAAACGAGTCATAAAAAAGTAGCGATGCGAGCATTAACAGCATCATTCCCAGTGATATTATTTGAAAAGCTACCAGTGTCATTTGCCATGTAAAGGCTGCCATCTCAAGCCAACCAGACTCTTGCGCAGAGGCCGTGTTAAAACCCGGAATTGCCCGCCACCACACTAAAATATGAGCCACCGCGAAACCCACAAAAACCAGTGGCTCATCAGGTGTTTTCTGATTGTATGGCACTTCGAGCACCATAGCGCTTGTAGTTAACCAGCCCCCAACAGCTACTATCGTCCAGCAAACACTGCGTAGCAGCCATTGCGCTGCTGTTTGTGGTTTATTGAAGAAGCTATTCATGGCCTCGAAACGCCCGCCACGCCCGCCACTCGGCCCCCGTCCGGCTCTGCCAATCGTCGTACTGCTGATAGTCGCGCCGGAAGTCGGCCAGCCGTTCGCGCAGCCGGGCCTGGGCTTCGGCGCGGGGCAGCGTCTGGTACTCGCCGTACTCGTTTTCGGCGATGAGCGCGGGGCCGGCGGTGAGCAAATTGGCGCGGGCGGCCAGCACGGGCAGCACCCGGTTGGGCATTCGCAGCAGAAAGCCGATGTCGAGCGTGGCGAAGCGGGGTTGTAGGTTGTAGTCGGCAATCCAGATTTCCCAGTTGCCGGCCGCCAGCGCCAGCAGCACCGCGTAGGCCGCCCACGAATTGAGCCGCACCAGGCTGAAAGCCGAGCGCCGCCGCCAGATTTTGAGCAGTAGCGTGCCCAGCCCGAACAAGGTCAGCAGCAGAAACGCATAAACCCCGATGCGCTTGTAAGCCAGCCCGGTATAGAAAATGTAGTAGTAGTTGCGCAGCCCGACCGAGGTGGCCAGCACCGCGTTTTGCAGGGTCCAGAGCGTCGCGCCCCAGCGCAGCAGCCGCAGGCCGGGCTGGTAGAAATTCAGGTTGCGCCGGAAAAACCAGAGCATCACCCCCGCCGCCAGCAGGATGCTGAAGATGAGCACGTACGTCCCCTCGTGCACGAACTGCGTCAGGTCGAAGCCGGGCGCGGGCCGGAAGCCGAACCAGAGCCAGCGAATGTCCACCAGGTTCACGAGCAGCAGCAGCGCGTTGAGCAGGCCCAGCGTGGCAACGGCCGCCAGCCATTCCTTGCGCAAGTCGGTCAGGCGGCGGGTGCTGGGTCGAAAGTCAGGCCGGCGCACGGCCAGCGAGGCCACCCCGTCGCGCCGCCGCCGCACGAACTCGCCGAAGCGGCCCTCGTGGTCGGCGAGGCTATGCACGGGCACCACGACGAGCGCGCCCATGGTGAGCAGCCCGCAGCCGGCCAGAAACAGCAGGTGCGGCAGCGACACAGCCGCCAGCAGCCGCCACAGCCCGTCGGTGAGCGCCGCCCAGGCCCGTCCGCTCAACGCGGCATAGCGCGGGTTGGCCAGCGCGAACAGCCCTTGAAACACGCCTAGCCCCAGCAGCGGCAGCCCCAGCAGCCGCCCATAAAACCAGCCGCGCCGCAGCCCCGCGCCCAGCCGCTGCGGCGGGGCCGCCCGCAGCCGCCCCAGCACCGCCCGCAGCGCCGGCACCCAGCCCAGCACGGCCGTACCCGCCGCGTAAGCCAGGAGGCGCAGCGTCGGCTGCTGCACCAGCCCCAGCAGCAGCAGCCCCGACGCGCCCGCCGCCCAGAGCGCCGCCGCCGACCCGTACCAGGCCACCAGCCCGCCGCTCGCCAAACAGCCCGCCACCACCACCCAAAACGCCGCCCGCCGCCGCACCGGCGCGTGGCGCGGCAGCAGGCCCAGGTGCGCGCTCACCAGGAAAATCAGGTAAACCAGCACGTTCAGCCCCGCCGACTCGTGATAGAACAGGTAGTCCGTTAGGCCCGTGCCCAGCACGAGCAGGCTGGTCAGCAGCGTGGAGAAGCGGGGCACCGGCCGCACGGCGGCGGCCGGTGCGAGAGTCTGGGCTGGGACCGGCCAGGAGAGGAGTGAATTCATTTTGAAAAGTGCTTTGTGTTACAAAGTATTGGGCGATAAAAAAAGCCTGTTCGGCTGGATTGCGCGGTAAACTAAAACTTGCCGCACAAATACTTACGCCCCGCGCAAGAGCTTTTCCAGCGCCGCCAGATGCGCCTGAAACGCCTGCTTGCCTGCACTCGTGGCGGCATAGGTCGTGTGCGGCTTCTTGCCCACGAACTGCTTCGTCACCAACACGTACTCGGCTTTTTCCAGCGCCGCCACGTGCGAGGCCAGGTTGCCATCGGTCAAATCCAGGGTTTCTTTCAAATCATTAAAACTCACCGACTCATTGGCCATCAGCACGGCCATTACCCCCAGGCGGACCCGGTGGTCGAAGGCTTTGTTGAGGGTGTGGATGGCGTACTTCAAAAATCAGGAGGTGAGACTGTGAGAAGTGAGATATGAGACTGGGAAATATAGAAGTGGGGGAGAAATGTTTGTGAGCAGTGTGACTTACGGATGTAACTGCGCTCAGGCGAGAGTCTCATAGTCCCATGTCTCATAGTCCCATGTCTCGCCATCTCACCGCTCATACCGCCGGTACATCGCCAGCCCGTAGCCAATGTGGCCCAACCCGAAGCCCAGCGCGAATAACGCCAGGCCGTAGCCGGGCAGCAGCAGGCCCAGCAGCCCCAGCCCGATGAGCGTCAACCCTAAGTAGCGAATTTCATCGAGCGTGTACTTGCTGCCGTTGAGTAAGGCCAGGCCGTAGAAAACGAGCAGGCCGGGCACGACCAGCTCCACGGCTCCTAGCAGATACAGCTTCAGGCAGAAAAACGCGCCCGCCGCCAGCGGCACGAGCAGCGCCAGCAATAAGCGCCGGGCCGGGGCCGTCCAGAGCGTTTGCAGGCCCGCGCGCCGGGTGCGCCGCAGCGTGAAAAACGCCGCCACCAGCACCGCCGCCGCTATCATGCCCAGCGCCAGGGCCAGCAGGTAGGGCAATGCCTTTTCGCGCGCTGCCCCCGACTCGCCCAGCACCCACAAATAAAACCGGGCCTTAAAATGCCGGCTCAGGTACACGTGGGCCGCGCCCGCGCCGGCCAGCGCCACCAGCCCCGCCCCCACCCCGCTCAGGCCGCTCAGGGAAATGAAGCGGGTGCTGCGCTCCATGATGGCGCGGATTTCGGTGAGCTGGGCCAGGGGGTCCTGTTGAACGTCTTGGACGGCGGGCTTCATATGAGTTTGTGAAGTGCTTTGTATGGCAAAGTTACGGCAAGGAATTACTTTTACCCAAATGAGCAGCTCAACTAATTTGAACGATTCATCCGTGACTACCCAGCCCCCCCCAAAACCAGTCGTGCGCGGGCTGTGGCGTCACTACTGGCAACACCTGGGGGTAGGAATTCTTATTTGGATAGCCGCCACGCTTGGCGGCTTTGCTTATGAGTACCTGACGGCCAAAGCTGGATTCTCAAGCGCATCGGAGCCGGACAACGTGTATTTCGTAGCCAGCCTGCTGGTTTTCGTGCCGGCGCTGGCGGGCGCGGTGGTTGGCGGCTTGCTCCGGCAGCCGCTGCTGGCCTGGCTAAGCCGCCGGGCCAGGTCACGAGGAGCGTTGGTTAGGGGTGCGGTGGTGGGTTTTGAGCTGACCGTCGTGGTATCGGCGGTGGGCTTGTGGTGGCCTGACGCGCTGGATTCCAAGCCCCTGTTGTCAATCTGGGGTAGTTGCATACTCGTCAGCCTGCCCTGGCTACTATCGACGGCCTGGCTGTCGTGGCGACTGGCGTATGAGCTGAACCCAGCGCTGCGGCCGGTTACCGGCCCGCTCGCTGAAATCAGGTGATGCGACTACTACGACTGCGGGCGGGCGGCTGCAAGCCGCCCCTACCTAGCGCTTCCGCGCCGGCCTCATGTGCCGTTTCGCCGTAAGCTTGCTCCGTGAAGCTACGCCTACAAGTATTCGAGTGGGAAGACCAGCCCTGGTTTCCGGCGGTGTTGCGGGCGGGGCAGATGGACTACCTGCGGTTCATGATTTCGGCTTTTGGGATTTACCGGCCGGTGGCCCTGCTGCTGGCCCAGGCCCTGCGCCAAACCAAGCAGAATCAGCTGCTGGAGCTGGGCGCGGGCGCGGGCGGCGGTACCGAAACCGTGCTCGCCGCCCTGCGAGCGCTGCCCGATGCCTCGCCCGATTTGCATGTGCTGCTCACCGACCTTTACCCCCAGCCCGCCGCCTGGGCCGACATCGCGCGCCGCACGAGCGGGGTCATCCAGGGTTACGCTGCGCCCGTCGATGCGCTGGCCGTGCCTGCCGAGTTGCCCGGCTTTCGGGTTATTTTCTCCGCCTTTCACCACTTCGCGCCCGCTTCGGCCGAGGCGCTGCTGCGCGATGCCGTGGGGCAGGGAGCGGGCATTGCCGTGTTCGAGGGCGCGGGCAAAAGCTGGGGCGAAGTGGCCCTAGCCCTCACCCTGCTGCCGCTGGCCCAGCTACTGCTTACGCCGCTCTTCCGCCCGTTTCGCCTCAGCCGGCTCGTCTTCACCTACTTACTGCCCCTGATTCCGCTCGCTACCGTCTGGGACGGCGTAGTGTCGATTTTGCGCATGTATCCGCCCGAACAGCTACTGGCCCTGGCCCACCGCGCCGACCCCGCCGGCGCCTACGCCTGGCAAGCCGGGCAGCTCCGTCACTGGTGGGGGCCGCGCGTCACGTACCTGATTGGAATAAAAAAATAGTAGCTGTTGAGTGTCGGTCATTGCGAGCGAAGCGAAGCAATCGCACCTGTTCAGTACGTTTGGACGCAAGACGAGCGTAGCTCAACAGGTGCGATTGCTTCGCTGCGCTCGCAATGACCGCCGCTCCCAAGCAATAAGCAACAAGCAATAAGCAACAAGAAACAAGAAATGCTCCTAGCCTACCGCCGCGCCCTGCCGCTGCTGCGCATCCCGTTCTCGCTGTTTTTGATGCCCGTGTTCTGGTTTGGGCTGAGTGCTTTGCGCGGGCCGCTGGACTGGGGCCGGGCGGCGGGCGTGTTCGTCATTTTGCACTTGCTGGTGTATCCCGCCTCCAACGGCTACAACTCGTTCTACGACCGCGACGAGGACAGCATCGGCGGCTTGGAACGGCCCCCGCCCGTCACGCCCGAGCTGCTCACGCTGGTGCGCGGCTTCGACGCGGCCGCCCTGCTGACGGCCCTGCTGCTGGGCTGGCCGTTCGCGACGCTGATTCTCGTCTACCTGCTCGTGTCGAAAGCGTACAGCTACGAGGGCATCCGCCTCAAGAAATACCCGCTGCTGAGCACGGCCGTGGTAGTCGTATTCCAGGGCGGATTCACGTTCTTACTCGTACAAACGGGCTCAGGAGCCTCAATAGGGCAGCTTTTCGAGAAAACTAACCTGCTGCTGGCCCTGGTGAGTACGCTGTTTTTGTGCGGCTCCTACCCGCTCACCCAAATCTATCAGCACCAGGAAGACGCGCGCCGCGGCGACCGGACGCTGAGCCTGCGCCTGGGCATCCGGGGCACGTTCGGGTTCGCCGCCCTGGGGCTGCTGGCCGGGGCCGCTGCCCTGAGCCTGGCTTATTGGCTACGCGGCGAGCCGCGCCATATTCCGCTGTTTGTGATTGGCACCGCGCCCGTGGTGGCCCTGTTCGGGCGCTGGGCCTGGCTGGCCTGGCACGACCCGGCCCTGGCCAACTACCGCTGGACGATGCGCATGAACCAGGTGTCGTCGCTTTGCCTGAGCGCGGCCTTCATGGCCATGCTACTGCTGCGGGGCCAATGAGTGAGTGGGCGAATGAGTGACTGAGTGAGCTACTTCACTCAGTCACTCAATCACTCAGTCACTTATCCGTTCATCGCCAGCAGGAACTCCTCGTTGTCCTTAGTGCCTTTCATGCGGTCCTTGAGGAATTCCATGGCCTCGGTGGCGCTCATGTCGGTCATGAATTTGCGCAGCACCCAGACGCGGCTCAGCTCGTCGCGGCTCATGAGCAGGTCCTCGCGGCGGGTGCCGGAAGCCGGAATGTCGATGGCCGGAAATACGCGCTTGTTGGCCAGCTTGCGGTCGAGCTGCAATTCCATGTTGCCGGTGCCCTTGAATTCCTCGAAAATCACCTCGTCCATCTTCGAGCCGGTTTCGATGAGGGCCGTGGCGATGATGGTGAGCGAGCCGGGACCTTCGATGTTGCGGGCCGCGCCGAAGAAGCGCTTCGGCTTTTGCAGCGCGCCCGCGTCGATACCGCCCGACAGGATGCGCGACGACGAGGGCTGCACCGTGTTGTAAGCCCGTGCCAGGCGGGTAATCGAGTCAAGCAGAATCACCACGTCGTGGCCGCATTCGACCAGGCGGCGGGCTTTGTCGAGGGCCAGCTCCGCGATTTTCACGTGCCGGTCGGCCATTTCGTCGAAAGTCGAAGACAGCACCTCGGCCTTCACCGAGCGGGTCATGTCGGTTACTTCCTCCGGGCGCTCGTCGATGAGCAGAATGATGAGGTAGACTTCCGGGTGATTTTCGGAAATCGCGTTGGCGATTTCCTGCAAGAGCACCGTTTTGCCGGTTTTGGGCTGGGCCACAATCAGCCCGCGCTGGCCCTTGCCGATGGGGGCAAACAAATCGAGCACCCGCGTGCTGACCTGGCTAGGCTTAGTCGAGAGCTTGAGCTTTTCATCGGCAAAAAGCGGTGTCAGGTGGCTGAACGGCACCCGGTCGCGGACTTCCTCCACGGTGCGGCCGTTGATGCTGTCCACGTTGACGAGGGCGAAATACTTCTCGCTCTCGCGCGGCGGGCGCATCGTGCACTGCACCGTGTCGCCGGGCTTGAGCCCAAACTGCCGCACCTGCTGCACGGACACAAAAATATCGTCCGGCGAAGTGAGGTAATTGTAGTACGGCGAGCGCAGAAAGCCGTAGCCGCCGTCGGCCATCAGCTCCATCGTGCCCGAGCCGGGCACGACGAGGTCGAGCTCGGGGGCGCGGCGGGTTGGTTGTTGATTGTTCGTTGTTGGTTGTTGGCTTGCTTCTCGCGGCGCGCGCTGCCCTTCGACGGGCGGGCCGTTTTCGCCGGCCGGCTGGCCTTCGCCGCCCTGGCGCTGACGCTCGTCGCGGCGCTGCTGGCGCTGGGCATCGCGCTGGGCGTAGCGCTCCTCACGGCTCAGGCGGGGCTGGTCGGTTGCGCCCTGGCCGTTCACCGGGCGCGGCTCGCGGCCGGCTTGGTCGCCGCCGTTCGGCAGGCCATTGCCGCCGTTGCCGTTGCTCACGAAGCGGTTTTCGCGCGGCTCACGGCCATCGCGGCTGGCCTGGCCATCGCCCCGGTTCTCCCGATTCTGGCCGTTGTCGCGGTTTTCGCGCGGCTCCCGGCTTTCGCGGTTTTCCCGAAACTCGTTGCGCGGCTGCCCATTACCCTGGCCGTTCTGGTAGCCATTGCCACCGTCCCGAAACTCGCGGCCTTCGCGGTTTTCCCGGCCCGAGCGACCCCCAGTATCCCGGCTCTCGCGGGGCTCCCGAAACTCGCGGTTTTCGCGCTCGAAGCGCTGCTCGCGGGTTTCGCGGCGGTCAGCGTAAAGGTCAGACGGCGCGTCGGCAATTTCGGCAGTGGCCTCCGCGGCGGGGGCGGGGTCGCCCGGCTCGCGGCGCGGGATGGGGCGGCCGGCGCGGTCCACGCGCTCGCGGCGGCGCGGGCCAGCGGTGCTTTCTTCGGCCGAATGGGTTTCCTGGGTGGGGTTGGTTTCGCCGGGCGGCATGGTGGCCTCCTCCTGCGCCACGCTCAGGCCGGCTACCGCTTCCTCGTCGGCCTCCACCTGCTCGAAGCGGGTAGGCTGGTGCGCTTCAGGCTGGACTGTTTGCATGGGCTGGGTCGAGACCCGCGCTACCGGGCCCGGCGCGCCGACATCCGAGAACGGCAGTTCGCCCAGCGCCCCAGGGGCCGGCCGGCGGCCCAACCCTCCCCGCACCCCGCGCGCGGCGGGCTTGGCGGTGGCTCCCGGCGCGGCCGAGACGGCTTCGGCTTCGGCCGTATCAGTTTCGGCGGCGGCTAAAGCACTGCCAGCCGGGTCGGCCATCGCCGCCGCTTTTTTGCCGGGCAGCTGGTCGGTGGGCAATACGGCCTGGTGGTCGAGGATTTTATAAATCAGGTCCTGCTTGCTCAGGCGCTTGAAGTTGCCGACGTTTAACTGCTCGGCGATTTCTTTGAGGTCGGACAGCAAGCGGTCCTTCAGCTCGTTGAGGGTGTACATTCAGTAATCAGAAAGGGTTTTTTCAGTAAAAAGCGGGCCAAGATTGAGCCCCGATGCCGGTTGATTGGGTCGCCCGGCGGGTCGGCTCCGGCCCCCGTTGGGCACGAACCCGGCCGCAGGGCCTGAGGAGTTGCCGGGCTGCCGGCCTCAGCGCCCGCGACAAGCGCGGCGATGGTGGCCAGTCAGTAAGCCGGCAGTGACAGCGAAAGGCCCTCCAGCGGCGAACGATAAGAACGGCCAGACGAGCGGAAAAAGCCGGGTAAGCCGCAAAACCAACCAAACCCGACAAGTCTGCCTCCGGCCAACGGCCCACGTTTATTTCCAGTAAGGATAGAGTTAGCCCCGGCTCAGTGGCGCGGATAGCTCGGAAAAGCGGTTTTGCAACCGGCGCGGCCCCTGGCTTAGAACTCGGAGACCAGCTTGCGCCTGCAATATTAACGCATTACGTGCAAACCGCCGCCGAAGGTTCCGGAAAATTTTCTCGTCGCCCATCGTTCGCTGCCCCAGATTTACCCGCGCCCCTCGGAGGCAATCATCCCCCTGATTCGCGCCAATTCGCCGCTGCCCGTGCTCCATCTGAATCCGCGTCCTCCCGAAAATCGGCGCTAGTCCGCGATTTACCTTTGCCCGCACTATGCTGCAAGTTTCCGTTCTGCGAGAGCAAACCGCCCGCGTGCTGGCCGGCCTGGCCAAGCGCCACTACCCCACCGCCGAAGCCGACGTGCAGGCCATCCTCGACCTCGACCAGCGCCGCAGCCAGTTTCGGCACGGGCACGACAGCCGCAAGGCCGAAGCCAACGAGCTGGCCCGCCAGATTGGGGGCCTGATTCAGGCCGGCGACAAGGCTGGGGCCGAAGCACTCAAGGCCCGCACCTTTGCGCTCAAGTGGGAATTGCAGGTTGTGGTCGCCAACCTGGCCCGCGTGGAGGAAGAGCTCCAGCAGCTGCTCTACAAGCTGCCCAACGTGCCCCACGAGAGCGTGCCATCCGGCCGCTCGGCCGACGATAACGAAGTAGTGCGCGCGCACGGCAATAAGCCCGCGCTGCCCGCCGGCGCGCTGCCGCACTGGGACCTGATTAAAAAATACGACATTATCGATTTTGAGCTGGGCGTGAAAATCTCCGGCGCGGGCTTTCCGGTGTACAAGGGTCAGGGCGCGCGCCTGCAGCGGGGGCTGATTAATTTCTTTCTGGACGAAGCCCGCGCCGCCGGCTACGACGAAGTGCAGCCGCCCATCCTCGTGAACGAGGCCAGCGGCTACGGCACGGGCAACCTGCCCGACAAGGAGGGCCAGATGTACCACGATGCCCAGAGCGACCTGTACCTGATTCCGACGGCCGAGGTGCCCATCACCAATCTCTACCGCGACGAGTTTATTCCGGTGGAGAAACTGCCGATTAAAAACGCCGGGCACACGCCCTGCTTCCGCCGCGAGGCCGGCTCGTGGGGAGCCGACGTGCGCGGCCTGAACCGCTTGCACCAGTTCGACAAGGTCGAAATCGTGCAAATCACCCAGCCCGAAAATTCCTACGCCGCGCTGGAAATGATGCTGGTCCACGTCGAAAGCCTGCTACGAAAGCTGGGGCTGCCCTACCGCGTGCTGCGCCTCTGCGGCGGCGACATGGGTTTCACCAGCGCCCTCACCTACGACCTCGAAGTGTGGAGCGCCGCCCAGGCCCGCTGGCTGGAGGTGTCGTCGGTGAGCAACTTCGAGACTTTCCAGGCCAACCGCCTCAAGTGCCGCTACCGCGACGCGGCCACCGGCAAAACGCAATTGCTGCACACGCTGAATGGGTCGGCGCTGGCGCTGCCGCGCATCGTGGCCGCGCTGCTGGAGAATAACCAGACCGAAACTGGGATTGAGTTGCCAGCGGTGCTGCATTCGTATTGTGGGTTTGGGCGGATTGGCGGTTAACAGTTAATGGCAACGTTCGACATTCTGGAAGTTGCCCTCGACCAGCGACTTCCCTTGCCGCAGCTGTTGCTGGCAGTGGAGCGCCAAATAAGTTATGCGCCCGTGGAAGTGTCCTTTGTGTTTGATGCAGGCGGACGGCTACTATTGCGTAAAGCCGGCTCCCGCAACACTATCACATACACAGAAGCTGAGTTAGCGCGGCTGCCAAACCATTATTTCACGCACAATCATCCGCTGGGAGGTCCCTTGAGCGGGACCGACGTTTACTTTGCCCACGCGCACAATCTGGCGCAGTTTCGTCTCGTTACGCAGCGCGAAACCTGGATTTTGTCGCGGCCGTTGGCAGGTTGGAACCAAGAAGCCTGTGCGGCTCTTTTTCGCACGGGAGCTACCCGCTATTTGCGGCGGTTTGCGCAAAATGGTAACGAAGCGCAAATGATTCGGGCCGATAAGCAATTGGCCCGCCGGTTACTCACTGAACTAAGCGTACCTTTTGGCATCGAACTGTTATGAATCAGCCCTCTCCCGCCGAAAACGCTTTCTTTTCCCCCCAGGGCTTACTCACCGAACAAGGTTGGTTGGCTGCGGCCAAACGCTGCGCCGCGGAGCTTAGCCCACCCAGCGCGGCCCGACCGAAACCAGCCGCCCGAGCGCGCAAATCACGTAAGCCAGCTGCTTAGTTCCGACTTTTATTACCCTCACAGCCGCCTAACTCGCTTTCACCAGCGGGTTAGGCTTATTTTTAACCCGTCAACACCTTTCCCCTCCCCCATGAAACACCTCCTCGCCCCGCTAGCCGCCGCCTTGCTGCTGGCCGCTCCCGCCGCTCAGGCCCAAATCTCCACGCCCCAGCCCAGCCCGAAAGGCTCGGTGATGCAGCGCGTGGGGCTGACCGACGTCACCATCACTTATTCGCGGCCCGGCGTGAAGGGGCGCACCGTGTTTGGCGACTCGACGGCGAAGGTCGTCGTGGCCTACGGGCAGCGCTGGCGCACGGGTGCCAACGCCACGACGAGCATCAAATTCAGCGACGACGTGACGGTGGAGGGCCAGAAAGTACCCGCCGGCGAGTACGGCCTCTACACCGAGCCGGGCCGCGCAGCCTGGACTATCGTGCTTAACAAGAGCCTCAAGCAGGGCGCTAACGTGGGCGGCTTTAAGAACGCCGACGACGTGGCTCGTTTCACAGTGAAGCCCTACGTGCTGGGCAGCAAGCTCGAGACGTTCACCATTTCTTTCGCCGACCTCACGCCAGGCACCGCCAGCGTGGCGCTGGAGTGGGAAAACACAGGTGTGAAATTCCGGGTCGTGGCCGATGTCGAGAGCAAAGTATTGGCCCAGATTGACGAAAAAGTAACTAAGAATGCCGCCCCCGCGCCCGCCGACCTGGCCGGGGCCGCCGTCTATTACTACGACACGAACAAGGATGCCAAGCAGGCCCTGGCCTGGATGCAGAAAGTCAACGCCACCGACCCCAAGTTCTGGAACCTGAACACGGAGGCTAAAATCCGCCTCCGGCTCAAGGACTACAAGGGTGCGACGGCCGCCGCCGCGCAGTCGAAGAAGCTGGCCCTGGCCGCCACCCCGGCCAATCAGGAATACGCGAAGATGGCCGACGAGCTGACCGCCGAAGCCAAAAAAGGCGGCAAATAGCC
>JANXNW010000202.1 GCA_025353905.1 Hymenobacter sp.
CAGCGGCTGGCGCTCGGTGAGCGCGGCCAGTGCCACCTCGGCTTTGAACTCGGCCGTATAACGACGGCGGGTGCGTTTTGGAGTCATAATCGAGCTAAGCTAGCCCGCTTAATCTGTCCAGTTTTTGGGGAGTACTACAGAGGAAATGCTTGCCAGGTTTTGTTGGCGCTCGTGCCGCTGCCGAAGCTTGGCCTGAAAAGCCCAGCCCAGCCCAGCTAATGCCAGCATCACAAACACTATTGGTCCGCCGTAACGCAACGAACGGCTCATGACGTGCTGACAGACAAGAACATTACTAACACTATCCACATCAGCAAGGCCGGTACGTAAGAAAACCCCACTAACCGCGCTGCCTGTCCCCAACGCAACTGGGCCAATTGGTGAGCGCCCAACATTAAAACTAAGCAATAGGCCACCTCGAATAAGCTCGCGGTTTGCAGCGGGTAACGCAGCCAACTTTCTGCTGCGTCAAGTTTAATTAAACTCCCCAGGCTGAGCGGCCCAAAATTCTGCAAATCGTCCAGACTGTAGGATGGATGCACCAAGCCAAACCACCCTATTTTAGTGACAGCCGGAATCAACATCACGAATTCAGCGATAATAGCCGTACGCAGAAAAGGACGAAATCCCCATCTGGTTGTCAAGATGTAATAACCAACTGCCAGTATAGCGGCTATGACAAATAATTTAACTACGAGAAGCGATAACAACAAGGCGTAGCTCAGCCAAATCCATTCCTTATTGACCGCTAACATTTGACGTATCTGCTCATCTGTCATGTGGTTAGTGAGCGAAGCATAGTACAGCTCGTCATTCACTAATAAGTGTCGACTGCAAATAGCAACCAACAGGTAGCAACCCAACAGACTTAATCCCACGGACCAATTGCGCGTTGGTGAGACGTTTGCTTGTGCCATTACAAAATTGTCAGTCATTTGCCAACGGTTTTCGTGCTAAAATACTCCTTTTTTAAGGAACGACGAATTTTATGAGGCAGTGGCTGACCTTTCTGTATAGCTAATGTCAATTTTTTCTCGCGGCTGACACGATATCGGTAAATCAATTGAAGACGACGCGCAAACAACAGCAAATAACCGCTCCCAACTAGGCTTGTGGTGACCTTTGTTTCATTAGAGCTTGGCTGTGTATAGGATGATAATACCCGCAGCCCACTAATCAGGACTACTGGTGACATTATCACCCCGTATATGACGTTGCGCCTTCTTTCTTTGAAGAAAAAGCGCTGTAAAGCATAAGTGGTATCTTCACGAGCTGCTTGAGTGATGCTATCAGACTGCTGTTTGGCTGGATTTAACAAGACTGTTTGAGCGGCTACAGGTGCAGTCGATACCCTGATTAGCAACATCGTGACTAAATAGGTTTTTGCTTTGGCTTTGAGTGAGCAAGACAAAGATAAATTAGTTAAAACCGTGAATTATACTTACTAGCCGCGCAGACAAGCGATTCCTTGTGACAACCCAGATGGCTAACGCCTGCTGTTGTACACCCTAATCAACCTCGCATGAGATTAATTAGGATGCACAACAGTGACTTGTATCGCACCTTAGCTGCCAGCAGATAACAACTAACTATTGGCGCAATTGTGCTTCTTAACAACCCGCGTCAATGAAGGCGGCTATTGCAGCTGATTCTGCAGCTACTCCACCAGCAATGGCACCGAGGCCGCTACTAGCAGCTATGGCAACAGCGCCAGCTCCTATAGCAATACCAAGCAAAATGCATTTCAACCGTCCACCATCGTGGCAGGCCATTTCCTCAAAAGTTAACTCTTGCATGATTGAAAAAATTAAGGGGTGAGAGAAAATTTGAGCCTAGATGTTGGCCGCATCTACACTCGGGCTTGTTCGCGAATGATACAAAGCTAAAGAAAGGGGGGGGGGGTGACTTCCAAATTTAAGGTTAAAATAAATGTCATACTAGAGTTAAATAGCTTATAGATAGTAGATTAATTTTCATTTAAGCCGCACACAAGCCTCGTAACGATGTGTATTTGCCGAACTTCCGGCCCCCTTAGGCACCTGTTATCTCGTTTCAATCCCCCTTCTATGTCGCTTTGCTCTCCTTCCTCGGTTCGCACTCAAACAAGAATACTTTTGCTTGGGCTGAGCCTAAGTGCCGGTCAGTTAAACGCACAGACCAATCCGCCGCTTAGCGGCCAACTGCTAGACCAAGCCACTCGCGTCCCGCTGGGCTTCGTGAGCGTGGGCGTGGTGGGGCAGCCCTACGGCACTGTTGCCAACGCGCAGGGGCGATTCACACTGAACCTACCTGCCAGTTTTGATGCTGATTCCGTGCGTTGTTCGCTCGTGGGGTATGCTACGCGCACCTGGCGGGTAGGTGACTTGCGCCGCCTAGCGGTAGCAGGACCATTATTGTTGCGGGCCAAATCCGTGCCGTTGGCTGAGGCTCGCGTCAGTTCGGCAGGATTGAAGCGCCGAGTGCTGGGCAATTCCACCTTACGTTCCACGATGAGGATTGACGGTTTTGCCGCTAACTCGGCTGGCAATCAGATTGGGCAGCGCATCATCATCAAGCGGCCCGCTTTTTTGGAAGAAGTGTCGGTAGGCATATCAGACTGCACCTACGATACGGTTTCGTTCCGGCTCAACGTGTACAGACTTCAACGAGATTATCCTGCCGAAAACATGCTGTCAGAGCCCATTTACTTCAAGGTGAGCCGTGAACAAATGCGGAACCGGCTTTATCTTAATCTACGGCGCTACAGACTTTATTTAACGGAAGATGTCGTGGTAGCTATTGAATTAGTACGTTCGCTAGGCAAGGGTGAACTGTGGTTTGGGCAGCCGCTGGCGGGCGGCGGACCGTTTTACAAGCTAGAACAGACTCCTGGCCCCGGCACGGCGCTCAACGTGGCTCCCAAAAATTCAACGAACACCGTTGATATGAAGCGGAATCAGCCGGACGGGCCGTGGACTAAGTACCCCAATCTGGGTGTAGGCATTGATGCTACCGTTCTAGAACTACCGACCGACTAATCCCCCGCCAAGCCCTTTAGTTCCTGCAATTTCAGCAGCGCCTCAATCGGGCTGAGCGTGTTGATATCGAGCATGTTGAGCAGCTCGCGCAACCGCTCCAGCGCCGGGTCGCTCGGCTCGAACATGCTCAGCTGCACCTTCGGGGCGCTGGCCACGGCGGGCGAGGTGGTTTTGGGTCGGTGGTTTTTGGTTTTTGGCTCGTCATTCAACCCCAGCACCTCGTCGAATTCGGTGGGCGCTTCCGGGTCAAAAGTCTCATTGGGGGCGTCGGGCAGGCCGGTATTGGCGCGCTCCTGCTCCAGGTGGTGCATGATTTCGTTGGCCCGCAGCACTACGGCGGGTGGCATGCCGGCCATGCGCGCCACGTGGATGCCGAACGAATGTTCGGAGCCGCCGGGGCGCAGCTTGCGCAGGAACAGCACCCGGCCGTCAGCTTCCTGTACGGCCACGTGGTAGTTGCGCACGCGGGGGCAGTCGTCGGCGAGCTGGTTCAGCTCGTGGTAGTGGGTGGCGAAGAGCGTCTTGGCGCGCGCGCGGGGCGTGTTGTGCAGGTGCTCCACGATGGCCCACGCGATGCTGATGCCGTCGTAGGTGCTCGTGCCCCGGCCGATTTCGTCCATCAGCACCAGGCTGCGGTCCGACAGGTTATTCAGAATCGAAGCCGTCTCGGTCATCTCGACCATGAACGTGCTCTCGCCCTTGCTCAGGTTGTCGCTGGCCCCGACGCGGGTGAAAATCTTGTCGATGATGCCCACCGTGGCCGCATCGGCGGGCACGAACGAGCCAATTTGCGCCAGCAGCACGATGAGCGCCGTCTGGCGCAGCAGCGCCGACTTGCCGGCCATGTTCGGGCCGGTGATGACCACGATTTGCTGCTCGTCCTGATTGAGGCACAGGTCGTTGGGGATGTAGCTCTCGCCGGGCGGCAGTTGCCGCTCGATGACCGGGTGGCGGCCGCCGCGGATGTCGAGCACCGGGCCGTCGTTCACCACGGGCTGGGCGTAGCGGTGCTGCCGGGCCGTCTGGGCAAACGAGGCCAGGCAGTCGAGCACGCCCAGCGCGCGGGCGTTTTGCTGAATCTGGCCCACAAACTCGGCCGCCGCCAGCACTACTTCCTGGTAAATCCGGCTCTCGATGACGAACAGCTTTTCCTCGGCCGTCAGGATTTTCTCCTCGTAGGTTTTGAGCTCCTCCGTCACGTAGCGCTCGGCGTTCACCAGCGTCTGCTTGCGAATCCAGCTCGCCGGCACCTTGTCCTTGTGGGTGTTGCTCACTTCGAGGTAGTAGCCAAACACCCGGTTATAAGCCACTTTGAGCGATGAGATACCCGTCGTGAGCTGCTCGCGGGTTTGCAAGCTCAGCAGGTAGTCCTTGCCCGAAAAGGCCAGCGCCCGCAGCTCGTCCAGCTCCGCGTCCACGCCGTCCTGAATGACGTGGCCCTGGGTGGTGAGCAGGGGAGCGTCGGGCCGAATTTTGGTTTGAAGCTCGCCGCGCAACGTGGCGCAGGGGTTGAGCTGGTCGGCGAGCTTTTCGAGCGCCCGCACCCCGCTGGCCGCCAGCCGCGCCCGCAGCGGGCCAATGCTTTCGAGCGCGCGCGCCAGCTGCAACAGCTCGCGCGGGTTCACCCGCCGCACGGCCACCTTCGAGATAAGCCTTTCTAAATCAGCAATCGGGCGCAGGTGAGTCTGCACTTCCTCCAGCAATTCCGGCTCGGCCACGAGGGCGGCCACCGTGTCGAGGCGGCGCTGAATCTGGCTCACTTCTTTCAGCGGCAGCACCACCCACTTGCGCAGCAGGCGCGCGCCCATCGGCGTCAGAGTCTGGTCGAGGATGTCGATGAGCGGTACCCCGCCGGGGTGCTGAGCCTGCACTAATTCCAGGTTACGCACCGTAAAGCGGTCCAGCCAGACGTACTTGTCCTCCTCCAATCGGCCCAGCGAGGCGATGTGCTGCACATCGGTGTGCTTGGTTTCGGCCAGGTAGTGCAGCACGCAGCCCGCCGCGATGATGCCCTCGCGCAGCCCGTCTACCCCAAAGCCCTTGAGCGAAGTCGTGCGGAAGTGCCGCGTGAGCGTGTCGTGGGCGTAGTCGGCCCCGAACACCCACTCATCGAGCGCATACGTGCAGTAGTCCGGCCCAAAATGCCCCTCGAACTCGGCCCGGCTCCGCTTGCAAAACAGGATTTCGGCGGGCCGGAAATTCTGGAGCAGCTTGCCCAGGTACTCCACCGTGCCCTGAGCCACGAGAAACTCGCCGGTGCTCACATCCAAAAACGAGATACCCGCTTCCATTTTGCCGAAATGCACGGCGCAGAGGTAGTTGTTCTGACGGCGCTCCAGCGTATTGTCGTGCAGACTCACGCCGGGCGTAATCAGCTCGGTTATCCCCCTCTTGACCAGTCCTTTGGCCAGCTTGGGGTCTTCGAGCTGGTCGCAGATGGCTACCCGCTGGCCGGCCCGCACGAGCTTGGGCAAATACGTGTCGAGCGCATGGTGCGGGAAGCCGGCCAGGGCCACTTCGCTCGCCGTGCCGGCCCCGCGCTTGGTGAGCGTAATGTCGAGCAGACGGGCGGCCGTGACGGCATCCTCGCCGAAAGTTTCGTAAAAATCGCCCACCCGAAACAGCAGCACCGCGCCGGGGTGCTGCTGCTTGAGCTGGTAATATTGCCGCATGAGCGGCGTGTCGGCCACGGCATCGGGCTTGATGTGGTCCGGCCCGAGGGTTTTGATAGCGAATTTCTTGGAAGGAGCGGAAGTCAATTTTTTATTAGCTGATGGCTGATAGCCGTTAGCTGATAGCTTTCTCGCGAGACGAGGCAACAGCTTAAAAAAAGCCATCAGCTAGCTGCCAACAGCTATCAGCAAAATGATTATGCGCAAACTCACGATGCCGGAGCTGAACCGCCTACCGGTGGCCGACTTCAAAAATACGCCCAAAAGCCCGGTGGTACTCGTGCTCGACAACGTGCGCTCGCTGCACAACGTGGGGGCCGTTTTCCGCACCGCCGACGCGTTCGCGCTCGAAAAAATCTACCTCTGCGGCGTCACCGGCCGCCCGCCGCACCGCGACATCACCAAGACGGCCCTGGGCAGTACCGAGTCGGTGGCCTGGGAATACGCGCTCACCACGCTCGAAGCCGTGGAGGCGCTAAAAGCGGCTGGTTATCAGCTCGTTGCCGTGGAGCAAACTACCGGCTCGGTGCCGTTGCCCGCGTTTCGGCCCGACGCGGCCCGGCCGCTGGCGCTGGTGCTGGGCAACGAGGTGTTTGGGGTCGATGATGCCGTGCTGGCTCTTTGCGAGGCAGCAGTCGAGATTCCGCAGCTCGGCACCAAGCACTCGCTCAACGTGGGCGTGGCGGCCGGGGTCGTGCTCTGGGACGTGCTGAGCAAGCTCGGCGTGTTTGGGCCGTAAGCTTGTACAAACGCGTGGGTTGGCTGAATGAACAGCCCACCCGGTTTGCAGCTCACGGCTTCTTTTCTCCAGTCTACCGCTCGCAGCGCACACCCCGCGGCTTAATGAAGCAGCTGGTCGCCCCGATATTATGCCGCGCTGGTTACCTTTGGAAACGTTCCCACCCACGTTTATTCTTTTCTTTTCTTCAAGTATGAAGCTTCCTTTTACCAACTTAGCCCGCCCCACGTGGGCACTGGCTCTGCTGCTGGCCCTGCCTGGCCTGGCATTGGCCCAATTGGCCCAAATTCAACCGGGCTCGCCAGCTCCATCGATTCCGCCGGCCGCACTGCCGGCTCTCACCGCGCTGGCCCGCGCCCAGGGCCTGAGCGCGGCCGACGTCGCCGACCCTATCGTGACGGACTCGTACTACGATGCCACGATGGGCCTGACCCACACCTACTTTCAGCAGCGCGTTAACGGCCTGGCTGTGCACAACGCCACCGGGGCCGTGCATACCGACAAGGCCGGCAAGGCCGTGGCCAGCACCCAACGCTTCGTGGCGGGCGCGGCGGCTTCGGCTCCCTCGCCCACGCCCACGCTCAGCCCCGAAGCAGCAGTAGCGGCGGCCAGCGTCATTCTGGGCCTGCCCCGGCCGCTGGCCCTGCGCCGGACGGTTGAGGCCCGCGTGGCCGACGGCATTATTTTCAACAGAGCCGGCATTTCGGAGCAGGATATTCCGGTGCAGCTCGTGTATGCCCGCCAGGCCGACGGCAAGCTCGTGCTGGCCTGGCGCGTCACCATCGCGCAGCTCGACCAGCAGCACCATTACGACGTGCGCCTCGACGCGCGCACCGGTCGCCTCGTAGACCGCAGCGACTACGTAGTGGAGGAGCGGGCCAGCTTCGGGCCGCAGGCGCTGGGCGCGCAAGCCCGCCGCCGGGCGCTGCTGCCGGCCGTCAATCAGCCCGCCGCCCGGCCCCCTTTCGGGCTGGCCACGCCGGCCGCCGCGCGCGGCGCGGCCGGCGTGGCCAATAGCCTGACCGTAGTGGCCATGCCCGGCGAAAACCCCCTAGTGTCGCCCCGCGTGAGCGTGCCACTGCCCGGCGCTACGCCGTGGTCGCCCTACGGCTGGCAAGTGGGCCAGGGCCTGGCACCGAGCAGTTTTTTTGCCGATTCGTACTCTTTGCTATCCAGCGGCCGGCAGCTCACGCGCGGCAACAACGTGGCGGCTTATGATGATAACAGCACCACTACCAACACGACCAGCCCCAACCTGGGCCTGGCCACTGCCTCGCCCGATGGAGGGGCCAGCCTGGATTTCGACTTCGCCTTTGAACGCACCAAAACAGCGCGCGATGCGGGTAATCTGGCTGCCGGCATCACCAACCTATTCTACTGGAACAACGTGGTGCACGACGTGATGCTGGCGCACGGCTTTGACGAGGTATCGGGCAATTTTCAATACAAAAACCTGACTGGAAAAGGCGCGGGCAATGATTTCGTGCGGGCCGAAGCGCAGGATGGCAGCGGCCGCAATAATGCTAACTTTTCGACCCCACCCGACGGCAGCAGCGGCCGGATGCAGATGTATTTGTTCGATAACCCGCCCGCCAACTCGCTGACCGTAACTGGCTCAGCAGCCGTAGCCGGAGCTTATCGATTTACTACCGTGGCATTCGGGCCACGCCTCGCTACCAAACCGTTAGCTGGCAATCTCGTGTTGGTCAACGACGGCGTCTCGGCCAATAACGGGGCTCATGGCTGCGCCTCTCCTTTCGTGAACGCGGCCGCCGTAAGCGGCAACATCGCCTTCATCCAGCGCGGGGGCTGTCCGCAGCTCCAGTTGAGCCCAGGGGCGACCAACGCATTCGCTACCAAGGTCAAACGCGCCCAGGCCAATGGGGCCACTGGGGTTATCGTGTTCGACTCGCTGGCTACCACGAACCTGGTTAATTTTGGCGGCACCGACACCGTGGGCATTCGCATTCCGGCCATTTTTATCAGCGGAGCGGATGGTTTCAGGCTGCGCGCGGCCATCACGGGGGGCGCTGCGCTCTCCGTTGTAGCCACCCCCGGCCCCGACATTGACGGCTCGTTCGATAGCGGGGTGATGACCCACGAGTATGGCCACGGCATCAGCAACCGCCTCACCGGCGGCCCTTCGGTGGTGACTTGTCTGAACAATACCGCTGGCAACCAGCTCGGCGGCGAAGGCTGGAGCGACTTTTTCGGGCTTTGGATGACGACCAAGCCCGGCGACGACGGCGGTACCAACCGCTACATTGGTACCTACGACATGGCCCAGTCCATCGCCACCGGCCCCGGCTTCCGAATCAAACCGTACAGCACCAACTTCAGCGCCACCGGCAACAACTACACCTACGCGCAGTTGGGCACCGGCGCGGGCCAGGCCAACCTGACCCACGCCGTGGGAGAAGTGTGGTGCTCCGTACTCTGGGATTTGAACTGGCAGCTCATCTACAAGTATGGCTACAACCCCGACTTCTACGCCCTTACCGGTGGTAATAACCTCTCGCTGAAGCTGGTGCTCGACGGCTGCAAGCTGCAGCCCTGCAGCCCAAGCTTTCTGGATGCCCGCGATGCCATCCTCAGCGCCGACGCGCTTAGCAACGGCGGGGCCAACGCGGCCCTCATCTGGACGGTATTCGCGCGCCGCGGCATGGGCTTCGAAGCCAAAGCCGGCGATGTGAGCGCCGCCGGCGTACCCCAGGTAACGGGCATCGTGCCATCCTTTACACTGCCGCCTGGCATCTCACCCGTCGTGCTGGCTGCCCGCAACGGCGTCAGCACCGCCAGCACCCTCGAAGCCTACCCCAACCCCGCCCAGGACGAGCTGCTGGTGCGCGCGCCGCTCGCCAGCAGCACCCCGGTGCAGGTATCCCTCGTAGACGCGCTCGGCCGCACGGTGCTCCGGGCCACAAGCTCGGGAGCAACGTTCCAGCAGGTCGGTGTGCCGCTGCGCACCGCCGGGCTGGCAAACGGCGTGTACGTGGTGCGCGTCACGACGAGCGGCGGCACCTACACCACCCGCGTGACGGTGCAGCACTAGCGACGGGCTGACTTTTTTTCAACAAAAAAGCCCGGTTGATGCCGGGCTTTTTTGTTGGTCGAAATACTGTTTTCCGTAACAGGCGAGCCACAAATCCCGTGGGGATTTACCGACGCATTTTTTGCTTTGTTACTCACGCCGTAACCCCCCTCAAATTTTCATGCCCGACTCCACCCTTCTTCGCCCCGACGCGGCGCTGCTGGCCCTGCGGCCCGCCGTGGCCGGCCAGCCAGCCGCCATCCCTACGCCGGCCACCGTGGCCGACTTCCAGCAGCAGGTGCTGCGGCCGCTACTCAAGCTGCAAAATGAGCCGCTGCTGGCCCTCGTGGCCGATTTCGTGGCCGACTACCGCCTGCCGTTGGCCGGGGCCACCGCCGAGCAGCAGGCGCACATACTGCGCGAGCTGCTCGGGCGCAACGCCCGCCTGCGGGCCACCATTACCGGCCTTGTGCGCGGCCACTTCGCGGTGGCCGAGTTGGCGTTCTTCCGTCAGCACCGCCCCGAGCTCACGCGCCGCCTACTGGATTTGGCTACCGAGCGGGTTTTGAGTCAATTATCAATGAGCAATTATCAATGAGCAATGAACAATGAACAATTATCAATGAGCAATGAACAATGAACAATTATCAATGAGCAATGAGCAATGAACAATTTAGTTTCGACCACGCTGGGCTTGTTCTGAATTGTTCATTGTTCATTGATAATTGTTCATTGTTCATTGCTCATTGACTATTCCCGGACCACCTTGCACGTTGTGGTTTCGGTGCCCGACGTCAGGCTGACGAAATACAGGCCGGCGGCGAGCGAACGCAGGTCGAGGGGCTGGTCGAGTTGGGTGAGGGTGCCGGGCAGCGGCTGGCGCAGCAGCAGCTGGCCCAGCGTGTTGCGCACCTGTACTTCGAGGCCGGCGGTGGGGCGGGCCAGGCGGGCCTGCACCCGCGTGAGGCCGTCGGCGCTCGGGTTCGGGTACGCGCGCAGGCCCCCGGCGGTGAGCGTTTCGGCGCGGGTGGCGAGCACCGTATTCTGAATGGCGAGGTTATCCACTGACCAGCCCCAGCCAAAGGAGCCCGGGTCGGCGAAGAGCTTGAAGCGCAGCTGCACGACGGCCCCAGCCGCGAATTTGTCGCGCAGGCTGATGGTGCGCGGCGCGTACAGCGCGGGCGTGCCCACGGCGGTCGAGTTGCCGGCGGCATCCGAGGCGCTGTTCCAGGTGGCCAGCCACTGGGTGTTGTCGCGCGAGTCGTAGCCAGGGGCCAGCGGGGTCCATTTAGCCCCATCGAGGCTGCCCTCTACCACCACGTAGTCGAAGAAATTTTCGTTGGGAAAAACACTGCCTGCCTCGCCGGGCTCGACGAGCACGATTTCATCGAACTTGACCGTAGCCAGGGCCGGGTCGGCTTTGACCACAATCGGTACCAGCAGCTGGTAGATGAGCGAGTCGAGGTCGGGGTAGGGATGCCGGGAGTGGATGGCCGGGTCGGCGAAGCCCGCTGGCTGGGTGATACTGAAGCCCCGGCCCACGAAGTCGGAGCTGGCGGCGTTGAAACTATTCACGTACTGCGTCTGGGGTGCCTTCAGGCCTACGATGGGCACCGCGAACGGCCCCAGCGTGACGGTGTTGGGGGTGGCGGCCCGGTCGGCTACCACCACGCGGTAGCTGAGCGCGTCGCCGGCCACGATGGGCCCGCCCACCGTGCTGAGCTGACCCCGGTACGTGACGCCGTCGCCCTGTAGGGTCAGCGTGAGCGGAGTCCGGGCTACGCCGTTTATCGAATACGGTACGCTTACGCTGGCTACGCCCACGTTGTCGGTGGCGCGCACTTCGAGCTGCAAGGGCAGCTGGTTGGCAAACAGGTAGGTGGGCGGGGTGTGCTGCGCCACGGGCGGGGTGGTGTCGGGCCCTACCACGAACCGATAAACCGTCTGCCCCGCGACGCCGGGCGCCGGCTGGCCGGGCGCGGTATAAGTGCGGGCAGTTTCGTTGTCCGAAGCGCTCAGGTAGTAGCGAATAGTGGTGCCCAGGCCCGGGTTCGGAATGCTGCTCTGGTACTGGCCGGCCGGGCCGGTGGCCGTCATCACGCGGGTTTGCAGCGCGCCGCCGTTCACCGTATAGTTGAGCTTGACCGAGTTCGGCGTGATGGTGCCGTCGCTCACGATGGTGGCCAGCACGGGGTAGTCCTGGGCAATTTCAGTATCGCGCAGCGGCACGTGGCGAATGGCCGTCGCAAACCAGCCCATGTCATTGAACATACCCAGCACAATCGGGCCGGGGCTCTGAATGGCCTCGGCCGCGCCAATTTGGGGGGTCATAAGCGAGTTGATGTCGCCGGCCGGGTAGGTTCGCTCGTTGAGGTGCGAGATGCTGGAGCCGGGCGAGTAGGTTGTCGGCGCGAAGAGGCGGGGCCGCTTTTCGGTCGGGGTCGGGTTGGCGGCCACGGCCAGTGGGCCGTTGAAGTAAAGCCCATTACCCGTGTACTGGGTGCCGAGCGCCACCGAGGGGTTCGTAAACAGGGCCGGGTCGGTGAGGCGCTGGCCGGCCACGTTTTCTATAAACGTGTTGAACGTGAGGGGCGTTGTCGGATAGCTGCCCTCCTTGCTGGTCGCGTCGTAGCCGGTGGAGGCGATGAAGCCCAGCCCGTGGCAGAGCTCGTGCAACACCACCGATACGAGGTCGTACTGGCCGGCGGGCGTGGCCCCGTCGGTGCCGTAGTACCAGTCAGTCGCCGAGCTGAAATTGGCCACGATGTCGGGGTTGGCGGGGCCGTTCAGGTCCTGGCCAGCCAGCTTTTCGGCCAGCGCGACGGGGTAAAACACGTTGGCCTGAAGTGCCCCCGGAAAGTTGCGGAAATAGGTGCTGGCCCCGGCTGAGCCGAGTACGTTTTGTGCCAGGACGCTCCAGGTCGCGTTGACCCGAATGGGCACGGAGGAGCTGAGCTGCGTTTTCCAGATGTCGACCGCGTACTGAAACGCGGCCCGCGCCTGGGGCGTAAAACCATTGTAAGTCACCGTGATTTCGGCCCCGGTCGCCGCCGCGCCGCGCAGAAAAGCCACGGGCGGGGCCACGCGGGTGTTCATCGTTTCGGGCCGCGAGGGGCACACGGTAAGCTCGCCCGGCCGCATCTCAAACACGGGGTTGGTCGTTTGGGCCGCGCCGGGCAGCCCGCGCAGGGCCGTCATGGCCAGGAGGAGGAGGAGTGTTTTCTTCATTGGGCGTGGAAATTGTAAGTGGGTGGGAATAAAGGCGAGTTTAGATTTGAGACGTTAAACTTACGACTTCAATTGCGTATCCGGCCCCGCGTCGGCCGTCCCACCTGCTTTCACCCCCGAATGTTACACGCTATGTCCCGCCCGCCGCTGCTCCATCTGCTGCTTATCAGCCTCACGCTAAGCCTGGTCCTGCTAGCACATCCGGCCGGGTGCGTCGCCGCGCCCGTCGGTCCTCGCCCCCGCCCCGAGCCGGCGGTGCTCATCCGCTTTGAGCGCACCGCTTGCTTCGGCCCCTGCCCCGTGGACGTGCTCACCATCTTCGCCGACGGCCGGATGCGCTACCAGGGCCAGGAGCACGGCCCGCGTACGGGCACCTACGCCGGCCGGCTGAGCCCGGCCGAGCGCCAAGCCCTGACGCAGGCTTTCGCGGCCGCGCGATTTTTCGAGTTCGCCCCGGCTTACGTCAGTGACCGCACCGACCTGCCCACTTCCTACCTGAGCTACGCCAGTGCCGGCCGTCAGCACCGCGTGCAGGACTACGACGGCGCGCCGCCTACTCTCAAAGCCCTCGAGGCCCGCCTGGCCGCCCTCATCGACGCGCCCGGCCGCTGGCGGCGGCAGCGGTGAGCTCTCGCTATCCAACGGCAAAAAACCCGCGCTCAAACGAGCGAACCCAACCAGCTCCGGCCGAAGTACGTCGGAGCGCCCCTACTCGCAGCTGCCCGCCCAGCGGTTAGCGCTTTCGGCCCGGCTGAATTGGCCCGAACGAGCTTCCAGCCTCACGGGGCCACCAAGCGCCTGGGCCGGGTGAAATCAGTGGAAAGTTTGATAATAACCTGCTTTCTTTAACTATGCAAAGCAGCTATTTATAAATTTTGAGTGTCGATTTCAGTTAATCATAGCTTATTGCTTACGGATTATCAAGTGTTTATCTGCGTTGTTTACCTGCGCATGAGCATTCTGTCTTCTGTTCGTAGTCAATTGCATTTTTTCAAAAGCAAAAGCTTTCTTCTTGAGATTCTGGCACTATTTGAATTATATTTTTAATTTTTCCAGTTGAATTTTTTGTTTGTTGCGAAATATCCGGGTAATTTTGACCTAACTTATCCGAGAAAGAGCTTTTTGTCCTCCTGTTTTTCAGTTTCTGCGCATGAATTCACTTGCCGGCTTTAGGCTGCTCCCCATTTGGCAGGCAAGTCGCAAATGGGCCACTTGCCTTACCCCGGCCGCGGCCCCTGCCGGCCGAGCGGCGTAGCCTCCGGTCGCCGGGTACGACCACAGCGGCCGATACCGGGGCGGCCCATGGCCATTTTTAGCCGGCTCTGCCCGAAGCGTCACTCGCTTTCGCAGCAAAAACAGGCTGGCCAAGACAACCAATCGGCGTAATCAAGCAGTATGAGCAAGCAACGCAACCAGAACGCCCCTCAACAGTCTTCAAAAGCGCCACGCCCCTGACCAGTACCGGCCTTCACTTTGTTGCTTTTCGCAATGGCACACATGCTGTTTTTATCGCTTGTGCTTCTCGGGGCTGTTGGGGCTATTCCACTCCGCCGCCCTGCTTCAGCTGCGGCTCCAATCACCGCACCGTGCACGGTGCGCTTTGTGCTGCAGGCGTTGCCGCGCCAGCTGGTTGCCAGCGGCTACTGCCGCAGCCTGCTCGACCAGCCGGCTCGCTACTACTACCAATTCGAATCGGAGCGCTGGGGCCCCACCAGGACCATCAACACGCAGTCGGGCAGCTTCGAGCTGGGGCCGCACCAGGAAGCCGAAGTGGCCCAGACGCAGCTGCGCGAAGTGCCCGGCATCCGCTACCGCCTCCGCTTGCGCGTGTATGACGAGGCGGGGCGACTCCTCGCGCAGGACTCCGTTCGGCACAACCCGTAGCGACTCGTCGGTTTTGCTCATACTACAAACTATAAGAAGCTGCCTTAGGTCGTAGGTCGGCAAAAATTACGGGCGGGCGGCTTTTCGCTGCCCGCCCGCCCTGTACCCTGACCTGGAGACTGCTTCAAGAGGCTGTTTTAGCTGACACGCCGGAATCAAGTGCTTGATTCTTTCAACCGCCGCCGCGCAAAGGGACTGGCTCCCGGACCGCGTTGGGAGCACGGCGTTAGGTGGGCCGATGGCCGGGCTTTATTCCCGCGAAATGCTGCGCGTAATATTTCCATTTTTTAATGGTACATTTACCTGTCCTTTACCCGACGACCGCTCCTGGTCAGGGTAGCTCCGGGGCTTTGGCTTAAGCAGACCCGGCCAGTCCTACGCTCTCGTGACGACTTTGTGCCCGCCAGCTTCGGCTGGCACTTGCCCGGCAGGGGCAAGCCGTTTTAGTTCGTGGGGTTGGCCGGGCCGTTGGCTCGGGTTACCGGGCCTGGGCTGGGTTCTGAATCTGAGCTTAAACTTGAGTGCGGCCCAGGCTCAGCAGTTCCAGCCCCCGAACCAGCCCCCCGCCCGGCAGCCCGCCCGACCCGCACCGGCTGCCCTGCCCCCGGCCCAGCTCGAAGAAGCCTTGCGCCTGCTGCTCCGTGCCGATTCCAGCGCCCAGCACCACCCAGCCGCCGGCCCCGAGGCGGTGGGCCTCGTGCTCGACCAAACCCTGACCAAGCCCGGCCACGACTTCTTCGACCTGTTCACCAATCAGTTCGAGGCCCCGTTTGGCAGCGAGGACTACCTCATTACGCTGACCGAGCGGCCCGGCCGCGCGGGGCAGGGCCTGCTCGTGCTCACGGTGAACGAGCTGGAGCTGCTCGAATTTCCGCTCCTCACCCAGCCCGACCAGCTCGCCGAGGCCGTGGCCGAAGCCGTGGCCACCACCCAGGCCCAGCTGCTCGATAACCAGCGCGTGAGCCGCCAGCTCGAAGCCGGCCAGCGCGCCCCGCCGGAGACGTTTTAGGGTGCGTTCACGCATTGCGAGGACGGACTGAAAACTCACCACCTCACCATTTCACCTCCTTCCCCACTATGAAACCTCTTTGCCTGTTTCTGCTGCTGCTGGCCGCCACGCTGCTGCCGCGCCTGGCCCTCGCCCAGGACTTTGTATACGAGCCGAAAAACCCGGCTTTCGGGGGCGGCAACCCTTTTAACTACTCGTGGCTGCTGAGCGCGGCCACCGCCCAAAACGCCATCGCCGACCCGGCCCAGGCCCAGGCCGCCGCCGACCCGCTGGCCCAGTTCGCCAATAACCTCAACCAGCAGATTCTCTCGCAGCTCACTAATCGCCTCATTACCTCGCAGTTCGGGCAAGGCACGCTCAAGCCCGGCTCGTACTCGGTGGGCGGCTACCAGGTGCAAGTGTCGGCGGGTGCGGGCGGCAGCGTCATCATTCTGGTCACCGACACGAGTACCGGTAACCAGACGACGGTCACCATTCCGGGCGGCATTTAAGCGCAGTTTTTTATGCGCAATCCTTGGAAAATCCGCCCCGCCCGCGCGGTGGCTAAGTCCCACATCGCGGCAAAATCTCACGTCGCCCGCGTCGTGGCGAAACTTGGTGCCGCCCGCATCGCGTTGGCGACCGGCTTGCTGAGCGTGCTCGGCGGCTGTGTGCCGTACTTGCACCAGCACCCGCTGGCGCCGCAGCCCGCCCGGCTCGGGGCCGAAATTGGCCGCAACGCCACCTGGCAGCAGCTGCCCGCCCCGCGCGAGCGCACGGTGGTGGCCGTCTATAAGTTTCGGGACCAGACCGGGCAGTACAAGCCCCAGACCAGCGGGGCGAGCTTCTCGACGGCCGTCTCGCAGGGCACGACCAGCATCCTGATTCGGGCGCTCGACGAGTCGGGCTGGTTCGAGCCGATTGAGCGCGAAAACATCGGCAACCTGCTCAACGAGCGCAAAATTATCCGCTCGACCCGCGCCGAGTTCACCGAGCAAACCGGTGTGAAGCAGCCCAACCTGGCCCCGCTGCTCTTCGCCGGCATCATCCTCGAAGGCGGCATCATCTCCTACGATGCCAACATCATCACCGGCGGCGGCGGGCTGCGCTATTTCGGGGTGGGTGCGTCGGGCCAGTACCGGCAAGACCGGGTAACGGTCTATCTGCGAGCCATCAGCACCAACTCGGGGCGCATCTTCCGCACGGTGTACACCTCCAAAACCATCCTTTCGCAGCAGGTAGACGCGGGCGTGTTTCAGTTTGTGAGCTTCAAGCGTCTGCTCGAAGCCGAAACCGGCTTCACCTACAACGAGCCGAGCGAGATGGCCGTCAAGGAAGCCATCGAAAAAGCCGTGCAGGCCCTTATCTACGAAGGTTTTGACGACCACCTGTGGGCCCCGCGTGACTCGACTGAGCGGCGCGGCCCTGGCCGGCTGGCTTACCTGCGCGAGAAGGAAAGCAACCTCGACCTCGACGCGCTCGGCCGCCAAACCCTGCCCCGCCGCCCGCCCCTGAGCCTGGGCCTGAGCGCGGGCCTGCTCCGCTACCAGGGCGACTACGCGGACGGCCTCGTGCGGCCCGTGGTCGAAGTCAACCTGCACTACCGCCTCAGCGAGGGCGTGAGCGCGTTTGCCAACGTCGGGCGGGGGCAGCTGGCGGCCGGACCGGGCGGGGCCTACTTCCAGCAGCTGTTTCACTACGCCGAGGGCGGCCTGCAAGCGCGCCTGCTGCCGCGCGACGCGTTCACGCCGTACGTGGAAGTGGGCGCGGGCGCGACGATGCGCACCGGCCCCGTCGCGACCGGGCTGGCTGCCGAGCCGCCGCCGGTCGTAGCCCATCTGCTGGCTGGGGCCGGGGCCGAATACCTGCTCACGCCCCGGCTCGGGCTGAGCGTGGGCGGCAACGTCCACTACCTGCTCAGCGACCGTTTCGACGGGTTGGCGGCGGGCAGCCGCAACGATTTCTACCTGGCCGGACGCGCGGGCCTGCGCCTGTACGTCGGCTCGCGCCCGGTGCGGGCCGTGAGCGTGGCCCGCTAAATGGCGGCCGCGGCAGCTTGGCTATTAGATTCCAAAACCTGCTTTCGTGGCTGATATTGGCGTTTTATTGGCTAATGTTATTTAACTATCCAAAGTCAATATTCGAGTAGAATTAGCAAAATAATCGTACCAGATTAGCATACTAAATTCAGGTAAACAGGTAGTTATACTCGCTAAACGGCCGTTTTCATCTGAAATATATTTAATCAGGGTAATTGTATTTTTTAAGAAAAATAGTGTGTCGCTGTCATTTTGGTACTATTTTAATTATATTTTCAACTTTTCCGAAAAATAAAAGATTGAACCTGCATAAGGGCCTTCTACTTTTGACCCGTTCTCTCCGGAAAGAGGCTTAAATGTTTCACTTTTTTCAACTTTATTTTTTCGACGTATGAAAACGCTCCTAAACCTCACGCTGCTCGCCGCCGGCCTCACGCTGGCCGGAGCCGCCAACGCCCAAACCAACTACACCCAGCCGGCCCTGACGGGTCCGGCTTCGCTGACCATCACCCCGATTCCTGGCCCGAACAACGTGGCGCGTCCGTATACCCGCCCCGGCCATCAAAACGACTCGTACGTGCTGCAAGCCGGCCTCAACGAGTACGGCAACGTGCTCCAGACCTACGCCTCGGGAGCCGGCAACACGGCTGACATGATTCAGAACCGCGCCGGTGACATGGCCGACGACCGCATGGATGGCTACCAGGCCCAGGTGAGCATCGCCGCCGGCGGCGCGGGTAAAAACATCGCCAACATGGAGCAAAAGGGCGACCGCGCCCTGGCCGCTCAGTTCCAGCGCGGAGCCGGCAACCAAGCCAAAATCGTGCAGGAAGACGAAGACCTGAACACCGCCTTCCAAAGCCAGAACGGCTACTCGAACAAAGCCGTGATTCAGCAGAACAGCGGCCAGAACTTCGCTCAGCAGTCGCAGCGGAGCAGCACCGGCACGGCCCTCGACGGGCACAACAACTTCGCCACTACCACGCAGTCGAACGTGAGCAACTGGAGCGTGACCGACCAGCAAGGCGTGGGCCACACGGCCGTCGTGGTGCAGCAATAGCGCCCCGACGGAAAGCAGGTCCGACTCTTCGGAGTCGGGCTTGCTTTTTTGGGTGTCCATTGTCACTTTCAACCTCTTAAGCTATGAAAACACTATTTCGGCTCGGAGCCAGTGGACTAGCTGGCTGGCTGATTTGCGGCGGGGCGCTCAGCGCCCAGGCCCAGACCCGTCCCGCGACCGGACCGGACGTTACCGCTCAGCAGCTGGTGGAGGGCCTCGGCCCCGACCGGCTGCTGAATGTGCGTACGGTCGTGGGTCCGCGCAACGCGGCCACGCTGCTGCAAACCGGCCGCGACAACGCCGCCACCCTGAGCCAAACCAGCCAGGGCGCACCGCCCAACGAGGCGTACATCGTGCAGGCGGGCGTGGCCAACGTGCTCGACCTGACCCAAAACGGCACCGGCAACCGCGTCGACTACGCCCAGCAGGGCAGCGGCAACCAGACTAGCCTGCAACAGCAAGGCACGGCCAATACGCTCCGCGGCCGCCTCACCGGCGACCAGAACGCGCTCGATGTGCGCCAGCAGGGCAGCGGCAACCGCATCGTGAGCGACGTGGCCGCCAGCCGCCGCCAGTACGAGCTGACCCAGACCGGCACCAACAACGTGCTCACGCAGCGCGAAACCGGGGCCTCGCCCGTGCCCGGCTACCGGGTGGAGATGCGCGGCCACGACATGCGCCTCAGCATCGAGCAGGGCCACGTGGGGCCGTAACGCCGGGTTGATTCCGCCGAGCCTTGGTGGGAGTTATAAGAGGAATTTCAACCGGCGCGCGATACACAAGTTACTGCTTAATAACCACTTCAGTAATTCGCCCGCGCGCGGCTGACTAGGCGCATTCGCGCGTGCTTGCCGTCAGAACAGAATCCTATCCATCGACCATCGACCATCAACCAACCGGCCTTTGACATCACCTTTCTACTCCTCGCTATGGTACGCACGCTGCTTTTGGCCCTGCCGCTCCTCGGAGCCGTAGGCGCTATCCCATCTCCCCACCTCGCATCCGCGCCTGCCCCCGCGTCCGCGCCTTGCGCGGTGCGCTTCGTGCTGCAAGTGTCGCCCCGGCAGCTGGCGGCCAGCGGCTACTGCCGCAGCCTGCTCGACCAGCCGGCCCGCTACTTCTACCAGCTCACGACCGAGCATTGGGGCCGGAGCCACGCCATCAGCACCCAGGCGGGCAGCTTCGACCTGGGGCCGCACCAGGAAGCCGAGCTGGCGCAAGCTGAGTGGCGCGAAGTGCCCGGCAATCACTATCGCCTCCGCCTGCGCGTCTACGACGACGCGGGGCACCTGCTGGCGCAGGATTCGGTGCGCCGTGACTTGTGAATGGGGGCCAGGTAAACGGGCGACGGGCCGCGTTAAATCACTGCTTCACTGCTTCACTCCTTCACTTCTATGACCACCTACCAGCAGCTTGAACCCGTCCATGTGGCGGCTTACACTAACGCGCACCACGCGCCTACACTCAACGTGCTCGGCATGGCCGTAGGCGTGAAAATGCAGCACCAGCAGACGGGCGGCCAATTTTCGGCTGTCGAGTGCCTGCTCAAGCCCCGGCAGATGGGGCCGCCACCGCACATCCACCACGCGCTCGACGAGATTATGCGCGTCACCGAGGGCACGGTGTGCGTGCTCGAAGGCGACCGGGTGGTGAAGGTGAAGGCCGGCGGCTGGCATTTTCGCCCACGCGGCCTCGTCCACACCTTCTGGAACGGCAGCGACGCACCAGCTAAGTTCATCGACATGTACCCCAGCGGCCAGAATTTCGCCCACTACCTCGAAGAGCTGGCCGCCCTCGGCGAGGCCCTGCGCGCCGAGGGAGCCAACCCGTTCGCGCCGGCCACCATCGCCCGCTTCAAGGCCCTCGATACCCGCTACGACCACGAGGTTTTCTACGAGCAGATGCCGGCGCACCTGGCCAAATACGGCCCGCCGCGGCCGGGGGCAGCCAGTTACTGACAGTGCACCCGCCGACCTTTTTTGCGCGCACTTGCTTCTTCGCCAGCATACGCGCTGGTTTTTTCCTGCTCGCTCTGCTACTACCGTTGTTCCGCTGGATGCTGCTGTACTGGCGCATGACGGCCAAGCCTGTTTGTCTTTACGCGCTAGTTCTCCTCTCCCAAAGAGAGGGGCTAAGAAAGCGAGGGGCACGTTAGGACAGTGAAGATTTTTCTCCCCATTCTTTTTCCCAGCCCACCGTGAAAAACTCGCTACGCCGGCTCGCCCCACACCCGACGCTTTTCTGGCTACTGGCCCTGACGCTGCTGCTGGCCGGGTGCGAGGCCGTCACGGTGCAGCCCGTGAGCTACGGGGCGCTGAGCGTGACCGTGCGCGACGCGGCCACCGGCCAGCCGCTGGCTAACGCCAACCTGAGCACTAACCCGGCTTCCGGCTCGTTCGTGAGCGATGCACAGGGCTTGGCCGTGCTGCCGCAGGTGCCAGCCGGGTCGGTGGCCCTGCTCACGCGCCGCAGCGGCTACACCTCGCTCACGACTAACCTGACCGTAACGGCCGGGGGCAGCCAGGCCGTTACGCTGCTACTCGACAAGGCGACCAGCACCAGCCCACCCGGCGCGCCGGGCCGACCCACGCCCGCCCATCTGGCCACTGGCCTGCCCACGAGCGTCAAGCTGAGCTGGCACCCCACCGGCGGCACCCGCGCCGATTCGCTCACCTACGACGTGGCCCTGTTTGAGGGCAGCAACCCCAGCCCGCGCCTGCTGCTCTCGGGCGGCCGCGATTCGAGCGTAGTGGCCAGCGGCTTGCGCTTCGGCACGAGCTACTTCTGGCAGGTAACGGTACGCAAACCCAACAGCATCAGTACGCTGGGGCCGACGTGGAGCTTCCAGACCCAGCCCTTCCCCGACAACCGCTACCTGTTCGTGCGGACGGTGGGCGGCAGCACGGATATTTATTCGTCGGATGCGGCCGGTACCAGCCTCGTGCAGCTCACCCGCGGCGGGGGGGCCGTGGTGGCGGCCCCGCAGCTCAGCCCCAACCGCGACCTGATTGCCTACGCCTCGAACGCGACCGGCGCGTGGCAGCTCTACACGATGAACCCCGACGGCTCGGGTCAGCGCCGCATCACGACGCTCGCCGCCGAGGGCTACAACAACCCCGGCGTGGGTTACCGCTGGTCGCCCGACGGGGCGCAGCTCATCTACGCCCACTACGACCAGCTCTACCGCCTCAACCGCGACGGCACGGGCCTCCAGCTGCTAGCCACCGCGCCCGCCGGGCGGCACTTCCGGGAGTGTGACTGGACGGTGCAAAACGGCGGCCGGCTGGTGGTGCAAACCGTGGGTCAGCAAGTATTCGACAGCGAGCTGTACTTGCTGAGCGTGGACGGCACCAACCCGCAATTGCTAGTGGGCAACCTGCCCGGCCGCCTTGATTCGCCGAGCTTCAACGTGGACGGCACCCGCGTGGCTTACACCCGCGACGTGGCCGGTTTCAACGACCCCGGCGGCCGCCAGCTCGATGCCCACGTTTTCACCCAGGCTTTGAGCGCCGGGGCTACGCCGGTGGACGTATCGGGTACGCTGGGCAGCACTACGGGCCAGGGCAAGCCGCCCGGCACCAACGACTTGCTGCCCCGCTACGCGCCCACCGCCTTCGGCTTCATCTTCGTAAATCGCGCCAACGACGACCGCAGCCCGCCCGAAATCTGGACGATGGACCTGAACGGAGCCGGCCGCGCCCGGCTGTTCCAAAACGCCACCCAGCCGGACTGGAAGTGAGTAGGGATTAGCAGCTGTCATTGCGAGCGCAGTGAAGCAATCGCATCTTTTCGGCTCCGTTGTTCAACTCGTCCGACGTGGCTCAACAGATGCGATTGCTTCGCTGCGCTCGCAATGACAGTTCCTTGTCCTGCGTCCCTAATCCGAGGTCGAGTCGTGCAGCACGACGACTTTGCCCTTCTTGCGCAGGCGCATGTTGAGCAGCTCGACCAGCAGCGAAAAAGCCATGGCAAAGTACAGGTAGCCTTTCTCGACCTCCTTGTGGGCGGCTTCCATGACGAGCATGAAGCCAATCATTATCAGGAAGGATAGGGCGAGCATTTTAATGGTTGGGTTGCGATTGACGAAGCTCGCCACCGCGCCGCTAAACGCGAGCATGATGCCCATGGCCACGATAACGGCCGCAATCATCACCAACACGTTGTCCACGAGGCCCACGGCCGTCAGGATGGAGTCGAAGCTGAACACGATGTCGATGACGATAATCTGGGCGATGATGGCCGGCAGGCGGGCGTAGCCACCGCCTTCGGGCAGCTCGTCGTCCTCGCCTTGCAGCTTGGAATGAATTTCAGACGTGCTCTTATACATCAAAAACAAACCGCCGCCGAGCAGAATCAAATCGCGCCCGCTCACGCCAAAATGGTCGATGACCGAGGGCACGTTCACGGTAAAAAGCGCCGTGCGCAGGCTCACAATCCAGGAAATGCTCAGCAGCAGCCCCACCCGGAACAACAAGGCCAGCAGCAGCCCGATGGTGCGCCCGCGGGCCTGCTCGGCGGGGTCGAGCCGATTGACAGTGATGGAAATAAAGATGATATTGTCGATGCCCAGCACGATTTCCATCAGCGTGAGCGTCAATAAGCTAACCCAGGTGGCAACGTGGGCGAAAGCGGTGAAATCGTACATTAATCGCAGATTGTGCAGACAGCTCGTCTGGTGTTGGAACCTCGTCTGAGGTTAGATTTAATCGCAGATTGTGCAGATTGCTCGGCGGGTGTTGGAAGCTCGTCAAGAGTTGGATTCTGACGTAAAAAGCGAAAGGACTCAGGGTAGTAAAGGACTCAGGGTAGTATCGTCATGCTATACGTTAGAATCCAACACCTGACGAGCTTCCAACACCAGCCGAGCAATCTGCACAATCTGCGATTTATTTCATATTGACGAATTGCAGCGGCTGGCCCATGTCGGCGCGGCGCAGCAGGGCGATGACGGCCTGCAAATCGTCGATTTTCTTGGCCGTGACCCGAATCTGGTCGTCCTGCATTTGGGCCTCGACCTTGATTTTACTGTCCTTGATGGCCTTGATGATTTTACGGCCGGCGTCCTTGTCTACGCCGGCGCGCACTTTCACGATTTTCTTGACGAGCGCGCCGCTGGCCTGCTCCTCGGCCGTGAAGTCGAGGGCCGTGCCGTCGATGCCCTGCTTGACGACGCGCGCCAGCAGAATGTCTTCGAGGGCGCGCACCCGCATCGAGTTTTCGGAGCTGAGCGTGATGACGTTGCCCTTCTTGTCGAGCTCGATGCCGCCTTTCGTGTCGCGCAGGTCGTAGCGGGTGGCCAGCTCTTTCTGGGCGGTGTTGATGGCGTTGTCGAGCGTCTGCGGGTCCACTTTGCTCACGATGTCGAAGGAAGGCATATTTTCAGTGGTTAGTGGTAAATCACGGCTTACGCGGCTGTGCCGGGTCGAGTTAGGCTGGCCGGCAAAGGTAGCGGGCGGCCAGACCCATCTTTGCGCCCCATCCTTCACCACTAACCACTAAAAAATTGACCATTGAAAAAGACTGGCCCGCGCTGGTGGCCCGCTACAACGAGATAAACCACTACGGGCGCGTCAATGGCCTGGTGCTGCACGTGCCCGAGCCGGGCCGGGCCGAGTACCGGATGACCATTCGGGAGGAGCACTTGTCGTCGCCGGGCGTGGCCCACGGCGGAGTGCTGGCCGGGCTGATGGATGCCGTGCTCGGCGCGGCGGCCCTCACGCTGGCTTTCACTACCGGCGAGTTGGTGTCCACGGTCGAGTTCAAGATGAACTACCTGCGGGCCGTGCGCCTCGGCGACGAGTTGCGGGCCGAGGCGCGGGTCGAGCAGGCGGGCAGCTCGCTGCTGGTGGTCAGCGGCACGATTTTCCGGGAGCCGGCGGCGGGCACAGCTTCTCAAACCGATACCAAAGCCGAAGCCGTGGCCCTGGGCCTGGGCACGTTCAACCGCTACCCGGCCAGCAAGCGCACCCTCTGAGGCTGGGCGCGAACCAGGCGGCCGGGCGGCGGGTTTGTCAGGGATCCGGCCGCGGCGCGGCCGGCGTAAATAGCGGTAGCGCGGACCCGCCGCGCACAGGCCACCAAAAACCCATTTCCATGACCAAGCTCTTATCGGCCCTCTCGGCCTTCGCTATTTTAGCCCTCACGGCCTGCGGCTCGCAACAGCCGGCGCGGGCGCAAAACGCCTCGGCCGGGCCGGTGCCGCCTACCACGGGCTTCGCCCCGAAAGACCTCACCGGCCTGGCGCAGGCCACGTTCGCGGGCGGCTGCTTCTGGGCGCAGGAAGAGGCCTTTGAGCAGCTCAAGGGCGTGAAGCAAGTCGTGAGCGGCTACGCCGGCGGCACCGTGCCCAACCCGAGCTACGAGCAGGTGTGCGGGCAGCGCACCGGCCACACCGAGTCGGTGAACGTGTACTACGACCCGAAAACCATCAGCTACGCCACGCTCGTGGACGTGTTTTTCCGCGCCAGCCACGACCCGACGACGCTCAACCGCCAAGGCCCCGACTCCGGCCCTGAGTACCGCTCGGCCGTGTTTTACCGCACCCCGGAGGAGCAGAAAACGGTGGCCGAAGCCGTTGCCCGCGTGAACGCGGCCAAGCTCTACGACGCGAAAATCGTAACTCAGGTGGCCCCGCTCCAGCAGTTCTGGCCGGCCGAGGACTACCACCAGGGCTACTTCCGCCTGCACCCCGACCAGCCTTACGTAGCTTCGGTATCGGCCCGCAAAGTGGCCCACGTGCGGCAGCTGTTTCCGCAGCTGGTGAAAAGCGACGTGCCGGCCCTGTGAGTCACGAGTCGTTTAACAGTTATCAACTAACATTTAACAGCCGTTCAACGGGGCCTCTTGGCTCAGCTGAACGGCTGTTAAATGTTAATTGATAACTGTTAAGTAAGTAGTCAGAATTAAGTAGCAAGTAATGAGACTTCAACCTGTTGTATTTTAGACCCTTGATGAAAGTCTTTCTACTGATTACCTATGTCTTGCTACTCAATTGCTCCTTGAAACGATGCTGCCTCCCGACTTGCTCGACCTTATTGCCGCCGGCTATATTCAGCGGCAGCGGCACCCCACGGCCGACCTCTACCTGCATAACTACACCAACAAAACCCAGTACGAAAGCCACTGGACGGAGTGGACCCGCCGCTGCCGGGGCCTGATTCTTAACGGGCAGGACGAGGTGGTGGCGCGGCCGTTCGAGAAGTTTTTTAACCTCGAAGAGCTGGGGCCGAACCCCGAGCTGCCGCCCGGCCCCTACGAGGTGTTTGAGAAGCTCGACGGCTCGCTGGGCATTTTGTACTGGACCGACGACGGGCGGGCGGCCATTGCCACGCGCGGCTCGTTCATGGGCGAGCAGGCCCGGCGCGCCACGGCGATTTTGCGGGAAAAATACGCCGACCGGCTGCCGGGCCTGGACCGTTCGCTGACGTACCTGTTCGAGGTGATTTACCCCGAAAACCGCATCGTGCTCGACTACGCCGGGCGCGAGGAGCTCGTGCTGCTGGCCGTCGTGGACACGGCCACCGGCCAGGAACCGGCCATGCTGCCCGACGTGGGCTTTCCGCGCGCCCGCGCCATTGCTACGGGCACGGCGGCCACCCCGGCTGACTTATTTGCCCTACGCGTCCGCCTCGACCGGGCGGAGGAGGAGGGCCTCGTCGTGCGCTGGCAATCGGGCTTGCGCGTCAAGCTCAAGTTTGCCGAGTACAGCCGCCTGCACCGCATCTTAAGCCAGGTTTCGACCATCAATCTCTGGGAATACCTCGCCACCGGCCAGCCCCTGGACCCCTGGCTCGACCGGGTGCCCGACGAGCTCTACCGCTGGGTGCAGACCACCGTGGCTGAGTTGCGGGCGCACTACGCGGCCATCGAAGCCGACTGCCGCGCCGCGCTCGTAGCCGCCACCGCCGCCGGCCCTTTCCCCGACCGCCGGGCCGCCGCTGCCTTCATCCAAACCCAACCCTACCCCGGCGTGCTCTACCGAATGCTGGATAACCGGCCCTACGACGAACTGATTTGGAAGCTCACGCGCCCCGAATTTGCCGTGCCGGGCGGCGCGGGTGCCGCGGAAGCGGGCTGAGAGCCGCACCCGCCAGCGCCCGCACCCGACCAGCTGGGTGCATCAGTTCGTTACGTTTTCGGTGAGTGCGGCTGCGTCAATCACCAGCCCAATCCGCCTTTTACCCGCCTATTACCTGCGCAGCGACCGGCGCAGCAATCTGGGCGACATATAATAATTTCTCGAAAAAATTATCCCTACCTTGCAGCGTCGTTTATCATTTTTTATTGATGAGCGAGCTTCTTATGAAGGATTTGACGGTTTCGATGGTGCAGCTAAATCTGCACTGGCACGACCCGGCGGCCAATCTGGAGCTGCTGGACGTGCTGCTTGCCTCGGCGCTGTCGGGGCCGGGCCGGACCGACCTGATAATCCTGCCCGAAATGTTCACCACCGGCTTCAGCCTCGACGCGGCTACCCAGGCCGAAGACTTCCCGGGCAGCACCCTAGCCTGGCTGCAGGCGCGGGCCGCTCAATACGACGCCGTGATTACGGGCAGCATCCTGAGCCGCGCCGACGGCCACTACTACAACCGCCTGCTGTGGGTGCGGCCCGACGGCACGTTCAGCTACTACGACAAGCGCCATTTGTTCCGGCTGGCCGGCGAGCAGGAGGTGTTCACGGCCGGCACCGCGCCGCTGCTCGAAGAATGGCGGGGCTGGCGCATCCGCCCGCTCATCTGCTACGACCTGCGCTTCCCGGTCTGGAGCCGCAACGACCCCGCCCAGCCCTACGACCTGCTGCTCTACGTGGCCAACTGGCCCGAAGTGCGGGCTACTGCCTGGCAGGTGCTGCTGCGGGCCCGGGCCATCGAAAACTCGGCCTACACGGCCGGCGTCAATCGCGTTGGCACCGACGAGAATGGCCTGGTCTACAACGGCCAGTCGGCCTTGCTCGACATGCGCGGCGAGTACCTGGCCCAGGCCGGCAACATGCAGGACGTGCTCAGCCACACGCTGCGCGCCGCCCCGCTGCGCGAGTTTCGCCAGCACAACCCGTTCCTGCTCGACGCCGACAAGTTTGTGCTGGACTAAGGTGCCCTTCAGCGCCTATCCCAACCGGAAGCAGGTGCAGTAGCGCGGGTCGCTGACCCACCCTGCTATGAGTCGTCCCTGCACCAAATTATCGGCCCGCTTTGTGCGCCGTGTCGTACTCCTGGTTAAGTCCTGTGAGCACTTCGGCCGTCAGGTCGCGCGAGTCGGCGGCGAAAACAATGTTACCCGTATCGTTAGCTCCAAAAATAAAGTCGTAGTGGTGGGCGGCCCCATACTTCTTTAGGTAGCCATTGACTTCGGTTAGCAGTTGCTGGTCAGCTCGCTGACTGGTGGCTTGCAGCTTCTGCTGGAGTACGGTGCGGTAGCGAGCCACTTGCTCCTGCTGCTCGGACGCGGGCCGCGATGCGGCAGTGAGTTTGGTGGTGAGCGAGTCCAGGCTGCGCTGCCACACCTGGGCCTGGGCAGCTACCCGCTGACGCTGCGTCAAAGTGCCGTGGTACTGCTGCATGAGCTTGGGCGTGTTTATGTAGCCGATGGTCAGCCCCGGCGAAGAATTGGTGCAGGCCGCTAAGCCGACCAAGGCCAGCAGCAGATACTTGGGACTTGCGAGCATTAAAAAAGTATGGGCGATAGATTACCCCGCCCGAAATTAGATTAGGGACAAACACTTACTATCTGATGTTACGCAGTAGTTTTCTGGTCTAACTACGCTTTTCGATGGCCTGCACGCTAGATTTATACACGGATTACCTCATCAGCTCAACGGGCCAAACGTCGGCCACGGGCCTTTCCCGGCTTTTCGATGGGCAGTTG
>JANXNW010000208.1 GCA_025353905.1 Hymenobacter sp.
GCCTTCACCGGGGATGTATGCGTTCACTTCCTTACCGTTGGTAAGGCGCACACGGGCCACTTTGCGCATAGCCGAGTTCGGCTTCTTAGGCGTGGTGGTGTACACACGGGTGCACACGCCCCGACGCTGCGGGCACGAGTCCAGCGCGGGCGACTTCGACTTGGTAGTCAGCGCTTCGCGGCCTTTTCGTACTAATTGGTTGATGGTTGGCATTTAGCGATGGGTTGAAGGGGAGCCGTTTGCCCCCAAATTTTCAGGCCCGCAAAGATACGAGCCGGGTTTGGCAATAGCAAACCGGCCGAGAAAGTTAATTTTCAGGGCGGGGCAGACCCCACACCTACTCTTTGCAAGTTATTAGCCCTGACTGCCCGCCTCCATACTCAGGAATATGTTACTCCTTCATCAACTGTTGCGTCAGCCGGAACCCGCCCGGCGCACGTAGCCGGACCTGGTAGATGCCCGGCGCAAGGTGGGCAGTGTAGCGGCCCAGCTCGGCCTGCAACACGGCGGGCGCGCCTTGCAGTTGCACCAGCGGAATGCCTTGTGGCAGATAAAAGCCGAGCGTGAGCTGTTGCACGGCGGCGGGCACTACGTCTGAGAGCTGAAACACGCCGGGGCTTTGCGTCAGGTTCGGATACTTGAGCAAGCGACTGGCGCTGTTGCTGATGGACGCATTGGCGATGCCCATAAACCGGATGCCGATGAGCACTGGGTCGTGGTCAGACGAGCGGCAGGGCGTACCCGCTTCTGCTTCCGCGCCAGCGTGGTCGTATTGCCGATAGGCCGGCTCCGCGGAGTTGATGTTCCACTTCTGCACGTCGATAAATCCGACCAGATTCGGCGTAACTAGGCAATGGTCGAGCGAACCGGTAAGGCCCCGATACACGTAGGAGGCGCTCGTAGGCGGCGTAACAACCACCAATCCGGCCGCCCGCAGCACGTCGATGGGGTCTTCCTCGTAATTGGCGTTGTAGTCGCCGATACTTACCACCCGTTCAGTGGCATCGGCTCGGGTCAGTTGCTGGACGAAGCGGCTCAGAGCGTGGGCCTGCTCGCGGCGGCGATGATTAAACGCGCCCTGCCCGTCGTTCTGGTCGGCCTCTTCTCCGGGAGCGTTACCACCTCTGGCCTTGAGATGGTTGATAATAACGGTCAGCTTCTCAGCGCGTTTATCCGCGCCCGTCACCGCGAAGCGCTGCGCCAGCGGGGGCCGCTCGTACACGCCCGGCGTGAGGTCGAGCCGCGCCGGACCGAGGAGCCGCACGGCGGCCGGCTTGTAGAGCATGACGCAGTGAATAAGGTCCGTGTTGTTGGGCTGCTGGCTGACTCCACCATCATCCACCAGGGCGTAGGTGCCGGCCCCAACGCGCTCGTTCAAACCCCGGAGCAAGTCCTGCGCGGCCGATGTCGGGCCGGTGCCGTCGTTTTCTACTTCGGTCAGGCCCACAATATCGGCGTTGATGGCCGCGAGCGCAGCCACAATTTTGGCGCGTTGGCGGGCAAAATCCTCCGCCGTCCGTGCCCCGCGCGGGGTCGGAAAACCGGCCTTCTGCCCGTCGCCATTAAAGTAATTGAGCACGTTGAAGCTGGCCAGACGCACGTCCACGCGCCCAAACGCCGGTAACGCCGGCCGCCGCACCACAAAAGCCGGCGCGTCGGCCAAGTCCGGCAGCGCGTGGAGCCGCCAGCCAGCTTCGCCGTAGCCCAGCACGCCGCGCAACCGCTGTGTATTGCTGCCCACACGCAAGGTGCGCGTGGCGGGGTCCAGAAAAGGCACCGGGCCACGCACGGCGGCCAGCGCGTTGTCGAGCAGCAGCGAACGGTTCCGATTGGCTTGCTCCAGCGTGCGAATGGCGGCCACGTTGCTGCTCCCCGTGCTGCTGACCCCGGTGGCTGGCTCGTCGTTCGGGTCCAGGAACTGCGTCGGCTGAAACAGCAGCCCACCGGCCGAAAGCAACACCTCACCCTTTTTTTCGAGGTCGTAAACCTCCGATACCGTCAGTGACAGGCCCAGCTCAACCCGCATCCCTGCAAAAGCTTGCAGCGTAGCCGCCGTAAACGTGGGCTGGCTCAGCACGACGAACGCCGGCAGGGCGTGGCTACTGGCCCGCACCGTAACCGATGCGCGCGTGAGCTGCGCCTGCGTGTGGTCTGCACCGAGTGCCACTCGCTCTACGCCGCCCTCAACCACCACCTGGTCGCCGACGCGTACGACCGGGTCTTTCTGGCTGACAAAAATCGCATCAGATGTAGTCGGGTCGCCGTCCGAGTCGACGGCCATTTCCTGGATATAGAAGCCCCCGCGTCGCGCGTCGGCGCAGACGCCCGTCACCACACCTGCCACGCGGTACGTGTCGTTAAGCGCGGCCGTACCCGCCTGAATTTTCCCAATGTGCACGATGGCCGGCTCCCGACGGACAGCTACCAGATGGCTGGTGAAAGGACTACCGCTAAGCAAGTTAACGGTTAGTGAAGTCAGGTAAGCGAGATGAACCATAGTGTGAGAAGAACCAAGCGCTAAAGGTACGTTATCGTACCATTAATTCTCACTGAAGTACCGAAAACCGCTGGTACTCCTTCTCCCGCGTCCGGGTTGCCCTACGCCTCGCCCACCGCCCCGCCAAAGTTGAGCGGGTAGCTCGGCGCTTCCTGGTGCAGCCGGATGGGACCGAAGCTTTGCTCGTAGCGCTGGATATTCTCTTCGAGCGCCGCGAGCAGCCGCCGGGCGTGCTCGGGCGTGAGCACGATGCGGGCCTTGACCTTCGCCTTTGGCACACCGGGCATCATGCGGATAAAGTCCACTACAAACTCGCTGTTGCTGTGGGCAATAAGAGCCAAGTTGGCGTACTCGCCCTCGGCGATGTCCTCGCTCAACTCAATGTTGAGCGCGTTGGGGTCGGGGTTTTGGGGTTGGTTGGGTTGCAT